>NZ_KV837619.1:0-314029 GCF_001838575.1 Streptococcus sp. HMSC034B03
TTTGACAACTTTAAGAAACGCATTCTCATCACCTTAAACATCAAAAAAGAGAAGACCAAGCTATGATCTGCACCCCAAAAATTAGACAGAAAAAATCTGACTTTTGGGGTATTTTATTATGAAATTGAGTTATGAAGATAAAGTGCAAATCTATGAACTAAAAAAACAAGGAATCAGCTTAAAGCAACTCTCAAATAAATTTGGAGTACGTATTTCTACACTGACATACATGTTTAGTTTGATTGCTCGTTACGGGATAGAAATAGTCAAGAAAGGAAAGAATCGTTATTATTCTCTAGAATTAAAACAAGAAATGATTGATAAAGTTCTTCTTGAAGGTCGTTCGCAAAGAAGTGTTAGTCTTGATTATGCCCTCCCAAACCAAGGAATGTTTCCAAATTGGCTGGCGCAATACAAGAAAAACGGGTATACTCTTGTTGAGAAAACAAAAGGGAGACCAGCTAAAATGGGACGTAAACGGAAGAAAACTTGGGAAGAAATGACAGAACTAGAGCGACTTCAGGAGGAGAATGAACGGTTACGTACTGAGGTGGCCTACCTAAAAAAGTTAAAAGAGTTAGAGGAAAGGGACGAAGCCTTAGAGCGAGAAAGGCAGAGACAGTTAGAGAAATGGTTTCAGGAGGATTTCGATTAGATTTACTTCTTGAAACAGCATGTTTAGCTCGCTCAACTTACTATTATCAATTGAAACAGCTGGATCAACCAGATAAGGATAAAGAGCTAAAGGATGAAATACAAGCCATTTATAATGAACATACAGGCAACTATGGCTATCGTCGAATCCATTTAGAATTAAGGAATCGCGGATTTGTGATTAATCATAAAAAGGTTCAACGTTTGATGAAAGTCCTTGGTTTAACGGCTCGAATTCGTCGCAAACGGAAGTATTCTTCCTACCAAGGAGAGATTGGCAAGAAAGCAGAGAATCTCATTCAACGCCAGTTTGAAGCATCGAGGCCAATGGAAAAGTGCTATACGGATGTGACAGAGTTTTCTATTCCGAATGGCACGCAGAAACTCTATTTATCACCTGTTTTAGATGGTTTCAACAGTGAAATCATCGCTTATAATCTTTCTACTTCACCGAACTTGGAACAAGTGAAGAGCATGTTAAAACAGGCCTTCACAGAGAAACACTATGAGAATACGATTCTCCATAGCGACCAGGGTTGGCAATACCAACACGATTCTTATCATCGTTTCCTAGAGAGTAAGGGAATTCAAGCATCTATGTCGCGCAAGGGTAATAGCCCAGACAATGGTATGATGGAATCTTTCTTTGGCATTTTGAAATCCGAAATGTTTTATGGCTATGAGAATCACTTTAGGTCTTTAGAAGACCTTGAACAAGCTATTGTGAACTACATTGATTATTACAACAACAAACGAATTAAGGTCAAACTAAAAGGACTTAGCCCTGTGCAATACAGAACTAAATCCTTTCAATAATTATTTGTCCAACTTTTGGGGGTCAGTACAGAATGGCTCCATTTTTATTTTTCATCAATAACAATTCTGACTTTTTTATCTTCGGTTGGGACAGAATAAACAATCGTTCTTATCGCAGAGATCGTGCGACCTTTACGACCGATTACACGTCCAACATCACTAGGGTCAAGATCTAAATGATATTCCAAAAATTCTGGTGTATCTTCAATCTTGATAGTTAAAGCATCTGGTTGTGAAATCAAAGGTTTCACTATCGCAATAATAAGATTTTCAATCGTGTCCATAGTCAACCTGCAGTTCTATTATTTAGAGTATTTAGAATCGTGGAATTTCTTCATCACGCCAGCTTTTGAAAGAATGTTACGAACAGTATCAGAAGGTTGAGCACCTTTTGACAACCAGTCAAGAATACGATCTTCTTTTAAAGTTACTTGGTTTTCAGCAACAAGTGGATTGTATGTTCCAACTGTTTCAATAAAACGTCCGTCACGAGGTGAACGTGAGTCTGCTACGTTGATACGGTAGAAAGGTTTTTTCTTAGAACCCATACGAGTTAAACGGATTTTAACTGCCATTTTAAAAATTTCTCTTTTCTCTTTTTTATTTTTAGGAATAGCAGAGCTACTCCCAACACATTCTATCTTATCACAAGAAAGAAAAGGTGTCAAGAAAAAATCTTGACATCTTTTGATATCACCATTCTACAACTTCAAAGACTGTAGCTGTCAGATCTTCAACAAAAGAATCGCTAACTTGACGACTATTTCCAGCTACAAGTTTCAAATTTCCAATATCTTCAATATTGTATTTATCACCACTTGCATTAAAAATTACAAGGTAATAATTGTCATCCTTCACTTCAAAAATGACAATTCCGCTTCCGGAATGCGCCGAATGTACAAAGGCATGCTGGTAAATGTCATCATAATGCTGGTAAGAAAATTCTTTTGTTGTCGTTTTTAAATGAATCATCTGTTTGATATAGTTGATACTTTCCTGATGATGAGTTAATAAATCCCAGTCTACTTGATTGACAGCGTCGGGAGCGTTATAACTGTTCATAGCACGCTTATGATCTGCCTGAATGGCATTCCCATTTGCTCCAGTTGCCACTAGTTTGCTACGTGAAAATTCCTGTCCCAACTCCATAAAACTCATGCCTTGCAAGAGGAGATTCATCGCAGTTGCTAATTCAATCCGCTTAGTACGAGTCAATTCATCATCATCTGGGTGCAGTTCAGCTAACAAATCGTGCAAATTGTAATTATCATGCGCTTCTACATAATTAACAACTTGTTTTGGCTCCAGATAGGTTCCTAGTTCACTACTTCCTAGAATTGCCTTGGCAACAATTGATTCTGTCGCTTGACCACTTACAAAGCCAGCTTTCAAACCACCATAAACCTCTGCGCCTTTGATAGCATCACGTTCAGTATCGTTGAAAAATCCGATATTAGGTAATTCAAAGGCATTATCTTTTTTAGCTTTGTCAAGCGGAAGCAATCCTGTCCCCATATCCCAACCTTCACCGTATGTGAGAATTCTCGGGTCAATTTCATCTAACGCTTCCCGAATTTGACGCATCGTTTCAATATCATGAATGCCCATTAAATCAAAACGAAAACCATCAATATTATATTCTTTTACCCAATAAAGAATAGAATCAATCATATATTTACGAAACATTTCATGCTCGCTGGCTGTCTCGCTCCCCACACCTGTTCCATTTTGGAAAGATCCGTCTGGATTCATCCGATAGTAATAATCAGGCACTGCTTGTTGAAACGGTGAATCATGAGTCGAATAAATATGGTTGTATACAACATCTATCACTACGGAAATGCCCGCATCATGATAGGCTTGAATCATCGTTTTTAAATCCCGCATTCCTTGAGATGGGTTTGCTGGATCAGTTGAAAAACTTGTTTCTGGAGCATTGTAATTTTGTGGATCATACCCCCAATTGTAGGTCACATTTCCATGCCAATCATACTCTTTATGTCGATCAGAGATGGGCTGCAATTGTACAACATTGATACCTAAAGATTGGATATAATCAAATCCCGTCGCCTGGCCAGATCGATTTTTGGTTCCTTTTTGACAAGCCCCTAAAAAGGTTCCTCGGTGTTTTTTAGACACGCCAGAACTGCTAGACTTCGTCAAATCTCGTACATGCATCTCATAAATAACAGCTTGACAAGGATTCTTTAGACGCCAAATTGCCTGTTGCCCTTGTTTCACTTGGAAATGTTTTGGATTTCTCTCCGCAGGCGATAAAATGACAGAACGCTTTCCATCTTCCGTTACGGCTTCCGCATACGGATCGCGTGTTACTGTTTTGTGATGTTCAAACTCTAGCTGGTACTGATAGGCTTTATTTGCCAAGTCATCTGAAATCACTCGAGACCAAATTCCGATTGTATTTTTAGCATGATCTTTGGAAAAATCTTCTCCTCTTTGTAAGTCGTAGACCTTCCAGATTTTCGCTTTGTTAGTGCTATTCTTGTAGACTACTAGCTGAACTTTTTTTGCAGTCGGTGCCCAGAGTTTGAATTCTGCTTGTTCACCATTATACCGGCACCCTAACCAACCTTGATACCCCCAATGCTGATCAAAATGTTTGCTGTCTAATGCCATATCAAAAGCATGAGGATCTTGCTTTGCATAATACGGACTAGTCATAGCAGCCTGCCTAGAATAATAAACTTGACTGTCTCCTTCGATAATCCAAACCTCAGTCACTAAATGAGATGGTAACAACTGAATGGAATAGTCAACCGACTGGTGAGACCAATCGGTTGTTTTTACAATGACATGGACATTACTCAAAGCTTGTTCGCTTTTATAGGACAAGGTTCCTTGAATCCCGAAATCATCATACTGGGAAAAAGTACTCTCTTCTCCCCATTTATTCATTTGCCATTTCCACATATTATAGGCTGCATAATTTCCTAATTGATTATGGTAATGGATTAAGACACGATAGTCTAACATCACATTCTCCTGATTATTCTTTATTCTCCAATGACAAAGCACTATCGCTAATCTCATCAATATTTGCAAAAAATTCTAAATGGTTATGAAGAACTTCCAATTCAACAGGAGTATCTCCACCATATTCGCCATCCAGATTTAACATGAATGGGGCTTTTTTGTCTAAAACTTCTAACTTTAACTTACTTGTTTTTAAATATTCTACATTCACATCTGTCACATGTTGACCACCATTGATTGCTTGAATCATCAACGCCAACATATCAAACAACCGAGCAGTTTTCACCAAAATTAAGGTGAAATTACCGTCATCTAGCACTGTATCTGGCGCTAATTTTTCAAAACCGCCGATTGAATTTGTCAAGGCAACAAAGATTAAAGAGACCTTGCCTTCAAACACACCGTGGTCGTGCTCAATATGTACTTTACGTAATTTAGATTTTGGCAGCATTTCTGCTCCTTTTGCGACATAGGCAAGGTAGCCTAGACGTGACTTGACTTCACTTGGAACACTATAGGTCAATTCTGTCAAAGTTCCCGCTGCAGCAATGTTAATAAAATATTTTTTCCCATAAGCCTGACCAATATCCATTTTTATAGTTTGATTTTTTTCAATGATACGAGCTGCTGCCACCGGATCCCCCATTGGAATCTTGAGGGCGCGTGCATAATCATTGGTCGTACCAGTTGGAATAAACGCCAACTTTGGACGATTTTTCAATGGTGCTACCCCATTGACTACTTCATTGATTGTCCCATCGCCACCAGCCGCAAGAATTAAATCAAATCCTGCTTTAGCCGCTCTCTCAGCTTCATTTTGAGCTGATAAAGGAGCTGGGGTTGTCTGATAAGCACTTGTTTCATAGCCTACATCTTCTAAAACGTCTAAAACTTCTGCGATATTTTTTTTAATAATTTCCTGACCAGAGGTCGGATTATAAATCAGTCGTGCTCTTTTTCTAGCTGTTTCCATACAAACCTCTATAAACTCTCAAGCCAAGCTTCATCACGAATGATTATGCCCAACTCTTGAGCTTTTGTTAATTTACTTCCTGCATCTGCTCCGGCAACGACTAGACTTGTTTTCTTAGAGACCGAGTTCGTCACCTTTGCACCTAAACTTTCTAATTTCTTTTTCGCCTCTGAACGATTGAGACGTTCCAATTTTCCTGTTAAAACAACGGTCAATCCAGAAAGCGCTGCATCTGCTGCCACTTTTTCGCCAAGGTAGGTGAAATTTAACCCCGCTTCTTTTAATTCCGACAATAAAATATGAGTTCCTTCTTGTGCGAAATAGCTGGAAAGACTCTCAGCAATCACCATTCCTAGACTATCCAGCGCAGCAATTTCTTCTCTTTTTGCTTTTGCTAATTGCTCCAAATCATGAAAATGCTCCAACAAAATCTGACTGGCTTTACTTCCAACATGGCGAATGCCCAAGCCAAATAATAATTTCTCAGCAGAATTTTCCTTGGAAGCCTGAATAGCAGTATACAACTTATTAGCTGATTTTTCCTTAAAATTTTCCAATTGCAGCAAATCTTTGACAGTCAAGCGATAAATGCCAGCCACATCATTTACCAACTGCTGATCAAATAACTTTTCTACAACAGCAGGACCAAGACCAGTGATATTCATGGCATCGCGACTAGCAAAATGAATCAAGCCTTCTTTGATTTGTGCAGGACAACGTGGATTGATACAGCGCAAAGCAACCTCATCTTCAAAGTGAATCAACTCGCTGTTGCAACTTGGACAATTCTTTGGAATCTCCAATTTCTCTTTTGATTGGCGCTTGCTTTCAACCACTCGCAAAACAGCCGGAATAATGTCGCCCGCCTTATAAACGATAACTGTATCGTCTTTGCGAATATCTTTTTCAGCAATGTAATCTACATTGTGCAAAGTGGCTCGGCTGACCGTTGTCCCTGCTAATTGCACAGGCGTCAGGTTGGCGGTCGGCGTAACAACTCCAGTCCGCCCAACCGTCCAGTCAACTGATAAAAGCTGCGCTTCTTTTTCCTCGGCTGGAAATTTGTAAGCAATCGCCCATTTAGGTGCTTTTACAGTAAAACCTAGCTCTTCCTGCACAACCAAATCATTTACCTTGATTACAACACCATCAATATCATAAGGCAATTGCTCACGTTCTTGATTGATTTCTTCTATGAATTGCCATGCTTCATCCATCGAATGTGCCAAAATATGCCGCTCATTCACGCTGAATCCATTTTTAGATAACTGATTTAAAACAGCTTCTTGGCTCGTCGCACTTGTTGGACTGGCTTCTTGATAGAGAAAGGTTGCAAGATTTCGCTTGGCAACAATCGCCGTATCCAACTGACGCAATGTTCCTGCCGCTGCATTTCTCGGATTAGCAAATTCTGGTTCTCCGTTTTCCTGGCGTAGCTGATTCACCGCGTCAAAAGAGCTACGTGGCATATAACATTCACCACGGACAGTCATATCAACTTCGCTTGGCAACTTTAAAGGAATATCTTTCACTCTTTTCAGATTTTCTGTGATATTTTCCCCAACAGAACCGTCTCCGCGAGTCGCTCCTGCAACTAAAATCCCCTTTTCATACATGAGAGAAATAGAGAGGCCGTCAATTTTTAGTTCACATAGATAGCTAACATCTGGAAAATCTTTCCGAATCCGTGCATCAAATACATCTAACTCTTCACGTGAAAAAGCATCCTGCAAACTATAGAGCGGATACTGGTGTTGGTATTTTTCAAAACCTTCTAAAACCTTACCTCCCACACGATGAGTTGGGCTATCAGGCTGAATGAACTCTGGATACTGCTTTTCTAAATCTAATAATTCATGATACAACTTATCATATTCACTATCCGATACGCTTGGATTATCAGTCGTATAATATTCATGAGCATACTGATTGAGCAACTTCACCAGTTCTAACATTCTGTCTTTCATAGTTCTATTTTATCATAATTCATACGTTTCTACAGCATTCTTATCTATATTCTTTATAAAAAATTAGACAAAAATGTAAAATAGCAGAAAAATAATCGTTACTGTAGCAAATATTATAAATTTTAAAAATTTAATTGATTAAAATACATAAAAGAAGTAAAATATACTATAAATAAAAAAGCTAGGAGAATTGTTAGTATGAATATTACAATTGCAGGTGTCGGTGCCATGGGTAGCCGCTTTGCTCTGATGTTGCATCGAGCAGGGCATAAAGTGACTTTAGTAGATGGTTGGAAAGAACATGTCACAGCTATCCAAAAAGATGGCTTACAAGCTAACTTAAACGGCGAAGAAGTTGTTGCCAAGTTGCCCATCTATTTGCAAAGCGAAGTAGATCCAACCTTATCTAATGACTTAATTATTCTGTTTACAAAAGCCATGCAGCTAGAAGCGATGTTAGCAGATATTCAACCTTTGATACATGATAATACAGCTGTTCTCTGTCTATTAAATGGGATTGGTCATGAAGAAGTCATTGAAAAATATGTCCCAAGAAATCAAATTATGATTGGAAATACCATGTGGACTGCTGGTATGGAAGAACCTGGACGTGCAAAATTATTCGGAAACGGCTCAATAGCTTTGAAGAATTTAGTCGCAGATCCAAAAGCCGAACAAGCAGCTTATAAAGTCATTGAAACCTTGAATTCTGCCGGATTAAATGCGCAATACACAGAAAATATCTTATATGCCATTTATAAAAAAGCTTGTGTCAACGGAACGATGAATAGTTTGTGTACCCTTTTGCTTGCTAATATGGCAGACTTTGGAGACACTACTCCTGCACATAATATTGTTGTGAAAATTGTTAGCGAGTTTGCAGAAGTTGCAAAACACGAAAATGTAGACTTGAATGTCACAGAAACCGTGGACTACATTGAAAAGAATTGTTATAATCGCGATACAATTGGCTTGCATTATCCGTCAATGTATCAAGATTTGAACGAGCACAATCGTTTGACAGAAATCGATTATATCAACGGAGCTATTGCACGAAAGGGACAACAATATGGTGTAGACACGCCATACTGTGCCCTTATAACTGAACTCGTCCATTGTAAAGAACAATTATTAGGTGCAAAATAAACTTAGCTAGAAAATTCATTGTTTTTACAAAAATCTTAAAACGATATGGTCTTATATTTTTTAATTTCCAGATAAACAAAAATATGCCGAAGAATTTTTGGGCATATTTTTTATTGAATCTAATATTAACGAAAATTATTTTCCTAAATCAATCCGCTTATTTAGCTTGTCCATTAAAATTCCACCAATGATGAGTGAAGCAAACTCTCCTACTGCTGTCGTAAACCAGGTCAAGAAAAACGGTGCTTTAGCAACAATGTATAATTCAGCTGCAATGGTCACCATAGAAAGTGAAAAGAAAATCGCAAAATAAAAGAAAGCTTTATTGATTAGTCCATTAAACAAGTATTCATTCATGTATTTTCTAAAGAAATACACACCTAAGCTCAAAAAGACCAAGGTTGAACCACCACCGACAAAGACATCGATGATTCCAAAACTAAATAAATTTGCAATCATACACCCCAACGTGACTCCGATGATGTACTTAGGTTTATAAAAAGCCATAAAGTTCATCATTTCGGAAATCCGAAATTGGTAGGCACCGTAGCTAATAGCATTCAGGGGCGGTGTCATTGTCAGAGCAACGTAAATCGCAGCAACAAGAGCAATCTGAGCCATATCACGAACAGTAATTTTTTCCATGTTTTCTCCTTTAGCGGCTAAACCGCGTGTAATATGCTTGACGAAAGGGAACTAAGCGCCAAGGGCTGTATTGACAAAACGAATACAGCTTTTCAAGTATAGCACATTTTTTGCAAATATGATAGACTAAATCTATGAAAAATTATATAAAACGCTTTTTCAATAACGAAATCTTATCCTATTTATTTTTTGGTGTTGCTACAACTGTTGTTGCAGTTCTTACACGTATGCTTTGTTATGCTTTCACGAGTAATGAATTGCTTTCTACAGCGATAGGCAATATTGCTGGAATTCTTTTTGCTTTTGCGACAAATGATACGATCGTTTTTAAACAAGAAAGAACGGGCTGGTTCGCTCGTTTTGTCAAATTTGCTCTTGCGCGACTTTCCACTTTTCTACTGGACATGGGGCTCACATTCATTTTTGTCACAACATTTCCTAACATTATCGGTCAATTTGTCCACAATGACATCAAAGCAGTCAATACCATTGAAACTTTATTTGCTCAAATCGTTATTATTGTGCTCAATTATGTTTTTAGTAAAGTCTTTGTATTTAAAAATAAATCAACTAATTAAAAAGACAAACCTACCTCAAATGGTGGTTTGTCTGCAATCTCAAAGAGCTTTAATGCTCTTTTTTTCTTAAATGTCTACACTTGGATTGTCAATTGTTAGATGAGTGATTTCTCCTTTGACTCCAAAATAATCTTCAACTAAACTTTGCAATTCCTGCATAGCTGCTTGCGCGCGTTTAGCTTGGTCTTCATTGATTGCTTCGATGACTAATACTGCATCCGTTGTGCCTTCAGTCAGCATTGTCCGTTGCGCTTCCCTCCAGTTAAAACAACGACAAACCGCTCCTTCATTATCATAATAGATAATCTCTTCTGGAAGAGCTGGGGCGTCTGTCTCTGCACCAAGTGGAAAGAAAGGTTCGCCTCCTTGCGCTTTTCCAAGATGCAAGCCTCCTTGAATCTTAACAATATCTTCACCACCACAAGGAACGGCATAGGAAAGTGACACACTATTATAAATATCCACCAATGGGTTGATCGGATTGAACTCACGACCTTGACTTACCCTTTTTAAAAGAGCTTCAATAGAAGAACGCGCACCTTTTTTAGTTTTAAACTTACTAAAAGCACCACGCCATTCTTGAATCACGTCATTTTGCGTAAAGGTTTCATCTACGATAAAATCTTCTGCACGCTTACTTCCCTTGTCTAACAAAGATTTAAAATAAGGGTCTTTGCTTTCGTCAACGCTATTATCCAAGCCTTTAACAACCATAATGCTAATTTGTGCTTGAGGGAATAATTCCCAAAATTCATTTTCAACTGTGACTTTCATTTTACACCTCTCAATAATTTCTTTTTTGTCCTTTTTTAACCAATTCCCAATCATCAGTAATATTCTGTCGCACCTTTGCTAACATATCTTCTAATAATTGAGCGTCTTCTTTTGAAAATCCTGTCAAAGCCTGCTGCTCAGAATAAGTGTGCTCTGCTAAGATAAACGGATAAAGTTTTTTTCCTGTGTCTGTCGCAAAAAGCTCTTTATTTTTTAAATTTACAGCTGCACTTCTTCTTTCAATCAAACCTTTACTCTCTAATTTTTTGACGGAGCGAGCAACAGTTGAACGATCAACTTTCAGCAAATCAGAAAGCTCTTCTTGAATAATACCGGGACTTTCTACGATACGAACCAAATAAAGGTACTGCCCTTTGGCCAAATCAACATGGCGAAATTCAATATTCGCCATTGAATCCAACGCTCGAGCGATGATACCAATCTCTCGCAAAATCGTCATATTGCCTCCTTAAGCAATATTATACCACGTTTTATTGCAAATGCAACAAAAACACCACAAAAAAAGAAGTTTCATTTGAACTTCTCTTTATTTTTTATAAGTCTCGTTGTCAGTTGTTTATGTCTCGTTTCAAATTCTTTTTCGTGACATCCTTGGTAACTTGCATTTAAGATTGCCCCAATAATCATAATTTGGGCAATGAGGGTAAACCAAATCATGACGACGACAACAAAAATGGAACTAAAAAATCGGACATCCATTAAGTGATTTACATAAGTGTCCAAATAAACGGAAAATAAATTTAACAATACCCCAATCGTAAAAACTACAAAAATCGTTCCTGGCAAAACATAGCGGATTTTCCTGATTTTTACATTGGGTAAAAAGTAATAAAGCATCAGTAAAGAAAGAAACAGCAAGGTGTAAATAGTTGGCTGGGTCATTCTTTGCAAACTGGCATATAGTTGATCATCAAACTCCCAAAAGCTATGAAGCAAGCGAAGCGACATTCTCCCAAACATTGTCAGTAAAAGAGACAAGGCAAAGAGAAATTGCAACCCCAAGCTAATGACTAAACTAAATAATCTATGTGATATCAGACCTCTATCTTTTGCAACACCATAAGCTTTATTAAATGCTTTTTGCAAAAATGACATTGATTGTGAAAATGCCCATAGAGCCGAAAGGATAGAAAAACTCAACAAGCCAGAAGAAGGCTGAGTTAGCAAATTTCGGGTAACCTTTGCAACGACTTCATACAGCGATTCAGGCAGAACATCTTCCATTGCTTCCAAAAATTCTGCTATCGGAATTTGAAAATAAGGCAATATATTCACAACAATCAATAGCAACGGAAAAATCGAAATCAGCAAATAATATGCCACCGCAATGCTTGTCAAATCAATCTCGGATGCTTGATAAAATTTAAAAAAGGATTGTAAAAACGGGTTCTGTCCAATCTTAGAAACAAACTTTTTCATCTCGTCTCCTACTAGAATACAGAGCAAAAAGCCCCTTTCCATTCTTATTTTTAATAAGTTCCTTCTTCTCCTTGGCTGGTTAAGATAACAGGACCATCTTTAGTAATCACAAATTGATGTTCATATTGACAAGAAAGTCCACCGTCCAGCGTTTTGTGAGCCCAACCCGTTTCAAAATCTGTGTCAATCTCCCAAGTACCTGTTGAAATCATCGGCTCAATTGTCAAAACCATGCCTTCACGAAGACGCAATCCGCGTCCAGCGCGTCCGTAATGAGGCACCATTGGCTCTTCGTGCATGGTTGGTCCAACACCGTGTCCTACCAAGTCACGAACGACACCATAGCCATGACTTTCCGCATACTCTTGAATCGCTGCACCAATGTCACCAATTCGATTGCCAACTTGAGCAGCTTCAATTCCACGATAAAGGCATTCTTTTGTAACGTCCATCAGTTGTTGCACTTTTTCACTTGCTTGACCAACTGCATAAGCCCAGCAAGAATCCGCAACACCTCCACGGAAATTTTCTGTATAGTGTTTCATCTGCTCTACATTGTTGAAATCCAGCTTAGAAACATCCAATTCTGCTTTATCAACCAAGCCAACAACCATATCTACTTTAATTAGGTCGCCCTCAACCAATTTTTGGTGGCGTGGAAAAGCATGTGCCACTTCATCATTCAATGAGCAGCAAGTGGCATAAGGGTAGTCCATGATGCTCCCTTCTACACCAATTTGAAGTGGAAGAGCATTATCTTCCTTACAACGTCTGCGGACGTATTCTTCAATTTCCCACATGTCAATACCTGGCTTAATCAAATCCCTTAAACCAATATGAATACTGGCGAGAAATGCACCGCTTTTTTCCATTAAATCAATTTCACGTTGTGATTTTAAAGTTATCATTCTTTCTCCTTAATATCTGAGGTATTAGTTTATCTTTACTATAATGGTCGCTTTTGCAACCAATTGAAGTTTTAAATAAATATCGTAATCCAAAATAGCAGAATGCCGTGTTTGTCGGACAATTCTTGGTCGAAGCGTCAAAGTTTCATCAATCTGAACAGCTTGCAAGAAATAAATCATCATCTGTTCAATAATAATATTTTTCTTGCCAGATGTCATGTATTGATGCGTTGCTGTCGTTAAAATCTCTGTTAGAATCCCGTTAGACAAAACACCGTTACTTTCTAACATAAAAGGTTCCACAACAAAAGAAAATTCATTGTTGATATGACGAAGTTTTTGAGAAACTTGGTCACTAAAAGTCGGTAAGCTAGAGACTTGTTCCCGACTCATTTTTTCCATGACATCACGACGCGTAATGACTCCAAGAAGAGTTTGATTGCTCCGAATGACTGGTACCATTTCAAAATCTTCTGTAATCATACGCTGGCTAACATTGGCAATACTGGTGTTTAAAGTGACGGCATAGATATTTTTCGTCATGACTTTGTCCAAAATAGTGTGAGGAGACTTGTCACCAGTATCACGCATAGTCACCACGCCAACGACCATATTATGCTGATTAACAACAGGAAAACGACTGCTGCGATTTTTCCGAACCAAATCCATAAAATCACGAACGGTATCTGTATCTTTTAAGAAACCATACTCATGACTACCACGATACACTTGCTCCACTGTTAAAATATCTGTTTTAATCTGCATATTAGACAATGCACGATTGATGATTGTCGCAACTGTAAAGGTATCATGTTGGGATCTTAGAACAGGAATGCTTAAGCGGTTCGCTAATTTTAGAACATCAGAACTCACTTCTAAGCCACCCGTCACTAAAACAGCATTTTCATGCTTCAAAGCCAATAACTGAATACGGGTGCGGTCTCCAATAATCAAGAGACCTCCTTCCGTTAAGTAACGTAAGAGATTCTTCTCGGTCATTGCCCCGATTGTGAATTTACTGAATTCCTTTTCAAGTCCGTCTTGACCAGCTAAGACTTCTGATTTCGTAATTTCAGCAATTTCTTTAAATGTTAAGTGCTCCAGCTCTACTTTGGGAGATTTTACGCGAATCGTGCCGCTACGAGGACGTGTTTCTACCAATCCACGATTTTCAGCTTCTTTAATTGCACGATAAGCCGTCCCCTCGCTTACTCCTAAATAATTGGAAATACTGCGTACACTAACACGCTTTCCTACTGGTAATTCTTCCAAATAAGCGATAATTTCTTGATGTTTACTCATGAAAATCTCCTTTTTCATAGCAAAACTCTAAATAATCCCGCATTTTACGTGTATAACGGTCGCTCCCCTTGAACTGCCGCCTACAAGAAAATCCTGTCTTCTCGGCAACCCTTTGGCTGGCTTTGTTTTCCAGATGAGTTATAATATAAAGTCGCTTCAAATCAAACTGTGTAAATGCCAAATAAACAATATTTTTGACGCACTCAGTCATCAGACCATGTCCCCAATAATCATGCTGAAGAAAATAACCAAGCTCTGCTTCGCCCTTGATTTCGTCTATCTTTTCAAATTTGATAGATCCGATCATTTTCTCAGAATCTTTATCACAAATCGCCCAAATTCCAAGAGGATGTTTCATAAAATAATTAGCCAATACATGTTGGCTTTCTTGTAAATTAGCCTGCACAGGAAAAATGAAGCGTAGATTTTCAGGATTGGAGGCAATTTTATAAAAATCTTCACTATCCATAAAGGAAAATGGACGTAATACTAAATGTTCTGTTTCTATAAAGGCGAATTCCGCCAATTTTGTCCACAAATTCATATCTTACCTCTAAAGATAAGACCCAGTTGGTACGCCAACTGGGCTATTTCACCTCATCATGTCAACGTTGTTTCGAATCTATTCTTCGACAAGCTGAATGTCTGCTCCTAAACTCGTCAACTTTTCAATAATATTTGAATAACCACGCAAAATAAATTCTACATTTGTAATCTCAGTTTTCCCGTGAGCTAGCAATCCTGCAATTACAAGTGCTGCTCCTGCCCGCAAATCAGTTGCTTTGACCGCTGCACCTTGCAATTGATTAGGTCCTTCATAAGCAATATGATTGGCACTCGTTGAAATCTTACCTGCCATTTTCGCTAATTCAGCGACATGATTTACTCGTTTTTCATAAATCGTATCAATAATCAAGCCACGTCCTTTAGCTGTCAATAAAAGTGGCGTAATAGGCTGTTGCAAGTCTGTAGCAAAGCCTGGATAAGGAGCCGTCTTAATATTAATTGCTTTCAAATCATGTTGCTTTTCAACATACACACTATCTTCAGAAACGGTCATGCGAACTCCCATTTCTTCTAATTTCGCAATAAAGCCTTCTAAGTGTTCATAAAGGACATTGTTGATTTGCACACCTTCACCAATTGCAGCAGCCATTGAGATATAAGTTCCTGCTTCAATTCGATCTGGAATGACTTGATGACGAGTACCATGAAGTTTGTTAACACCTTCAATGACAATAATATCCGTACCAGCTCCTCGAATGTGTGCTCCCATATTATTCAAAAGTGTCGCTACATCAATGATTTCAGGCTCACGAGCTGCATTTTCAATAACGGTGCGCCCTTTTGCTTTTACTGCCGCAAGCATGGTGTTAATGGTCGCCCCAACACTGACTGTATCCATGTATATACTAGCTCCGTGGAGATGTTTACCACCTGTCGAAAGGTTCATGGAATTCCCCTCGTAAGACATAGTAGCCCCCATGGCTTCAAATGCTTTCAAATGCAAGTCAATAGGTCGCGGACCCAAATCACAGCCACCAGGTAAACCAACTGTTGCTTCGCCATAGCGGCCCAGCAAGCTACCATAAAAGTAATAAGAAGCACGCAGGCTATTGATTTTACCATAAGGCATTGGCACATTTTTTATACCACGAGGATCAATTCTTAGCGTATCATCTTGGCGCTCAACAGTAGCTCCCATAGCTTCCATAATGTCAATCAAACTCACAACATCGGAAATATCTGGCACACAGTCCAATGTCACGATTTCATCAGATAAAATTGTCGCCGGAATTAAAGCGACTACGCTATTTTTAGCACCACTAATAGTCACCTCTCCTTTTAAGGGGCGACCACCATTAATTACAATTTTTTTCATTTTCAGCTCTTTCAAAGAATTTCTAATCAAATATACTGCACTTTATTATAACACAGTTTCTGGGAAAATCCTATCCTTTTAAAGAAATCTCTTTTGACTTGTCATTCTTGTTATATAACGATTACAGAGCCATTTTATTTTTGTGTCATTCTAAAAAGGGAGCGGGACAAAAATCAATTTTGTTGTCCCACTCCTGTTATTTTATAGCTGCTTTCAAAGCATCTACTTTATCCAGTTTTTCCCACGGCAGGTCAATATCCGTACGTCCCATGTGCCCATAGGCAGCAGTCTGACGGTAAATTGGTCGTTTCAAATCAAGCATTTGAATAATACCAGCTGGACGAAGGTCAAAGATTTGTCGAACTGCTTCTTGAAGCTTGCTTTCTGAAACTGCACCTGTACCAAAAGTATCAATGCGGACTGATACTGGATGTGCAACTCCGATAGCATAGGCTAGCTGAACTTCTACTTTCTTAGCTAATCCTGCTGCAACAATATTCTTGGCAATATAACGCGCTGCATAAGAAGCAGAACGATCGACTTTTGTGGCATCTTTTCCTGAGAAAGCCCCACCTCCATGGCGTGCATAACCGCCGTATGTATCAACGATAATCTTACGTCCAGTTAAACCAGAATCTCCTTGAGGTCCGCCAATAACAAAGCGGCCGGTTGGATTGATGAAAAACTTACTTTTTTCATCCAAATACTCTGCTGGAACTACTTCTTTAATGACCTTTTCAATCACATCTTGATGAATCTGCTCATTGCTTACTTTTGGGTCATGTTGTGTAGAAATAACGACAGCATCCACGCGCACTGGTTGGTCATTTTCATCGTATTCAACCGTTACTTGAGATTTTGCATCCGGACGAAGATAGGAAATTTCTCCAGACTTGCGAAGCTCTGCTAAACGACGGACTAATTTGTGACTGAGAGAAATAGGCAACGGCATTAGTTCTGGTGTTTCATCTACAGCAAAACCAAACATCAGCCCCTGATCACCGGCACCAATCAAATCAAGCGGATCTTGTTCAGCATTTCCACGAATTTCAAGGGCTTCATTCACCCCTTGAGCGATATCTGGTGATTGCTCAACAAGCGACGGATGCACCCCCACTGTTTCTGCTGAAAAACCATATTCAGCTTTTGTATAACCAATCTCTGCAATTGTATCGCGAACTATGCGGTTAATATCCACATAAGCATTTGTGGATATTTCCCCAAAAACATGGACAGAGCCTGTATAGACAGCTGTCTCAGCAGCCACATGAGCTTCTGGATCCTGCTCCAAGATAGCATCTAAAATAGCATCTGAAATTTGGTCTGCAATCTTATCTGGATGTCCTTCAGATACAGATTCAGACGTGAAAAGTTTACGTTCTGACATATTCATGTCCCCCTTTTAATGAAATATTCCCTCCTAAAAATGCTATTATTGCTAGGAAGTTACTTGAAAATCTGAAACAGACTTACGTTAAAAAGTTACAAAGCACTAGTCTCTATGGTTAATATTTAACCTTTGACTACCTTTTCGGGACTATTTTAACTTCTCTATTGTATCATTTTTTATCCTAATAAACAGAAAATTTTCTAAAAATTATAAGAAATTTAAAATACAATAAGGTTGAAAAACACTTCCAACCTTATGCTTGTTATGATGATTTGCTTCCATAGACAATTTGCCCATCACAAATCGTATAGTGAACAACACCTTTTAATTTTTCACCGATAAATGGTGAATTAGCTGCTTTTGAGGCAAAATCTTCTGTTATCATGCGTTCAGCATTTGTATCGAAAATCGTGAGATCTGCTGGTCCATTCTCAG
Source organism: Streptococcus sp. HMSC034B03 (assembly GCF_001838575.1). Lineage (NCBI taxonomy): Bacteria > Bacillati > Bacillota > Bacilli > Lactobacillales > Streptococcaceae > Streptococcus > Streptococcus sp. HMSC034B03. The sequence goes on from NZ_KV837619.1 coordinate 17,905, forward strand.
CAAGGTAGCCCGCTTCAAAATCATAGAGTTGCGCTGGGTTAATTGTCATTTTTTCCAGCAACTGCATGAGTGTCAAATGACCTGCTTCCACCAAATAAGTCAAACCAAGCGAAAGTGACGTTTCTAGACCTGTCATACCAGACGGTGCTTTGGTGATGTCTTTTACATTCTTTTCATCAGAGTGATGAGGTGCATGGTCTGTCGCAATGACTGAAATAACTCCAGACTTAAGCCCTTCAATGACAGCTAAACGATCTGATTCCAAACGAAGTGGCGGGTTCATCTTGGCATTGCTACCTTTTAACAACAATAGCTCTTCTGTCTTAGAAAAATGCTGGGGCGCTGCTTCTGCTGTTACGTGAGTGCCCAATCGCTGAGCGAATTCCACGACTTTCACACTTTCTGCTTTTGATAAATGCTGGATATGAATATGAGTATTGGTTGCATGAGCAATCATCACGTCACGCGCAATCATACTATATTCAGCAACACCTGTGGCACCGCAAAATCCAAAATGTTCTTTGGCAATCTGCTCATTAAACCCAAGGATACCATTGAGTTCTGGGTCTTCTTCGTGAAGGCAGATAAATGTACCATTTTGGTCAGCTTCTTCCAAAGCTTCGCGTACTATTTTTGTACTTTTTAATGGAATTCCGTCATCTGAAAAACCAATAGCTCCCGCTTCCAAAAGCGCTTTGAAATCTGTCAAATGCTGTCCATCAAAATTCTTTGTAATGGTTGCAACAGACTTAATATGAATGTTTTCATGATTGGCAGATTCTAATACTTCTTTCAACGTCTCTACTGTTGAAATCGTTGGAGTGGTATTTGCCATCATGACAACCGTTGTAAATCCACCCGCTGCCGCAGCTAAAGCACCCGTATGAATGTCTTCTTTATGCGTCTGACCAGGTTCACGAAAATGAACATGAATATCAATCAGCCCTGGCGCCACCACCAATCCAGTCGCATCAATCACCTGAGCGTTTTCTGCCTTCAAATCCTGACCAATTTTAAGAATTTTTTTATCCTTAACCAAAACATCGCAAATCTGATCTAAACCAGACTTAGGGTCCATGACACGACCATTTTTAATTAACAACATGTACTTTTCTCCTTATTCTCCATAAAAATCAACATGACTCTCCACCAACTTCTCTCCTTTGTAAGAAAATTTAGCCGAGAAGAATGGTTTATCTTCTAAAATCCAAGATAGAAACGTATGATCTCCCTCCCAAGTTGGTTTGGACAAAACTTGTTCATAAGGCACCCATTCCAAAGTCCCCTCATCGCAGTCAATCAAGCCTCCCTCAAACTCCGTCACTTTAAATACATAGGTATACCAATCATGGTTAGGTATAAAATCTGGAAACGTGATAATACCTTTTAATACTGGCTTATTGACCCGCAAACCTGTTTCTTCAAAGATTTCTCTTACAGCGCACTCCTGCGGCGTTTCACCTTTCTCTAATTTACCCCCAACACCAATCCACTTACCAGCATGAACATCATTAGGCTTTTTATTTCGATGTAGCAATAAAAATTCTTTGCCGTTGTCAATATAGCAAATCGTTGCTAACTTAACCATTTTTCTCCTTTCGAAAATACCACTATATAAAACTACTTATAATAACCAATTTATCGGCTCTATCCCTTGCGCTGTTAGAAAGGCATTGGTTTTAGAAAAAGGTTTGCTGCCAAAAAATCCACGATGAGCGGATAAGGGACTCGGATGAGGAGATTCTAAAATGAGATGTCTAGGATTAGTTATCAAGGCTTTTTTCTTGCGTGCATAAGAGCCCCAGAGTATAAAGACAACAGGTGTATCTTTTTCATTGACAACCTTAATCACAGCATCCGTAAACGGTTCCCAGATTTGACCGGCATGTCCATTTGCTTGCCCAGCAGGAACAGTCAAACTGGCATTCAACAGCAAGACTCCTTGCCGTGCCCATGGTGTCAAATCATGAGATTCTTTGATGCCAATGTCATCTGCTAACTCTTTCAAAATATTTTGAAGAGAAGGCGGCGCTGGAATATCATCTGGTACTGAAAAGCTCAGCCCCTGCGCTTGACGCGGACCATGATAAGGGTCTTGTCCCAAAATCACTACTTTTACATCTGCTAAATCCGTCGTTTGTATCGCATTAAATACTTTTTCACGCGGCGGATAGATTGTGCCTGATGAATAAACCTGATTTAAAAAATAATTAATTTTACCAAAATAACCATCAGGTAATTGTTGCTTAATCAAACTATGCCAAGCTGAGTGTTCCATTGTTTCTCCTGTTCTATATCGTTATTTTTCTTCCTCTGGATAAGTCATGCCCCACTCTTTTCGCAAATCCGTCATGATTTTCATGACATCACGACTATAATCCAAATACATCTCATTTTTGTCACCAGCTACTGCTTCTTCCATATCAAGAATTTCATACATTAAAGCATCACTCGTCTTTCCAGCTTCAATGATTTCTTGATGCCCGTCCCCCGTATAGGTAATAACCGCCTTTTGTCCTCGAGGATATTCATATATTTCAATATAGCCTTTATCATAAGCAATTGTTCCTCGCTTAGGCTGTTTAGCGTGGAGACTCAAGGTCAAAGTTGCCATTTCTCCTTCAGCATTCGTCAGAAGAACCCCCGCCTGCTCATCAACGCCCGTTGGTGCAAATTTCACTTGTGAAAGAATTTGATTGGGTCGAGATGTCATAAACCACCGAACAAATGACAAGGCATACACGCCAATATCTAACAGTGCACCGCCAGCAAGCTGACGATTAAAGAAACGATTTGTCATATCATATTCTTTGTAGCTACCAAAGTTCATTTGAATCATTTTTAAATCACCTAATTGACCACTGGAGATGATGTTGTTCAATTTTCGATAGATTGGCATGTGGTAAATCGTCATCGCTTCTGCCAAAACGACATGTTCTTGTTCGGCTAATAAAACTGCTTCTTCCAATTCTTCTGAATTGAGCGTAATGGACTTCTCACATAAAACGTGTTTCCCGTTTTTTAATGCTTTTCGTAAAAAATCAATATGCGTATTATGTGGTGTGGAAATATAGATAATGTCCACATTTTCGTCCTTAAATACATCATCAATCTGATCATAAACTTTTTCAATACCATATTTCTGTGCAAAATCCACACCTTTTGCATACGTTCGATTGGCAACAGAATAGAGTTTTCCACCCAATTTCTCCAAGGCCTGTGCCAATTCATTAGCAATCACACCTGTACCTAAAGTTGCCCAATTATAGCGTACCTTATTTTCCATGGTCATTCTCCTAGCTACATAATTATCTTTATCATACCAAATTTTCCTTCATTTAGCTGACTTTTTGTGTAGAGACATCCCTTTTGACAAAATCCTATGAAATCAAACTATGCTTTTCTATCTAAACAATCGAATAAAATCAAGGATTACAATTATTCAGAATATTCCTTTATGTTATAATAAATTGAGAAGGGAGCAATTTTATGTGGTCTTGGTTTATTGTATTTTTACTTTTGGTTATTGCTTTATTTTACTTTTCAAATATCATAATAAAAACTATTATCGGATTTGGATTATTTATTTTTGCGATTGCTATCATTTGCTTTATCATTGATTATCACAACGATCCAAATAAAGACTAAAAATTAGCTTAAATAGGTCATTTTTCTAATGAGATAAATGAGATATAAGATTGGCTTATTCAGGAATAAATTCATAAAAATGATATTAAAAAAATCGTCATTTCTAAAAAATACCCCAATATATTATTGGAGCATTTCTAGTTTAGTTATCTTCAGAGATAGCTGAGTCCAACTCTTTCTCATCTGATTGAACAACTTGTTCTGGAGTTTCAGTTGTAGTCGCAGATTCTTGTTGAGGTTGATTTGGTGTTGTTTCAGGTTCAACTGCTTATTCTTGTGGTTGAGTAAATTGTTGTGCTTGAACAGGTTGTTGCTGAGGTTGTGCTTGTTGTGTCGTAAATTGTCCTTGGTGAACCGTAGATGTTTTCACTTCTTTAGTTGGCATACAAAGTAGGACAATTAGAGCGATAGAACATGGTAACATAGCAACGGCAGCCAAAATATTTAAAATTGGAACCCACATCAAAAGCATAGGATCTGCATATAAAAAGATAAATGCCCAATGATAACCAGCATCACGCAAACGACGCACAATAATCGCCAAATTTGGGACTAAAGTTGCTATCCCAAAAATACTTAATAAAATAATGATAAAAAATGTGGAACCTAAACTACTTATAAAAATACTTGGATCAAATTCTCCTTCATAATCATAATAAGTCGCTTGCTGTACAACATTGAAGATTGCAACCAAAATTGACCCAAAAGCCATAATACCAAATGGAAGTGTAATCAAAACATTGCACAAAACAGACCACCAATAGTCAGATCTAGTTGATTTTCCTTCAAAATCAGCATAGTGAGTCCAAAACTTTTTATAAGCTGTAAACATCATAAATCTCCTAACATTTTAATTTCTAATAGGAATATCATACTTTCCCTAATAAATCAACGGAAATTAATTTTTAGAGAACAATTACTTGACCATCTCTAATCGCCAGTTTGTCCACCCTGAAAATTTAACTGCCCCTTGTTCATCTGTCCGATAGACTTTAGCAGGCAATTGTGCAAATCGCTCTATTGTATCTTGACTAGGTTGCTTAGATTGATTATTTTTCCCAACAGAAATGAGCGCAACCGTTGGTTCTATTTGTTGCAAAAACTTTGAACTTGATGAACTTTTAGCTCCATGTTGCCCGACTTTCAAGATATCTGTTTTCAACTTTGGATAATGTTGCATCAACTTTGCTTCCTCTTCTTCTTTCAAATCGCTTGCAAATAAAAATCTTGTACGGAAAAACTGACCATATAAAACAATCGAATGGTCGTTCTTGCTAGCACCCGAAAGAACTTGCAAATGATGATCAAAAATAGGAAGTTTGTCACCTTGTTTTATGACATGAATGAATGTATTTGTCTCCCTTAATTTCTTTAGGAAATCTGCATTGCTTAGACTACTTCTGGAAATATAAATTTTCTTTATTGCAAACTTTTTAGCAACTCCTAATACATCTCCTGCATAATCTGGATTAGGATTTGTTAAGACTAAAGTATCAATCGTATCTACGCCACGACTTTTTAGGTAAGGAATCAAAGTTTTCTCTGCATTTGAGCTAGTTGCTCGTTTTTGCCAAGCTTCTTTTGTTCTAATTTCCTCACGTCCGCCAACATCAATCAATACATTTTTTCCTTTCCAGTCTCTCAGAAAAATACTATCTCCTTGTCCAACATCAACCATTGTGATCTCGTTTTGCAAAGGAAATTTATTTATGAAAAATAGTAATGAAAGAAACAGACTAAGAAATATTACCCACTTTTTATTTTGCCGAATATCGTACAAAATAGCTAGTACAAGTAACATGACAATCAGCAAAAGCGGACTGGGCTGCCCAAAAACGATTGGTTTACCAAAGACACTTGCTATCCAACGAATACTATTTTCTAAACCTTCAAATAAAAAATTGACTTGAGTCAGCTTTATCAAAGGCGAAAAAAGAAAAATAAACATCAAGCCTGGCAGCATCATTGTATCGAAAATTAGTGAAAAAACAAATGTCAACAAAATAGACCAAGGTTGAAATTCACCAAAGTAAAAGATTAGAATTGGTAAAACACCAAGTGAAATAACGCTACTCTCTACAACAACTTTTCGCCAAGAAGTCAGACTTTCAAAATCTATCACACTAATGACAAAAGCATAAGCACAGGAGAGAACTCCTCCTGCCGACAAAAGAAAGGACGGCATAATCAAGGACAATATCATCATCGTTAAAGCAAAATTATCTAACTTAGTGATACCATGTTGCGATAATAATTTCTGAACTAAGCTCCGTACAACGGATACTGAAAATCCAGTCATTCCCGCATAAAAGAAAGAAAATGGATATTGGCATTTACGAACCATTTCTTGTGTAAACCCCAGCCTTAACAGTAACTTGCGAAATCCCTCCATAAAAAAGCCAACTTGCATGCCAGACAGCGCAAATAAATGAATAATTCCCAAGCTAGAATAAAGATTGCTCATTTCGTCAAAGGATGTATCCAAGGCACCAAATAAGAGTCCTGTCATGTAATTACTCATCGGATTTGGAAAATGGTTCTTGATAAATACCAGTGCTTTTCTTCGCCAGCTAGAAAGCCACTCAAAAGGGTGCAAGCTGATTCTATCTTGGCTCGATAAAATGGTATCCACTTTTAAAATTCGATAAATCCCTTGCGTTTTTAAATAGGATTGGTAATCAAAACCAGCAAAATTACGCTTCTTCTCAGGGATTTCAAATTCCCCTTCAACGGTCAATGTAACCAGACTAGAGAGATTTTGAAAAGCCAACTGTTCTTCCTTTGATTTCAATTTGTAGTAAACTTGATAAGTCTGCCTATTAGCTTTACCACGAAAAGAAAGCGAATCACCATTTACCTTAATCGTGTCAGGTAGAACTGCCACTTGTCTTATGGGAGAAGGTTCTACTTTCGTCTTCTGCTCTGCTATTTCCCTACGAACAAAGAAAAAACCAGCAAAACAAGAGAGGATCATGAAGGTCATGAAACATTCTTTCGGTGAATAAAAGCGAAAAAGACAAATCACCAGAAAGATAAAACCCAACCAGCCTAACCAGCTACTTTGATAGATTGCAAAATACAACCAGACGAGCAAAAAAGCAATGTAAATCGGCTTAATCGGAAATCTTTTAATCCACTGTGACATATTCTTTCAATTTCTCTAGTGTTTTAGCACCTACTCCTGATACATTTTTCAGGTCATCAACGGAATTAAATTTCCCGTTTGCCTCCCGATAATCTAAAATATCTTGCGCGCGTTTTTGACCAATACCAGAAATGGTCTGCAACTCAGATAAATCAGCTGTATTTAGATTGACCTTATTCCCTTTTTGCGATGCGACTTCACTAGTTCCTGATGTTGAAGATTGTCCTGTATTGCTTGAAACACTCGCCGCATTCTCACCCATAGTTGCCACATAAACAACAGCTTCATCCGTTAGTTTCTGCGCCAAATTGATAGACTTGCTGTCAGCGTCTGTCGTTAAACCACCTGCTTTTTGAATCGCATCATTGATACGGCTAGTCTTTTTCAGTTGATAAATACCTGGATTTTTGACTGCACCCTTGACATCTACGGTTAAAAATTCTGATTCTTCACTGGAACTCGTTTGAGGCTCTGCTTTTTCTTTCTGTGAGTTTTTCTTCGTTCCAGTTGAAATTTCTTCTGATTCTGCCTCCGAACTCGTAACTGTTTCCTGTGCGAGCTCTGCTACATTTGATTGTCTACTAGATTGACCATTTATCATAAAAAATCCTGCTATTATCAAACCAATCAAACTTAAACCAATCAAAATTTTATACTCTTTCATCTTTTCAATGATTGTCTCTAACATCTTTCCTCCTAAGTTGAATGAAAATTTGCTTTATCTATTTATTCGTAAAACAAATAAAAAAGCTGAAAAAATTTTGAACTGCACCCCAAAAGTTAGACAAGAAAACTCTAACTTTTGGGATGTTATTTTTATGAAATTAAGTTATGAAGACAAGGTTCAAATTTATTACTTGCGAAAAAGCGGCGCAACTCTCAAGTCATTATCAAAACAGTTTAACCTCAATCAGTCAGGGATCGAATATCTGATTCGACTAATTGATAGACATGGAGTAGACATTGTCAAGAGAGGTAAGAAGACTTATTATTCTCCTGAACTAAAGCAAAAAATCCTTCATCAAGTTCTTCTTGAAGGGCGTTCTCAATTGTCAGTCTCTCTCGATTTTGCCCTTCCTAACAGGGGGACTCTCCCAAATTGGCTGGCACAATATAAGAAAAACGGCTATACTATTGTTGAGAAACAAAAAGGGAGACCACCAAAGATGGGACGTAAGAAAAAGAAAACTTGGGAAGAAATGACGGAACTAGAGCGACTTCAAGAAGAGAACGAGCGTCTTAGAACGGAGAATGCCTATCTAAAAAAGTTGAGGGAGTTACGCTTAAGGGACGAAGCCTTACAGCGCGAAAAGCAGAGACAATTAGAGAGATGGTCAAGGAAGGATTCCGATTAAGTTTCCTACTAGCTACCGCTAAACTCTCTCGTGCAACTTACTATTACCAGCTAAAACAGCTAGATAAACCAGACAAGGATCAAGAGTTAAAAGCTGAAATTCAATTGATTTATGATGAGCACAAGGGAAACTATGGTTATCGTCGAATTCATCTTGAACTGAAAAATCGTGGTTTTCATATCAATCACAAGAAAGTTCAGCGATTGATGCAAGTGATGGGGCTACAAGCTCGAATTCGCCGTCAACGGAAATATTCTTCTTACAAGGGGGAGATTGGTAAGAAAGCAGAGAATCTCATTCAGCGTCAGTTTGAAGGCTCTAGGCCTTACGAAAAGTGCTATACAGATGTAACCGAATTTGCCTTACCAAACGTCAATGGAAAGCTCTACCTGTCTCCTATTTTAGATGGGTATAATAGTGAAATCATTACCTTTACCTTGTCACGTTCACCTGACTTGAACCAGGTCAGAACAATGTTAGCTAAGGCTTTTCCTGCTGAAACCTACAAGGGAACCATTCTCCACAGTGACCAAGGCTGGCAGTATCAGCACCAGTCTTATCATCAATTCTTAGAAGCGAAAGGAATTGTCCCATCTATGTCTCGCAAGGGCAATAGTCCAGACAATGGGATGATGGAGTCCTTCTTTGGCATCCTCAAATCGGAGATGTTCTACGGTTATGAGAAGAGTTATCAATCGCTTGATGAGCTGGAGAAAGCTATTGCAACTTATATTGTTTATTACAACAATAAACGGATTAAAACAAAACTAAAAGGACTTAGTCCTGTGCAGTACAGAACTAAATCCTTTCACTAATATTTTTTGTCTAACTTTTTGGGGGCAGTACATTTCTCAGCTTTTGCCATGTTAGAAAAGGATTTTTGATAAAAATTAACTGATAAAATATTTCAAACTACTGAAAAATCGGAAACAACTTCCGATTTTTATATCTTGTACATTATCTCACATTATAAGCCTTAATCGTCCGAGCAATATCTCTATTTTGCTCACGAAGTTTAATGGATTCACGCTTGTCATAGTCGTGTTTCCCTTTAGCCAATCCTAAAAGTAACTTGGCATAACCGTCCTTAAGATAAACTTTAAGGGGAACCAAAGTCATTCCAGTTCCTTTGGTTTCCTGCTCTAATTTCTGGATTTGTTTTTTATGCAATAGCAATTTTCTCCTACGTTCAGGATCTTGATTCCAGATATTGCCCTCCTCATAGGGAGCGATGTGAACATTACTGAGCCAGACCTCTCCGTTTTTGACTTGAGCAAAGCCGTCTTTCAGGTTAATTCGTGCAGCCCGCACACTTTTGATTTCAGTTCCGGTCAGAACCATGCCCGTTTCAATCGTATCAACAATCGTATAGTCGTGTCGTGCTTTTTTATTTTGCGCTACGACCTTTCCTTCTCCCTTTGCCATTCTTGCTTCCTTTCTTTACCACTTCTTTATAAAAGGGTCTCTTGCCCTTGTTTTTCTTTAATTTCTTATCCCTAGGAACTTTTCCTTTCGGAGATTTGTCTCTTCGTCCTCTGTTATCTTGATGCGACTGTTGACGCCTATCACGATTGGATTGCTTTCTTTTTTCAATCACGTCATATTCACTAGGTAGGTATTCAAAGTCAATCTCTCCCGTAGCCTTATCAGCCCGAACTAGCTTAATGTGAATCTGTTGACCGACACGGAAAACAACACCTGACTTTTCACCCTGTAAAGTTAGATTGCGTTCATTGTAGTGGAAAAATTCTGGCAGGTTAGTTACATGAATCAAACCTTCAACTGTGTTTGGAAGTTCAACAAAAAGACCGAATTTAACAACGCTTGACACAATACCATCAAATTCTTCTCCCACAAATTCTTCCATAAACTCAGCCTTTTTCATAGCTTCTACTTCTCGCTCTGCTTCAATAGCTCGCCGTTCCCTGCTGGAAGACTGACTGGCAATATCTGGAATGACTTGTTCAAAATGCTCTGCTATTTCTTTAGAATGCCCATAATCGCGCACCATACGGTGAACCAGAAGGTCTGGGTAACGGCGAATCGGACTAGTAAAGTGAGTATAAAACTCGGCTGCCAAACCATAATGACCGTGGTTGTGCTCTGAGTAACGAGCCTGCTGCATGGAACGCAAAAGCATCATAGACAGCACTTCTTCATAAGGCTGACCTTGGACTGCTTTCATAATATCCTGAAGGGCAGATTGGCTCATAGAATTAGCCGTTCCGTAGACCCGAACGCCAAAAGTAGAAGCATAATCAATAAACTTCTGCACTTTCTCAGCCTTAGGCTCTTCATGAATCCGATAGATAAAGGGCAGGTTTAACGTAGCAAAATGCTCTGCCACTGTTTCATTGGCCACCAGCATAAAGGACTCAATCATACGCTCCGCAAGTCCCCGCTGACGTAAAATAATATCTACTGGACGTCCAGTCTTATTGACCAAAATTTTAGCTTCTTTCGTATCAAAATTAAGAGCTCCACGTTTGTATCGCATCCGCTCAAGAATTGTATGAAGTTCCACCATTGCTTCAACACTCGGTAAAATCACTTTAAAAGCTGCTCGTTTTTCCTCATCTCCTACAATCATGTCATTCACATCGCTATAGGTCATACGAAAAGTAGTTTTAATGATTGTTTGAGTAATAGTATGCTTGACAACTTGACCTTTTTGGTCAATCTCCATGATAGCCGATTGCGTCAGCCGATCTACATTAGGATTGAGCGAGCAGATGCCATTGGACAGGCGCTCAGGTAGCATAGGCACCACTCGGTCAATCACATAAACCGATGTCGCTCGATTGAGGGCTTCCTTGTCCAACTCAGATCCTTCTTTGACATAGTAAGAAACATCTGCAATGTGAACTCCTAGTTCAAAATGCCCGTTTTCCAGCTTCTTGATATGAACTGCATCATCCAAATCTTTCGCATCCGCCCCATCAATAGTAAAGGTAATTTCATTACGCAGATCTAAACGACCTTCAAAATCCTTTTTAGATGGCATATCCGGAATTGCTGACGCTTCTTTCAAAACTCTCTCTGGAAACTCAGACACAATGTCCATGGACTCCAAAACTTCCAGAACATCAATACCCGGATCATCCTTGTGACCCACTACATCCAAAATAGTAGCTACAAAAAAATCATGTTTTTTAGTCGGGTACTTATCAATCTCTACTTTTAAAATCTCTGTCCCATCCAAAACCAAAGCTGGTTTCTTGATATAAATAGGTTGAGATATTTTCTGATTTTTTGACCGAATATAACCAGCATACTTAGGCTTTTCTTCATCCAAGATGAGCTGACCCACTGCTGTTTTTAAGCTGTGTTCCAAAACATCAATAACCTTCGCTTCAGCAGACGTTCCCTTGCTGCGATCTGCAACCTTAGTGATTGCAACTTCTACCGTATCACCATCAATCGCATAGTTAACATCATTGCGACCAATAAAAAGATCATCCTCTTCTTCATTTAAGGTAACAAAGCCAAAGCCATTTTTATGGGCGTGAAAGGTCCCTTTCAAAGTAAGCAGCTGCTTTTCTTTACGAAGTTGGATTTTCCCAGCATTGCTAAAGGTCAATTGACGTTTTCGCTCCATTTCAGAAATCGTCTGAACTAAATTTCTAAAGTCTTTTGCTTTTTCTTTTCCTAATCTTTGTGCCAGCTCATCCATACTAGCTTCTTTCTTTTCTCTTAAATAGTTTAAAATTTCTTCTTTCATTCTTTCCTTTTTTCTTATATTCTCTAAACTTTAAGTTACTTTTTCCTCACCTAATACAGAAAAAATAGGCAAAGACAAAGTCAGAGCCCATTTTATTTACTAGATAAGATTGTCAGCATTAGTGCAATCAACAACCAAAAGAAAACCATCACTCCTGTCAAACGCTGCATAACTGCTTCAAAGCCTCTTGCTTTTGGTCGTTCAAACAAATCTCCTGCACTTGCGTCAAATACATTACTTGATTGATTTTTTGTAGGTTGCATAAAAATTGCGATTAAAATAAATACTGATAAAATCAATAAAATGGTTAATAATAAATTATACATATCAAACTCCTTAAAATCTCATTCATTTTACCATAAAACTTATTTTGATTCAAGATGTAAGGTCACTTTTCTTTCTTTGGGACAGTATTTTAATACCTCAACCTTTTCTGGATGTGTTTTCATATTTTTACTCGTTAAATAATTCTGACTGCCGCAAGAAGAACACTTTAAATTAATTTTTACTCGCACTGATTTCCTTTACTCCTAAATATTTTCTAAAACTAAACAATAAAAAGAAGAAGTTCAATAACGCTAAACCTGCTGTGCTATAGAAAACCCAATGATAGCCAAAATGAACAGAAATAGCTGACCCCATTAACGGCCCAATAACACCACCGATATAAAAGAAAGTTTGATTGTAACTGAAAATCCGTGAAATACCTTCTTTTGGTGTGATTTTATTGAGGAGAGAGCTAACTCCAGGCAGAAGAGCTCCAGTGCCCAATCCAAATAGAAAGCGATAAATTCCCAATTCAAGTGGTGTACCAGCCCTCGCACAGAAAATATAAATAACAAAACTATACAAAAGAGCCAGTAAGAGCAAACGGTGATTTCCTATTTTATCTCCTAATTTTCCCAGCCAACCAGATGAAAATATGCTTGAAATGCCCATTGCTGAAACGATTGCACCAGATACCAATAACAAATTTTCTTTTTGCCCTAAAGAGCGGATATAAAGTGTCAAAATAGGGGAAATGGACTGTCCAATCATCTGAATCACCATGCTAGTAATAAACAAGCCAAAAAGCATTGATTTTTGAGGAATTTGTTGAAATAGTTGCTTGGTCGAAACTTCTTTTCCTTTAGAGACAGGATGAAAATCTTCTTTTATCCCAAAAATTGTCCACAAAGTAACGACAAACAAGAAAAATCCAACCAAAAGGAAAACATTTCTCATTCCCAAACTTTGAGCTATCATTCCTCCTAAGAGCGGTCCCATCAGAGTCCCCGCTACGACACCTGTTGACAATGTTCCCAAGGCATAACCAGAGTGTTTTTTAGGAGCTTGACTAGCAATCAAAGCCGTGCTATTCGGTACATAACCAGAAAACACCCCATTTAACAGTCTCAATACAATGAGCCAAAATACATTCGGTACAAAAGCCAAGCCTCCCATCGTAAAGGTCATTGCAAAAGCTGCCCGAATCATCATTGGTTTGCGACCGTACCTATCAGCTAAACTTCCCCAGACAGGCGACAAAAGTGCGGCTGTCAAAGCTGTACTCGAAACCGCCAAGCCTGAATAAAATTCAACCATAGAGCCTCTGGCGCCTAATTCTTCCACGTACAAAGACATAAAGGGAACAACTAGTGACAAGCTAGCACCTATAAAAAAGTTACCCAGCCAAGCAATCCATAAATTCCGTTTCCATTTCACTTGATTCTTAATAAAATCATCTTCTTTCTTTGTCTAAAAGCGCCTGCAACTGTTTTAAAGTATTCGAAAGCGCACCGTTATTATCAATCACAATCTCAGCTCTTTGTCTTTTATCTGCCAAAGAAAGCTGAGCTGCTATGCGTTGTTGAGCCTCTTCTTGACTAAGATTGTTTCGAGCCATCAAACGTTCTAGCTGAGTGCCTTTGCTCACATCTACTAGCCAAACCTCATCAAACCAGTCTGCATAATCCTGCTCAAATAAGAGCGGAATATCCATAAAGAAAGTCTCCTCAATCTTAGCCAGTTGGTCGCGTCGATTGGCTAACTCTTGCCGAATTATATCATTTTGTAGCCGGGAAGATTTCGCTAAATTTTCTTGGCTAGAAAAAATGAGCTGAGATAGTTTAGGACGATCAAGCTCACCTGCTTCGTTCAAGATAGCAGACCCTAGCCAGCTGACCAATGCTTGATAGAGTTTACCGCCTTTCGCCTGCAATTCATGAACCACCTGATCCGCATCAATGACCTGATAGCCCTTTTGCCTGAGATAATTTGTGACTGTCGATTTTCCAGAAGCAATACCGCCTGTAATTCCGATTATTTTTGCCATGTCCTACCTCATTTTTTGACAATGTGGACAAAGGTGAGTTCCACGACCAGCTAGTTTGATTTTTTCAATTTCGTGACCGCATCTAGTACAAGGTTGGCCTGTTTTTCCATAGACTTGTAGGAAATCCTGCATGGTTCCGTCTTCTCCCAAAGCATTGCGGTAGGTGCGAATGGTTGAACCGCCTTTTTCAATACCTAGCTGCAAGACTGCAATAATCTGCTTGCGTAATTTCTCTGCTTCTCCAGCAGTCAAACTTTGAGCTGCTCTTGCCGGATGAATCTGCGCCCGCCATAATACTTCATCTACATAGATATTGCCAAGACCAGCTACTAAAGTTTGATCCAACAGGTAAGGTTTAATCAATTTCTTAGATTTTTTCAGAGCAGCTTTAAATGGTGGTAAATGAAAATCTGATTCAGTCGGTTCTGGTCCTAGTCTTCGCTTAGTAAAATAGGATTCTAATTGCTCTTTTCTCAACAACTCCATCGTGCCAAATTTCCGAACATCCTGATAAACGAGGCTGCTGCCATCTGTAAAATGAAAAATTACATGAGAATGCTTCGTCAACTGGACCTCTTCAGGATAGAAAAGATACTTTCCTTCCATTCGCAAATGCGAAATCAGCACCCAATTCGTCAAATAAAAAATCAGATACTTGCCCCGACGCCCAACAGCATTAATGCTTTGCCCTGGTAATTCTAAGACAAAAGGATCTGCCCCCGTTCCAATCATCTTGGCATAACGGACATCTACCTTTTCAATCTCTTTTCCTTTACCCAGCCGCTCTAAACCACGGCGTACCGTTTCTACTTCTGGTAATTCGGGCATAAAATCTTTATCCTTTCTTATCCAAATGTAACATATAATGAACAGTTCGACTTATTTCTTCAAATCCCGCACTCTTGTGAAAAGCTTGACTGACTGCATTGTCCATATCACAATCTGAAGCTAGCTGGTACACTCCTTTTTCTTTCGCCCACGACTGTGCAAACTCTAGAAGTTGATGAGCGATGCCATTTCTTTGAAAAGCAGGTGCTACCGCTATGCCTTCAATATATGCGATAGGAAGTTGCTCTGCTCCTTCCACATACTCCGAACGCATAGATAAGCTGATCCAAGCAACGGCTTCTCCTTCTATGTAGTACAAAAATTCATTAGGAAATTTGCCTTCAGAAAATGCTGCTAGTAATTTCTTTTTCTCTGTCTTCCAAGCTAAATGAGCAAAGTAAGCCCAGTCAGCTAGATGAGATTTTTCGACCGCTCGAATTTCCCCTACCATTACCTTTTTCAATCTTCTCTTCCTAGCAGGCGGCGAGCATAGATTGCCTGACCTGAATGCATAGCAGCATCGTCAATGATCGATACTAAGCGATTCCCACGCTTAACAGCTGGAGTCCAATTCTCATCAATAACATCGTCCAGACTGGCTTCATTCACCTCTGATAAATAAGCAATTGTTGCCGCAACCGCATCAGACAGATAGTCTTTGAGCAACTCAATATCTGTCACCACAACTCTATGCGCTTCTTGAGGAGTATGGTGCCAATCTTCCGTATCATCTGGCAAATCCAAGGCAAACTTTTTCTTCCAACCTTTAGAGAACCAGACTGGCTCGGTCTTAGCTAAATCAGCAATCTGAAAATCCAGCTCCCGCGCCGTATGCCAAGTCAACCAAGTCACAGACTTAATGGACGGAACTGTATCCGCAACCGGAAAAGCATTCGCTTCTTCCACAGATAAATTAGTCAGCACCGACAAAAAACGCTCCTCGGCTCGTTCCACATTTTCCACTAAAAGATTTACAAATTCCATTGCCCTATCTCCTTAAAAAATAAATTAATCACGGATTATATGTCAATCTCAACTCAATGTCCCATCGCAAAGTTGTCATCAAAATACTCAGCTAACATCAGGCGATGCTTACTACTCACAGATTCTAAATTCTCAATTTCTTCCTTAGAAAAGAAACGCAGGCGTAGAGTTTCCTCATTGTGAAAATCTGCAATATTCACTGGTGAAACCGCCGCCAGCTCATAGATGAAGACAACCGTCTGCACCGCATCACCATTCGGATAAACTTCCTCGAAATTACTATAAACATTGAGAAAACGAGTAGCTTCTACTTCAATGCCAGTTTCTTCAAAAAATTCACGCTTAGCAGTATCAAGAGTGGATTCGCCAAGCTCCATTGCACCGCCTGGAATAGCCCATGTTTTCTTATCCCCGCGTAGTTGCAACAGCACGCATCCCTTGTCATCTGCTAAAATACCACCAGCAAAGGTCAGGATAACCTTGTCATGCCCAACTTTTGAGCGAATGTAGGAAATGTAGTCCATATTTAGAAACCTTTCAATTTATATGGAAATGCTCCGTCTTAAAAAAGTAGCGGAGTAATTGTATATGCGTGTCAATATCACTAAACAACCAAGTATGCCCTTTATTTGGATAATAGGCACAATTACTCAGTCTGTTTTTTCTTACCAATTCTTTATGAGATTCATGAATTGACTTCGATTCTTTACCGCCCGAAACAAAGAAAACAGGATTGTCGAAATTTGCAGTAATCCTCAGCAGATTTGCCTGTAACATTGCTCGGCGAAAAGACTTAGCAGAAGCCCTTTGCAAATCCATTATGAACTAACGATAGCTCTCTTCAGGTACACCATCTTTCTGCATCATTTTTGCCATAAGGTTGCCCATTAGCTTAGTGTTTTTTAATAACGACATGATGTAGACAACGGCAATGACTTTACCATGCCCATTAATCGGTTCATGATTAGCAACGTCAACAATCGCTCTATCAAATAAATCAGCATGTTTTTCCAACAATTTAAGAACGAGACCGCCTCCCAACGATAGTCCAACAAGGTGCGGCTTGCCGTGAGCCCTGTTTTTGATAATATCAGCAATCATTCTGTAACATCATTAAAATTTGTCCACCCAATGTCGCGGCTAGAAGCATGTCCAGGCAAATCAACAGCTATACATTGAAAATCATTTTTTAACTCAGCGATATGATGTGCCCACATCTGACTGCTAGAACCAGAAGCATGCAAAAAGACAATACTCTTATCATTTTGCTGTCCTTTTTCTGCGACAAATAACGACCTCATCTTCCTCAGCCTCTAATACTCCTTTTTGTTATATCCAAAATCTGCCAAGTCTAGCTTTTTGTCCCGCCAGTTTTTCTTGACTTTAACCCAAGTTTCAAGAAAAACTTTATCACCTAGCATGAGTTCAATGTCGCGGCGTGCCAAAGAGCCGATTTTCTTAAGCATAGAGCCGCCTTTGCCGATGATAATGCCCTTTTGACTGTCTCTTTCCACCATAATGGTAGCGCGGATATGCACTTTGTCAGTCTCCTCATCCCGCTTCATACTGTCAATGACCACCGCCACCGAATGCGGAATTTCTTCACGTGTCAGCAATAAAACCTTTTCCCGAATCATCTCAGAAACCAAAAAACGCTCAGGGTGATCGGTAATCTGGTCAGCTGGGAAATATTGGAAACCTTCCTCTAAGTTTTCACTTAAAATATCAACTAGATGCGAAACATTATTGCCTTGAAGAGCAGAAATTGGCACAACTTCCTTAAAGTCCATCTGCTTGCGGTAATCATCAATCTGACTCAGCAGCTGATCCGGGTGTACTTTATCAATTTTATTGATGACCAGAACAACAGGAACTTTAGCCACTTTTAAACGCTCCATAATCATATCATCACCCTTACCGCGGTTTTCATCGGCAGAAACCATAAAAAGAACTGTATCCACTTCACGCAACGTGCTGTAAGCGGATTCCACCATAAAGTCGCCCAAGGCAGTCTTTGGCTTATGAATCCCTGGCGTATCAATAAAGACAATCTGCTCCTGATCTGTCGTGTAAATTCCCATAATCTTGTTACGAGTCGTCTGAGCCTTATCACTCATGATAGCAATCTTTTGCCCCATAACATGATTTAAAAAAGTAGACTTTCCAACATTTGGACGTCCTAAAATAGCAACAAATCCTGATTTAAAGGTCATTTTTCACCTCGTTTATTCCTTATTAGTCTAATATAAGAAAATCGGAAAGGATTCTCCGATTTTCATGTTAAAAAAGTAAATTCCAAATTTTCGGAACGAAAATAATCACTCCTGTTATAACCGCAAAACCGGAAACAACCAAAACAGCTCCTGCTGCCATATCCTTGGCGTTTTTAGCTCGCATGGAGAAGTGATAATCACTAGCTAAGTCTACCACATTTTCAATAGCAGAGTTCATAATCTCAAAAGAAATGACTAGAAAAATACTCAAAAAGAGAAAGAGCCACTCTATCGCAGATACCCGAAAAAGCAATCCTGCAAGCACGACCGCAACTGCTGAAACGGCATGATTACGCATATTACGTTCTTCTTTGATTGCCGTAAAAATCCCTGTCAGAGCAAATTCTAAACTCGAAATGACATCCCGATTCTTCCATTTGCGCTTGTTTTTTTTATTGTCTTGTAAGTCCATAAGCAGTCAAAATTTCTTCCTGTAAACCAAACATTTCCGCCTCTTCTTCTGGCGTATAGTGATCGTATCCATTGATATGCAAAAAACCATGCACTGCAAGAAACCCCATCTCTCGCTCAAAACTGTGACCATATTCTTCTGCTTGTTCACGCGCCTTATCTATGGAAATAAAGAGCTCTCCGATATAGGCATCAAAATCCTCTAACATTTCCGCCAGCTCAGGATTTTCTAGTAAATCCTCCTCGTCAATGGCAATGTCCAGCTCAGGCTTGTACTCCAAGCTGATAACATCTGTCGGACGATCTGTATTTCGATATTCCAAATTCAGCTCATGGCTGCGCTCGTTGGTAACAAATGTCACTGCCATTTCTTTTTCTTCTTTGCCAATCTTTTTAGCAGCAAATTCCAGTATATCATGTGTTTGCTTGATGATTTCTTCTGAAACTTGCCCTGTCTCGTCGACCATTTCTATATACATATTACACCCACTTTATTAGTATCACTTCATTATACCATATTTCAGATAGGGATGCCTGATTTATAAATCATTTACTATTTCGTTCTGCTCTTTATTTCATATTTTTTCTTTCAAAACTTATACTTGTTGCTGGAGGCGGCTCATTTGCGCATAGATGCCATTTTGTTTTACCAATGTATCATGTTGCCCTCTCTCCACAATCTTTCCTTCAGAAATAACCAAAATTTGGTCTGCATCTTGAATGGTGGATAAACGGTGTGCAATGATAAAAGTCGTTCTCCCCTCCTTGACCACAGCCATTGCTTTTTGAATCATTTCTTCGGTTTCTGTATCAATATGGGAAGTTGCTTCGTCCAATATTAAAATTTTGGGATTAGCGTAGAGAGTTCGTGCAAATGAAATCAGTTGCCGTTCACCGCTCGAAAATGCTGTCCCTTTATCCTTTACAGGTTCATCAATTCCTTTTTTACAACGAGCCAGCAAGTCCCTTGCACCAACCTTTTCTAAAGCTTCTAGAACTTTTTCACGATTGATGCCTGAATGGCTCATCGCTACATTGCTTGCTAGTGTTCCTGTGAATAGATAAGGATCTTGCAAAACAATCCCCATGTGACTACGAAGACTTTCACGAGAATATTGTTGAATATCTTGTTGATCAATATATATTTTCCCTTTTTGGGGATCGTAGAAACGATAAAGTAGGTTCATGATAGAAGATTTTCCAGAGCCGGTATGTCCCACCAAAGCAATCGTCTCTCCTTGCTTTGCCTTAAAGCTAATATCGTGCAGGATAGTTTTTTCTTTCTCATATGCAAAGCTCACATGTTCAAACACAACCTCACCTTTATTGACTATTAACTGCGTTTTCTCATCCGCTTCCTGAGGTTGATCTAGCAATTCTAAAACTCGTTTTCCTGTTTCCAATGATCGTTGTACATTCGGGAAAAGTCGAACCAGAAAACCCATCATCTCAAATAAATCAATAATATAATTGAGATAGACAAACAGTACACCTGCGGTAATAACGCTATGACCGCCTAAAAATTGCTGACCAACTATTGTCAAAATAACAGCAAGCACTGCATTTTTCAAAAATTCCGTTAACGGCCAAGACGAAAGAGCGCTTACCCATACAATTTGTTTATCAGCTTGGCTCATTTTTCGGGCAGTTACATCAAATTCTGAAAGAACAGTTTTTTCCTGATGATATAGCTGTATCAGACTAGCTCCATGCATCAATTCATTCACTTGATTATTGATGTCACTCCGTGAATCATAAAAGTCTTTCATCGGCTTGTCCGTTAGTTTTTTATAAAATACTTGTATCCCATAAAAAGCAGGAAGCAACAGCAACAGCATAGAGGCAGCAAGCGGATTAAGATAAAACAACAAAACGTAGGTAAAAACAATCCGAAGGACTTGAATCAAAACACTAACCAAACTGGAATAAAATTGTCTGCGTAAGGTTTCCGTATCATTTACAATTCTGGTTGCAATCTTCCCTGCCGGCTTATCATCAAAATAAGAAATCGGCAAATTTTGCATGACTTGATAAGCTTCATTTCTCAGATGTTCGGCGACTTTGTTGCCACAATGCGCTAAAAGTCGGTCGCCTAAGTAAGTCAAGGCACTCCCCAAAACTACAGCAATTAGGTATAATCCAGCTAATTGCAAAAGCTGAACCTGACGATCTTTTCCACTTCCAATCTGTGTAAGCGGTCCGTCTATCATATTTCTCAAACAGAGAGGAGACAGTTGGCTAGTCACCGTTGCTAAGACAGCAATTCCAACCGCAAGAAAAAATGCAATTCGAACAACTTTTAGTTCTTTTAATAAACGACTAATGATACTCATTCGCTCCCTCCTTTCTGATGTTGCTGCCGCTGATATTGTTCGGCGTACCAACCTCCTTTATTAAGCAACTGGTTCGGAGTCCCTTCTTCTATAATTTGTCCGCCTTCTAAGACAAGAACCCAGTCTGCCTTCTGGATAGCTGACAAACGGTGCGTCACAATGATTGTTGTCTGATTCGCTCGTAACTTCTGGATATTTTGGATAATTCGGCGTTCTGTCTGAGCGTCAACTGCCGACAAAGAATCATCCAAAATAAGGACTTCTGGCTGTCTAATAAAAGCGCGTGCCAAAGAAATTCTTTGTTTTTGACCGCCAGATATTGACACTCCCCTCTCACCAATAAGAGTTTCCAGTCCGTCTGGCATTCGTTTTAAATCTTCTGAAAATGCCGCTGTTTCAATAGCCCGCTCAATATCACTTAATGTCGCATTCCTCTTGCCAAAGACAATATTGTCTTTGACGGATTTTGAAAATAAAATATGTTCCTGTGGGACATAGCCAATCATCGCTTCAATCGACTGACGTGAATAGTGACCGACAAATTTTCCATTTATCTGAAATTCACCTCGTCCAACAGGATATTGCTGAAGAAGCTGACGAACTAAGGTTGTTTTACCAGATCCTGTTTTTCCAACAATACCATACGTCTTTCCTGCTTCAATTTGCCAAGCTATGTTACGCAAGCTAGGTCTTTTTGTTTGTGGATAAGTGAAATGATAATTATGAAAACGAATAGAGATAAGATGTTGCAACTCCTCTTTGCCACTCATTTTCATATCATCTGTCGTTTCAATCAATTCTGTGACCTTTTTAAAAGACGTCTTCCCCGTTTGATAGACCAAGATAAAATCCGACAACATCCAAAAAGGTTCAATTAGGCTAATCATATACAATTGAAGAGCAATCACTTGCCCAATTGTCAACTGTCCCGTTTTTATAAAAGCAGCCCCAATAAGAAGCACAATAATCGTTGATAAAGCGATAAAGACCGAGGAGAGCGGTGCGTAAAGATATTGAATACCGGCAATTTGATCACCAACCTTAGATAAAGCTTTCGTGCGCAATTGGAACTGTTCTTTCTGAGTTGTTTTCTTGCTATAAGCACGCGCAACTCGGACTCCCTCTATCGTTTCCAATACCTCATCATTCAAAGATGCCACTGCTTCACGATTATTTTCAACTAATTTATCTTGTTTTTTCCCAAGAACATAAATCCATATCATCAATATCATAAGCGGAAGCATAGCCAGTAAGCTAATTTCCCATGAGATAAAAAACATGGTCGGAACGACAAAGGCAATCATGCCTCCTGCGTATAAGAGAATGACAATCCCATAGCCAGCCATCTCCATCATTCCCTCAACATCTGTTGAAAAACGCGTTAGAATATCGCCAGAACGAAATTTTTCGTAGAAAGGCGTTCTCATAGCTACCAATTTCTCAAAAGCTCTTCTTTGCATGAGAAACTTATAGTCAATAGACGACTGAAATATTTTTAAATGCCAATAGTAAGCCGACAGATAGTTGCAAATTGTCACCAGAACTAACAAACCAACATCTTTAATTAAATTCTGCTGTGTCAAAGTATGATGCGACAGATGATCTACCAAACGCTGAATCACCTGTGTTGGAATCAACATGGTAAAATCATACAATAGTAAAACCAGAGCAATGGATAAATATAACCATTTATGCTCTTTTATATATCCAAATAAACTTTTAATCATCCTAATCCTTCCCGAAACGCACAAAAAAGCCCAAGACAGAATAAACCTGTCCTGAGCTTACTTGTTTTTATTTATTTTTTCATCAAAAATAAACTACAATGGTTTGCTAGAAAGGAGTTCTGTCATACGATATACCTGAGTGTTATTTTGTTTTACATTGTTCATATTACCGTTCTCCTTTCTGTTCTTATTAGTTAATACTTTAACATTAAAAGAAATGCTTGTCAAGAATATTTGCAAAAGAACCCTCCCAAAACTGAATGAATTTTCTGCCTTAAAATCAAGTTTAACAATTCTCTGCAATAGCTGTTTCGGCTGCGATACGTCCAAAAGTGAAAATATCAGTAAGAGAATTGCCAACTAAACGGTTTCCGGCATGCAATCCGCCAGCTACTTTCAAGCTGCATAGAGACCTTGGATAACTTGTCCTTGTTTATTGATAACATGTGTTTCCGTATCAATCTTAAGCCCACCCATAGTGTGGTGAACGGCTGGTTTTCGAAGAGTGGCATAATACGGTGCTTTTTCAACCTTGAGATCGAAAGCTTCCTTTTCAAATTCAGGATCATAGCCCGCATCAACATAAATATTATAAGCTGTGATCGTCTTGATAAAGACCTGTAGCTCCATTTGTCGCTGTTAAGCCAACTCTTCCAAACTATCTGATCGGTAAATCATTCCATGTGCTACCTGCGCATCAATCTTTTCTTGACTGGTATTATAAGCCGTTTCTTTGATATTTTCGTCTGCAATCAGATAGAAAAGACCGCCATTGTCAATCGCTGCTTGGTCCAATTTATCTCGACTACCGTACTCATCTACAAAACGTTTTCCTTAAGTATTGACCATGATGAAGTTAGCCGGAGGCGCCTGTAATCGGGTCAGATACCAGCATTATTTGCCGGCATTATTTGATAGAAGTCCAAACCGACTAGGTCTGTGCCAACGCTTTGACCTAAGAGAATACCATCACCTATAATAGCTGATGAATTTGATGTCTTAATATCGTCACCAATGTGCATCCAGTATTGATTGTATTGCTGCAACATCATAGGATTAAGATACAAATTAAAAGCGTTGATATGATTAGCTTTAAAATACTCTTTCAACAAAGAAATCATTGATGTTTCTTAATTATTCTATTAGAATGTGAAAACAATAACAATATTGATTTCTGCTTTTATAATGCAAAAAAGCCCATTAAAATTGGGCTTTTTCCTGTTCTTCATGCTAATTGCCGGGATCGAACCGGCGACCTCATCCTTACCATGGATGCGCTCTGCCAACTGAGCTAAATCAGCAGTACCTATCTACTATATCACGTAGACAGATTCTTGTCAATAGATTTGAAAAATGTTTTCATCATAAGAGAAAGAACTTTGTGTTAGAACGTCCCAAAAAGAACCTAATCACCATTAAAATTTCCTATAAATATCACGTTCACATCAATATTTTTTAAAATAATCTTCCTTTGTCAAACGATAATAAGCTCTCTGAGAAATTCGACCTTCTTTATGTAAATCCAAGGCAGCATACGGATCTATGTGAGAAAAGTTCATACCAGCTTTTTCCATAACCCGTCCTGAAGCTGGATTTTCCACATCATGGAGAGCCACCAACATATTCATATTCAAACTTTCAAAAGCCAGCTGGATTATTTCTTTCAAAGCTTCCGTTGCCAAGCCCTGATTCCAGTAATTCTTATGAATCACATAGCCGATAGCCGCCTTTTTGAGGACCGGATCTAGCTTGTGTAGGTCAATGCTGCCAATCAGTTTTCCATTTTCTTTTAACTCAATTCCCCAATTTCCGAGCGGTCGACTAATAAATAAACGAGCAATAATATTTTTAGTTTCTTCCAAATCTTTATTAGGTAAAAAAGTGTAGCGAATATTTTCTTCATCAGAGGAATATTCAAACATGTCCTCCGCATCATCCAATGTCACGGGTCTCAAAAGTAAGCGCTTTGTTTCTACAACTCGGTTTTCAGCTAGCTTTAGATAAATACTTTCCATTTTACACGAACCTCCTATGTTGCCTCATAGCATAACATAAATATTCACTGAAATCAATGTTTCTAATTTTGCCTTGATTTTTAAAACGTTTTCATATACAATAAAAACATCTCAAAAAAGGAGTAAATCTATGTTAATCGGTATTCCAAAAGAAATTAAAAACAATGAGAATCGTGTTGCTTTAACACCAGCTGGCGTTCACAGTCTCGTCCAAAAAGGTCATCAGGTTTTGGTTGAAACCAAAGCTGGTCTTGGTTCTGGATTTACAGACGCTGACTACAAAGCACAGGGAGCGACAATTGTCACAACTGCAGCCGAAGCTTGGACAGCTAATCTAGTTGTCAAAGTCAAAGAGCCCTTAGCTGCTGAATACGGCTTCTTACGTGATGACCTCTTGCTTTTCACGTATCTACACATGGCTGCTGCACCTGAATTAGCCAATGCGATGATTGTGGGCAAAACAACAGGGATTGCTTACGAAACCGTTCGTGACCAAGAAGGAAAACTCCCTCTGCTCGTTCCTATGAGTGAGGTCGCAGGGAGAATGGCTGTGCAGATTGGAGCTCACTTTTTAACCAAACAAGAAGGCGGTTCTGGCGTGCTACTAGGCGGGGTTCCTGGTGTTCCTAAAGGAAAAGTCACTATCATCGGAGGTGGAGTTGTTGGGACACACGCAGCTCGCATCGCTTTAGGACTGGGAGCGCAGGTCACTATTCTTGATATCAGCGCTAAACGCCTATCTGAACTCGAAAACCTTTTTGGCCACCAAATCCAGAGCCTTATGTCTAATTCTTTCAATATTGCTGAAAGCGTCAAAGATGCTGATGTAGTGATTGGAGCCGTGCTAATCCCTGGTGCCAAAGCACCTAAACTCGTTACGGATGATATGGTCAGCCAAATGCGTCCAGGTTCTGTCATCGTTGACGTAGCAGTTGACCAAGGTGGGGTCGTTGAGACTGCTGACCGTGTAACTACTCATGATGAGCCTGTTTATGAAAAACACGGAGTGCTTCACTATGCCGTTGCCAACATCCCAGGTGCTGTTGCCCGTACATCAACTCTTGCCCTGACAAATGTAACACTTCCTTACATTGAAGCTTTGGCTGACAAAGGTTTTGAACAAGCTATAGCAGATGATTTGGGGCTACAACAAGGAGTGACTACTTATAAAGGATATATTACTAACCGACCAGTTGCAGAAGGGCTCAATCGCGACTACACTGATATCGCTGATTTAGTATAAGTTTTGAAAATAAAAGGATATGCCAACTTGCTTCGCAGGTCCTATACACCACCTTTTAAGCAGTTTTTTTGAACAATCACCTACTACACTGCTCATTTATTATAAAAATAATTTGAGTCTGAGACGCTATTGTCCCAGACTCTTTTTTACTTATCATTTTAAGTCGTATAACTATAAGAAAAGAGCTTTCAAATCCACCTCTTTGCTTCATTCCATTTATTTTTTCTTTTTAGGTTTAGGTAGCGGCAATTGATCATACATGGCTAAAATTAAATCTTCTAGAAACACCTGATTTTCAAGGTCTTCCACTAAAATCATTTCTTTGGCACCTTCGTATGGAAACTCAAAAGAAGGTTGGTCAATCTTATCTAAGACTGCTTGCACGGGTTTAACTAAAAAGCGATTATCATAAATGCCGCCAATAATCTTGCCACGGAAGTAAAGAATATACTCTCCCATCATGGAACGGTAAGTCACATCATCTAATTCTGATAATTGCTCCAAAACAAATTCCAAATAGTTCTTACTTGATGCCATTTCTAATCTCCTAAGCTCTGTTCAACGATAACAACCGTATAGAGTTCTTGCTTAACCTTGCATCCAATTGGTTTAAAGCCCTGCTTTTCCCAAAAATGCCGAGATTGAGGATTTCCCTTAACATAAGCCAAACGTGCTTTTCGAAAGTTCTTAGTAAAATAAGCTAGTGCTTCTGTCACAATCTGACTGCCAATCCCTTTCCTCTGATAGGCTTGATCAACCATAAACAAACCAATAAAAACAGTCTCCTCATCAGGATATGCATAGACAAAATCCATAACAGCCACAAGGTCAGAGCCATTCCAAAATCCAACATAAAACTTATCAGCCTTAGCTTTACCTTCAGGTAGACGAAGTATGTCCTCTTTTACACTTGCCAAATTTGGCTTTGGTGGACAATACTGAAAATATAGAGGATTGCTTTCATATAAAGATAAAATACTTGGGATATCCTTTTCAGTTAGTATTCTACAACTGTAATACTTAGATAGTTGGTCAATCATTTTTTAATTCTTACTTTCTGTGTCCTGTGATTATGACATAGGAAGATGCATTGATAGTCATCAGTCACGTAGCAGATTCTTTTGCAAGCGTACTTCCTCAAAATCAGTCGTGTGCAACTTGTCCAGATTAGTCAAGAGCTTTTCCTTCATCATCTTCTGACTCCTTGGCTGGCTCGCCGACGATTTTGGAATTGGTCAAACTTGAATTTTCTTCTTTAGAAAAATGATGATGCACCACTTCAGTAGAATGTTCATAGGCTTGGATAATCTCTGCAACCACAGGATGACGCACAACGTCCTTGGCTGACAGGTAAACAAAATCAATTTGCTTGATATTTTTCAATTTCTCTGTTGCATCAATGAGACCTGATTTACTATTCTTCGGCAAATCAATCTGGCTAATATCCCCATTGACAATCATCTTTGAATTAAAACCAAGTCGTGTCAAAAACATCTTCATCTGCATAATAGTCGTATTTTGCGCTTCATCTAAGATGACAAAAGCGTCATCTAATGTTCGTCCACGCATGTAAGCCAAGGGGGCTATCTCTATGATTTCTCGCTCCATAAGGCGCGTTGTTTGATCCTTGCCTAAAATCTGATACAATGCATCGTAAACTGGTCGTAGATAAGGGTCTACTTTTTCTTTTAGATCCCCTGGTAAAAATCCTAGACTCTCACCAGCTTCAACCGCCGGACGAGTCAATATAATCCGTTTGACCTGCCCTCGCTTCAGCGCTGTCACAGCCAAAGTTACGGCAAGAAAAGTCTTACCTGTTCCTGCTGGTCCAATCCCAAAGACAACATCATGATTCTTAATGCTATCGACATACACTTTCTGCCCTAGGGTCTTGACACGAATGGGCTTGCCATAAGAATCTTTGATAATTTCTTCCTCATACAGAGCCACAAACTTATCAATTTCATTATTTTTGACCATGGTAATAGCCGTCACTACATCTGGTGTCCCAATCGTCATCCCGCGATTCACCAAAACTAGCAGAGCTTGAAGCACCTGGCGAGTCTCCTCACAAGCTGCTTCGCTACCGATAATCTGGACAATCTCCGTCCTTGCATGAATGGTTACCTGCAACTCCTGTTCCATTAAACGCAAGTGACGTTCATTGGAACCAAAAAGATGAAAAGCATCATCCGGATGCTGTAAGGTAATTTCTACTGAATGTTCTTGCAAATAAAGAACCTCTTTCTTCACATTATTTACTTTATTATAGCAAAGTAACTCGGAAAATTCTATCTTTTTCCCGAACTAATGTGCTTGATATTCTTCCCAGATCGCATCAAAATCACTAAGATTAAAGGAAAAATCAGCATGTTCTTCTAAATAGCGGCTAACCTCATCAAAATTATCTGTGTGCTTAGGAAAAGCCGGTTCATGAAAAACTAAATCGGCGAGTATTGCCTTAGGTGCTTTGCTTTTGGGATTACGCTCCGTCATCAACCAAGTGTAAAACGATTTTCTCATTTTATTTTTTCTCCTTTCTTACTTTTTAACCAATCCGGTAAATATTTAGTCAATCCTAATGCAGATAATATGATGATTTGCGGTAAAAATTGTATTAAATACCGCGTCTTTCCACCTTCAAAAATGAGCAAAAACAACAAACCACCAAAGACTGCAAGACTGATACAATTCAATTTATCATTTGCACGATATTTCCACAAGGCAAAAACAAGCCCCAGACTCATCACAATCCAAACAACTTGCTTCACAATCTCATAATACCGATACTCACTCTTATCCACACTCAAAAAATAAGTTCTGATAAACTGTGCCACAAGATTCTTTTTTGTATAAGGATAAAGAGGGGAGATATAAGGCGTTTTTTCACATTCCACATCTCGATATAACCAACCTAGAGTTCCTTCTGAAACAGTTAATGAATGCTTATAGTAAAGATGATTGAGAAATCCAAAAAACGAATACTCTTTTAAACGTCGTTTGATTTCTTTTTTTACATTTTCTTGCTTAAACATTCCATTATTATATTGTTCTCTCTGATCCACATCAATGTATTGAAGCAAGCCCTCTTTCATGTCTTCTTGATCGTGTCCAATAAAAGTCAACCCTAAGTCAATAAAGAGCAGAGGACTTTTAGACAATCCTTTCTCTTGTATCAATGTCACTTCTGTTTGTGTCGCTTTCAGATAGTTTCCGCCGATAGAAGTTACGCCAAACGATAGGAGAAAGGTGAAAAAGATTAGGATAAATTTCTTCCATTCCTTTTTGAACAACAGCACCATAAAACCTGCCATAATAATAATCAACACAGTTGGTCGTATCAGCACTGCAAGCCCACTTATCAAACCTAATCCGATTGTCTTTATGAAGAGTACCCTCTTATCCTGCCATCGAAGCCCAAATAAATCAAAAAGTAAGAATATCTGTAAAGCAATGAGCGGAAGAGGCCATATATCCGTGTACATCGAATAAAAATAAGGTGAAAAGCCAACTAGCAAGACATACAAACTAAATGTCATATCAGCAGCAGGCTTGCTCACACATTTTTTCATTCCCTTGTACAAAATGAGTGCCGTTATATCAGCATAAAATATATTTAATCCCTGTAAAATCCATAAAGCTGAGCTTCCAAAGATATTATAAAAAAAGCGCTCATACAAAAAGAGAAACAAGTTATTAGGATTGCGTGTCAAATAACTGGAAATAGAAGATTCCTTTAAGTATTTGAAAGCACCGTTAAAAACAACTGCTGCATCTCGCCGAATCAACAACTGAGCAGATAAAAGCATGGCTAGCTGAAATACAATCACCGCTATCATAATAGCAACTTTGTGCTTCATCAGGTAGTGGTAGCATTTTTTAACATTTTCTAGATAACGATAAGCTAGAAACGCTAGTATCGCCACTCCAATCAAAGCCAGACTAGAAATTGTCCCTAGATGACTAATCGCAGTAAAAAACCAATGCAAGCCAATCAGTAACATAATTTTTTGCAAAGCCGAAAAGAAAAAGGAATACATTTTTAGCATAGGAATATTATAACAAAATCTACAGTGTTTCGCTATTTTAAAAAACAACAATCGTCAGATTGCTGCTTAACGTCTAATTACTTGCTACGTCCGTTTTCTTCATTGTCTAAAAGATAATCTTCTAAAACAGTAAAAATTTCTGTAACAACCAAACCAGACTCTGAAAATTCTAATCCTTCTTCTGGCAAGGTTTTACGCCAATAATCACCAAAAATAGTCTGCCAATCTCTTAAACTACGATTGCCTTCCCCTTCTAAAAAAGCTTCTTCTGCTGTCACTTGATGAAAGGGACGAACAAGAACTTTTTTTGTCACCATAACCAAGGCTCGACTAGGATTCTCCATTCTATCTAGCATGATGGAGACTTCTCCAACTTTAGGTAACGATACCTTGTCTTTTTCATACTCTTCAAACCAAGAACTTGTCGCTTGCTTAATTCCTCTCAATGTCAAATCATATAAGTCTGGAAATTCATCTGGATGTGCCCAAACTTCTGCCTGAGGATACTTCCTACTTAGTTCTATTAGATTCATCTTTCTTATCCCTGCCAATTTTCTTGATCATGCTTAAATTTCTCAAGTAGAGCCAAACCTTCTGCTGAAACATAGCCTTCTTGTTCTGCCAGATTGATCAATTCAGTGTAGTTAGATAAGGTTACTAATTTCACACCTGCATCTGAAAAATTCTTTTCTGCTCTAGGTAATTCATAAGTGAAAATAGCCACTACTCCAATGACATCTGCACCTTCCCGCTTCGCTGCTACAACAGCATCCAAAACAGAACCACCAGTTGAAATCAAATCCTCAACCACGACCATTTTTTGACCTGATTTTACCCGACCTTCAATCTGATTTCCAGCCCCATGATCTTTTGGTTTGCTACGAATATAGGCAAAGGGCAGATTCATCTTGTCTGCAATAATAGCACCATGAGGAATACCCGCTGTCGCTGTTCCAGCAATCACTTCTACTTCTGGAAATTCAGCCTTGATTTTCTCTACAAAGCCATTTTCAATCAACGTCCGCGTTTCTGGATAGGCTAAGGTCACACGATTGTCTGTATAAATTGGAGACTTGATACCGCTCGCCCAAGTGAAAGGCTCTTCCGGTTTCAAGTAAACAGCCTCAATTTTCAGTAAGTCACGGGCAATATCTTTTGCTAAAGTCATGATTTCTCCTTTACAATAATTCAATAGTGGAAGCAAAATATTGTTCCAAAAAATATGTCTTTTCTTTAATATCTTCTATGGTAATATTCTCATTTGTAGAGGTCAGTACCCACTTATCCTCCACATCATTTTGTCGGTGAATAACAGCAATCAATTCTCCTTCAAAAGATTCCAAAGGTTCTCGTATTTTTTCCGAAATGATATAAACATCTTGTTCTTCGCCGTCTCCAGCAAATAAATCCGGAATATAACCATAGTTGATAGGATAACAATTGCCAAAGTTGTCTTTGTAACCTATTGGTCTATCAATGATTGCTCGATAGATTTTTCTAACCATTCACCCATTCCGCCTTTATAGCTCGGTAAGCAGCTACTGGATCAGTTGCTCGTGTGATTGGACGCCCAACCACAATGTAATCACTACCAATTTGATGAGCTTCTTGCGGCGTCATAACCCGTTTTTGATCTCCGATTTCAGAACCAGCTGGTCGAATACCTGGAGTGACGCACAGAAAATCTTCTGATGTTGCGGATTTAATCAGCTTAACCTCCTGAGCCGAACAAACAACTCCGTCCAGTCCAGCTTCCTTAGCTTTGCAGGCATAGTTGACTACAGATTCTGAAACAGTTGTTTGGATATTTTGGCAATCCCTCATATCTTCCTCACTGGTAGAAGTTAGCTGGGTCACTGCTACGAGCTTTGCCTGATCACCTAAAACCTTCTTGGCTTCTCGCATCATTTCCACGCCACCTGCCGCATGAACCGTCACCATATCAATCCCAAAGGTTCTCAAAACTGACATGGCAGAGCGTACTGTATTTGGAATGTCGTGCAATTTCAAATCTAGGAAAATGCTGTGTCCCAAACCTTTCAGATAATGCACAATTTCCGGACCAATGGCATAGAAAAATTCCATACCGATTTTGACATATAACTTTTCGTCTTCTGGAAAATGCTCTAAAAACTCCTTGACATCATCAAATGACGGAAAATCAAGGGCAATAATAGGACGTTCTTCACGCATGGATTCTTCTCCTTTTTATAGGCTTTTCGCCATTTTTAACCTTTTGACAGAATCTCTAGCTCTGCCACCTTTCAATACTGACTATACTACATCAAACGGTGAAGTTGCTTAGTAGCACTAGCTAATCATCAATAGCTCTAAATTTGCCTTATTACGAGCTATAGAAAAACCTTGCCCGAGGCAAGGTTACACGAAAATTGGCAGAAACTGCCATTTTAACCGTATCTTCCTTAGTAGCCTCTCTGGACTTCTTTAAAGGTTTTATTTCAATTATTTTATAATTTACTTTATCTCTTGTCAAGTAAAACATCAATTAAGCAAGAAAATTTTCTCTAACTTCTGCTCGCAGACTTTCCAAACTTTCAATGCCATACTTATCCATAACTTTAGGTAGGTTCTCAATGATATTAGGACAAGCATAAGGGTCAGTGAAATTTGCCGTGCCAACACCAATAGCTGATGCTCCCGCAATAAACATTTCAATGGCTGCTTCTGCTGAATCTACTCCACCCATACCAATGATTGGCAAACTGCTGGATTGGGCTACCTGACGAATTAACTTCAAGGCGACTGGAAAAACAGCTGGTCCTGACATCCCACCCGTTCCATTTGCAATAATGGGTTTTCTGCTTTTTAAATCAAATCGCATACCAACCAAGGTGTTAATCATAGTAAATCCTGTTGCTCCTGCAGCTTCAACTGCCATAGCTATCTGCGTAATATCTGCTACACTAGGTGTCAATTTCACATAGACCGGCACTTCCGATACATCTACTGCTGCCTTCGCAGCCTCGTATGCCAAATCCGGCACTTGCCCAATCAATAATCCTCCATTGCCATGATCCACATTAGGGCAAGAAATATTGAGTTCGATTGCTTTAACGTTTGGTGCTTGAGAAATTTTTCCCGCAACAAAAGCATATTCTTCATTAGAAAATCCAGCAACATTAGCAATAATCGGCAGATTAGGATAATGTTGAGCCAACCAAGGAAGCTTTTCTGCTAACACCACATCTACACCAGGATTTTGCAAACCAATAGCATTGAGCATACCAGCTGGTGTTTCCGCCACGCGCGGTGTCGGATTGCCAAAACGAGGATTCTGCGTGCTTGCTTTAATCATGATTGAGCCAAGCACATCTAGGTCATAATATTTGGCATATTCCTGACCAAAACCAAAACAGCCCGAAGCTGGAATAATTGGATTTTTTAATTCCAAACCCGGAAGAGAAACTGCTAAACGATTTTTCGACATGTTCACCTCCTACACCAAAACTGTACCAGTCTCAAAAACTGGACCATCTTCACAGACACGCTTATTGACTGATTGATCCTCACCAGCCACATGAAGTACGCAAGCATAGCAAGCCCCCATTCCACAAGCCATTCGTGACTCCATAGAAATGTAAGCTCGCGGATGACTACGAAATGTTTCATCAACATATTTGAGCATACCAGGGGCACCGCAAGCATAAACCGCTGTAAAACTTTCTGGCAACTCATTCACAACAGAGGAAACATAGCCTTTGCGACCATAAGAACCGTCATCTGTTGTTACGATGATACGACCGTATTTTTTCATCTCTTCTTCCAAAATAACGGCGGCTTTTGTTGCAAATCCAAGAACCGAAGTGACCTTGACCCCTTTACTATGTAATTCTTTTGTTACTTGTAGTAAAGGCGGAACACCAATACCGCCTCCTATGATTAAGGCTGTATCTTCAATGTCCAAACCAGATAAATCAAACCCATTTCCTTGAGGACCCATGACATCCAACTGAAAATCCTTCTGCAATTTAGAAAAAATTTCTGTGCCTGCCCCTTCTATCCTGTAAATAATCCGACAAATTTTTCTCTCTTTATCAATCTCTGAAATTGAAATAGGTCGCCGTAGAAGCTTTGTATCATCTGGGACTCGAATATGTAGAAACTGCCCAGCCTTCATCTGGCTAACCATTTCCCCTTGTAAATCCATAGCAAAAATTCGCGGAGCAATTTCCTCTTGATGCACAATGTTCATCTTCTCCAACATGATTTTTCCAAATCTTTTCTTACACGAACTACTTACCATTTCTACCTCATTTCTTTACCAAAAAAGACCTCGCATACACACGCAAGGTCTCACGAAAATAGAGAGCAGACTTGTTCCCACTCTTCCTTCACCTGAAACCTTGGAAGCCTCGCTGGACTTTCTTAAAGGTTAAATTTAACATATTTTACAACTTAACAAGTGTTTTGTCAATGCTAATGTGATAAAATAGGCTTATGAGAATTCAGCAATTACATTATATTATCAAAATCGTCGAAACGGGCAGTATGAACGAAGCTGCCAAACAATTATTCATCACCCAGCCAAGTCTGTCTAATGCTGTGCGTGATTTGGAAAATGAAATGGGTATTGAGATTTTCATCCGCAATCCCAAGGGCATTACCTTGACTAAGGACGGCATGGAATTTCTTTCCTATGCTCGTCAGGTAGTAGAGCAAACCCAGCTGCTGGAAGAACGTTATAAAAATCCCGTTGCTAACCGAGAACTTTTCAGCGTTTCCTCACAACACTACGCCTTTGTGGTCAATGCTTTCGTATCTCTGCTCAAAAAGAGTGACATGGAAAAGTACGAGCTCTTCCTGCGGGAAACCCGAACTTGGGAAATCATTGATGACGTCAAAAATTTCCGTAGTGAAATTGGTGTTCTATTTCTCAACAGCTACAACCGCGATGTCCTCTCCAAAATGCTAGATGACAATCACTTGATTGCCACTCATCTCTTTACCGCACAGCCCCATATCTTTGTCAGCAAGAGCAATCCTCTAGCAAAGAAAAAACTGGTGCAATTA
This sequence comes from Streptococcus sp. HMSC034B03, assembly GCF_001838575.1. NCBI lineage: Bacteria > Bacillati > Bacillota > Bacilli > Lactobacillales > Streptococcaceae > Streptococcus > Streptococcus sp. HMSC034B03. Next base: position 52,982 of record NZ_KV837619.1, read on the forward strand.
GCTGATCTAGAAGATTTTCCTTATCTGAGCTATGACCAAGGCACCCACAATTCCTTTTACTTTTCAGAAGAAATCCTATCCCAAGAACACCATAAAAAATCGATCGTCGTCAGTGACCGAGCAACCCTTTTCAATCTTTTGATTGGTCTTGACGGCTACACTATCGCAACTGGTATTCTCAACAGCAATCTCAACGGTGACAATATTGTTTCCATTCCGCTAGATATTGATGACTCTATTGAGCTGGTTTATATCAAACACGAAAAAGCTAGTTTGTCTAAAATGGGGGATAAATTCATTGAGTACCTGTTAGAAGAAGTTCAATTTGATAAGTAAATCATAACCATCTGTTCCACTCTTATATGTGATAAACAATGAAATTTTTATGCTATATTTTCTCCTGTCGCTTTACAATAGGCTTGAATCCTTTTATTGTACTGCGGTGGGAGTTTTTTCTAGCATTCTCATTTTTTTATGTGTAGTGAGAAACTGTTATCCTATCATTTAAAATGAAATAAAATCACGCAATTAAAAACAGCACAAACTTTCTTACCATAGGTTTGTGCTGTTTTCTTTAATACATAGCTCTGTCGCCGTCTGTTCCTGACTTTTAAATATCTAGACTTGCGTAGTTATGTAAAGACGGTTCTTTTATGGTACGAACAATCAAATCTGCAATACTTGCTCTTGAAATGATTGTTCCCTTATAAGGCTCTCCTTTTTCTGTTAATTCATAGTCAATGTCAGGGTTGTTTGTTATATAAGCAGCGCGTAAAATCGTATAATTAACAGTAGAATCTTAAATAATTTTCGCTGCGCGACGAGTATCATCCATAATGTCTGAACCGATACTTTCTTCCACCCAACGACCAAACTCTCTTGGCACTTCATGATACAAACTAAGTCCTGTTACATAAATTAAGCGAAGAACTTGATTCTCTTCCATTGCTTTAACAATATTTGCCGCCATAGGCTCAAACTGTCCATCAAGATTGGCGTAAACAATATCTTGACCTTTCATAGCTTTTGTCAAGGCTGCAAAATCATTGACATCCCCTTCAAGAACATCCACTCGCTCACTTTCAAGTGACTATAAACGAGCACTTTTTCGCAAATAAAGCGTCAAATGTACATCTGTTTCCTGTAATAATCTTGGAATCACCAAACGAGCAATTTGCCCATTGGCTCCTAAAATAAGAACTTTTATCATGCTAATAGTAACTTTCTAATCTTTTAATTGATTATATTCCTCGTCTGAGACGGCTTCACACCATTCATTTGATAAATCTTCCCCAGGAACACCAAGCGCTATATGGCTGAACCAAGAATCTTTCTTAGCGCCATGCCAATGTTTTACATTAGCTGGAATAACGACCACAGAGCCTTCAGATAAACTAACGGCTTCTTTTCCTTCTTCTTGGTACCAACCTTCACCAGCCGTACAAATCAAAATTTGTCCACCACCCTTGCTAGCATGGTGAATATGCCAATTATTTCGACAGCCAGGCTCAAAAGTAACATTATGAAGGGCGATTACACCATCTTTTGTTGCACCGAGGGCATTTAGATACGATTGACCGATAAAGTATTGAGCATAAGCATCATTTGATGCACCAAGTCCGAAATGATTTGCCTTATCAAAGGCTTCTTTTGTTTGATATTTCATTTTTCTACTTCCTTTGTGATAAATTTACTGTTGTGCATTTGCAACTTCGTTGATACAGCTAAGTGCATTGATAGTACGCGGATAACCAATATAAGGGATACAGGCAGAGATGACTGCAATTAACAACGTTTTATCATTTCCCAAGCAAAGATTGGCTGCAATATGTCCCTTCAACTGCGGTTCACAGCCCCCTTGAGAATAAAGATAACAGAATGTCAATAATTCACGCTCAGCATAATCAAGGCTAGAGCGAGTATAGTAATCACCGAAACAATTATCGACTAACCATTTGTTGATATGGCGTACATCCGGCTCTCCCTTTGTCGCAAAACCTTTCATTTGGTCGCCAAAAATTGCAATCTGAGCTTCTTCACCAGCTTCTAAACGAGTTTGATTTTTCGGATTTTTTTGGCTAGCCAAAGGAAGTGACATTCCTTGATTGGTAAAAATCGTATTCGTTGGTGCGAAAAAGGCATAAACCCGACTAAGACCTAGATAAGCAACCGCTTGATACAGCAATTCTTTGACTTCCACGGCTTTCACCCCATTGTCCAAAGCAACGGGAAGAATCTCTTTATAGGCTTCAAGCCCTTGACTGCCAACTAAAACAGCTAAAGTGGCTAAGTAATATCTTCTTTCATCTAATGAGAAGGGGAGGTCTTTCGGCACTTCCTGAAAAGCGAATTGCTTAAAAAGTGCAACAAATTCTGGATCCGTTTCAGATAAGCCTAGCAAATCCGGAAAAGAGACTTTATTATCAATATCCATGATATTTCCTCACTTTCTTCTTTACATTTCTTATTGTACGGCTTTGCTTTTGACAAATCAATTTGAATTACAAGAAAAATCAGATAAGAAAAACTTATCTGAAATAACGTTTAGCAATTTCTAAAAAATCTTCTGTGTAAGGATGAGCATGCTCCAAATGATAAAAAAGAAAATAGTCTCGCTCTATCGGTTGCTGATTCTGCAAAAGAGGAAATTCGCAATATTCGCAATAAAGGTTTGAAGTTGCCTTAGTAGTCATTTTTTCAAAAGGAAAATAAGCAGTAGAAACCATGAGTTGCAATGCTGCTTCTTCTGGAGAATAAGCAAAATTAAATTCCGACTGAAAACCAAGATTGTCACGATAATAATCAGATTCTATCTTTTCCTGTCCTTTCACAGCTAATAACAAAGCTGGATAGACCTGCAAGTCTTTCATCTGAACAGATTTTGATTGGGATAAAGGATGAGTATGTCCAACTCTGATATAAAGCGGGAAAGAAGTTAAGCAAATATTCGCATAATTGCCAGAAAATGCTTTTCGCTGGTCGCTAATGGTCATATCCAACTTTTGCTGGCGCAGTGCCGTGCCAATCTCTTCATGACTTCCTACCATGATCTCCAACTGAACACTTGGAAAACGCTCTTTGAATTCAGCTAAAATCTGGGGCAGTACGCTTTCTGTCATTCCCCACAATAGACCTATCCGCATGGAAACTGGCTGTGTTCCTGTCAAAACTTGTGTATCAGCTACCAAGCCATTATAATCTTCTAGCAACCGTTGACTTTTTTGATAAAAAAATTTCCCAGCTCTCGTTAAATGAAATCCGCGATTTTTTCGTTCAAAAAGGGTCACACCAAGCTCCTCTTCCAGCGACTTCATCTGTTGGGACATGGCTGATTGCGAAATAAAATTTTCTTCTGCTGCTTCTGTAAAACTCCCTGTACGAACAATATCCTGAAAATACGACAGCTGTTTAAAATTCATCCTATTTTCTCCTATACTTGCCTGATTTCATTATATCATGAAATGTAAAAAGCCTGTCATTCAAATGAACAGACTTTCATTAAAACTTGGTATACTACGCTTCTTTTGCGACTAATTCTTCTCCTAACAGTGAGTAACGTTCTGCTTTTAAATTCTTAATCGTCCACAAGGCAGCAAAGCTAATCAAATAAAGGCTTGCTAGGAAAATCATGACCATTGAAACGCTCGAGATATCTAAAATTTTCCCAATAATCACAGATGAAAATCCTCCAATTGCTCGGCCAACATTTAAGATGACATTATTAGCTGTGGAGCGAATGTGAGCCGGATACAATCTCGTAATCATCGCGCCATAACCAGCAAACATACCGTTTACAAAGAAGCCGACAATCGCACCACCGACAATCATGGCTGGCATTGAATTGGCGAATTGGAAGAGGTAAACACACATAGAAGAAGCTAAAAGAAAGATTGAATAAACAAATCTTGGTCCCCATTTATCAAGGATTTGACCGAAAGTGAGCATTCCCAGACACATTCCCAAAATCGTTGAGACCATCCAAAGTGAGGAATCTTTTACAGAAATATGCAGGCTTGTTTGGATAATGGTTGGAAGCCAGTTCATCATCCCAAAATACCCAGCAATTTGTACCGTCGTCATGACCATTAGTGCTACCGTCTGAGCTGTTAGAGCTGGTGTTTTAAACAATTCGCTCATTTTAATAGGCTGGCGTTCTTTTGCCGTTGATTTCACATTGCCATTATCTCGAATATGGTCATCGTCAATCGCTAATATCATCCACAAAACCAAGGCAATAGGCGCAAGTCCAAAGAGGAAAAGGCCTTTCCAGCCAAGTGCCGGTGCCAGCCAACCTGCTAACAGCGCTGAAGTAATGGAACCGATTTGACCTGCAATTCCGTTTAGAGATGAAATGCGTCCCATTTTTCCAACAGGAACAATTCCTGCCATGATCGCAATGGCAACTCCATACTCTCCGCCAACACCTATCCCAGCAATGAAACGCATGAGATAGAGATAATAAATATTTTGCGTAAAGTAAATCAGCCCTGTCGCTAATGAAAAAATAACAATCGTCCATTTAAAAACTTTGAACTTGTGATAACGGTCAGCCAGTATGCCAAAGAGCAAACCACCAACCAACATTCCTAGATTGGTAATCGTCGCAATCCAGCCACCTTGGGCCCCTGTAACGCCCAATTCTGAAATGATAGACGACATCGAAAAAGCTAAGAACATGACATTTAAGTCGTCTGTTCCTGATGCAACAATTGCAGCAACTAATGCTCGCTTATTATTTTTGTCTAAAGACATGCACATTCTCCTTAATCGTAGCTCACAGACTACATTTATTAATTGAATACAGCCTTAAAAATCAAAAAGCTCAGGAAATCCTGAGCCAAAAGTTTACAGCAAAATAGTAGATTAGCGCACTAATCCATTTTAACGATTACTTTTATGCCTCACAGGACATGATTAAAGTTGTATTTAATTGTATTAAGTATAAGATAGATAAATAGATTTGTCAAGAGCTTTTAAAAAAAGAACTTAATATCATGACAAAAAGAATACCGCTCTAAATTGCTTCTGTCATAAAGCTACGACTTTCTAAAACCTTTAGCATGGCATCAGCTGTATCAAGTGCTGTAAATAGCGGCACTCCATGCTCAATGGCTGATTGACGGATAGCCTGACCGTGTTCATCTGCTGTTCGTTTCGTTCCGACTGTATTGATAATCGCCTGAACCTTACCTTTGCGAACAAAGGCAGGAATGTCATTACGATCATCTGTACCGATTTTTTCAACCAATTGCGCTTGAATATCATTTTCTTTAAAGAATTTAGCAGTACCTTCCGTGGCTAAAATACTGTAACCAATATTTGAGAAGCGACGTGCTAACGCCAATGCTTCTTCTTTAGTATCATCAGCAATGGTAAAAATGACATTACCAAAAGCAGGAAGGTGGAAATAAGATGCTTCAAAAGCTTTATAAAGCGCTTTTTCAAGAGTTGAATCAGTCCCCATGACTTCGCCTGTAGATTTCATCTCAGGTCCTAAAAGACTGTCAACCTTAGCTAACTTGGTGAAGGAAAAGACTGGAGCTTTAACATGAACATTTTGACTTTCTGGATAAAGACCGTCTTCATACCCTAGCTCCGCCAAAGTTTGACCTAAAATCAGTTGAGTTGCCACCTGTGCCATAGGAATATTTGTCACTTTCGACAAGAATGGCACCGTCCGGCTAGCACGAGGATTGACCTCAATGACATAAACCTTCTCATCTTTGATGACAAACTGAATGTTCATCATACCGATACAGTGAAGTCCGATAGCCAATTTCTTAGTATAATCGGCGATAGTCTGCTGCACTTGAACAGATAAGGTTTGCGGAGGATAAACAGCCATAGAATCACCTGAGTGAACTCCAGCCCGTTCAATATGCTCCATAATCCCTGGAATCAAGACCTGACGACCGTCTGAAATAGCATCTACCTCACATTCCTTACCGACAATGTAAGAGTCCACCAACACCGGATGATCAGGGCTAGCCTTGACAGCAGTTCGCATATAAGAACGAAGATCTACTTCATTCTCGACAATTTCCATAGCCCGACCGCCCAGAACGTAGGACGGACGAACCAAAACAGGAAAACCAATCTTACGAGCAGCTGCTACCGCTTCTTCTTCATTCGTCGCTGTCTGACCTGGTGGCTGCGGAATATTCAAATCCTTAAGAGCCTGTTCAAACAAATCACGATCTTCTGCACGGTCAAGGTCAGCTACTTGAGTACCTAAAATTTTCACACCAGCTTTTGACAATGGCTCAGCTAGATTAATAGCGGTTTGTCCACCGAACTGAACGATAACTCCCTTAGGTTTTTCCAGTTCAATGACATTCATGACATCTTCAAAAGTCAAGGGTTCAAAGTAAAGCTTATCAGAAACCGAAAAATCTGTTGAGACCGTTTCAGGATTACTATTCATAATAATAGCTTCATAGCCAGTTGCTTGAATAGCCTTGACCGAGTGCACGGTCGCATAGTCAAATTCTACTCCTTGACCAATCCGAATAGGTCCAGATCCCAACACTAGAACAGACTCTTTTTCTGACTTGATTGATTCATTTTCAAAAGCATAAGTAGAATAAAAATATGGTGTGCTTGATTCAAACTCAGCTGCACAGGTATCAACCATTTTATAAACTGGAAGAACCTGCTCTTCTTTACGAAATTGACATACTTCTTCTGCTGTCGTTTTCCAAAGCTGAGCTAACTTAGTATCTGCAAAGCCGTTTTGCTTAGCCTGCCTAAGCAGATTTGCATCTCCAATATGAGTCATTAACTCCTGCTCTAATTCATGGATGTGAAGTAACTTATCCAGAAAGAACAAATCAATCTTGGTTAGTTTTGCAATTTCTTCGATATCATAGCCACGGCGGATTGCTTCAGATATATAGAAAAGACGATCATCCTGAGCTTTGACGACCTTTTCCAGTAAATCATCATCTGCCACTAGATTTAGTTCTGGCATTTCATTATGATCAACACCAATTTCCAGAGAACGACAGGCTTTGAGCAAACTTTCTTCGATATTACGTCCAATAGCCATGACTTCTCCTGTTGCTTTCATTTGCGTTCCCAGATGACGTTCTCCATGTTCAAATTTATCAAAAGGAAAACGTGGAATTTTAGCCACCACATAATCCAGAGCCGGTTCAAACATGGCATAAGTTGTGCCTGTGACCGGATTGATAACTTCATCTAGCGTCAAGCCAATGGCGATTTTTGCAGCCAATTTAGCAATAGGGTAGCCTGTAGCTTTAGAAGCTAAGGCAGACGAACGAGACACGCGCGGATTGACTTCAATGACATAGTAATTAAAGCTATGTGGATCCAATGCCAATTGAACATTACAGCCGCCTTCGATTTTTAGAGCGCGAATAATTTTCAAGCTAGCATCCCGCAACATTTGATTTTCATAATCCGAAATAGTTTGCGTTGGTGCAAAGACAATGGAATCGCCTGTGTGTACACCTACTGGATCAAAATTTTCCATATTGCAGACCACCAAAGCATTGTCAGCTGCATCGCGCATAACTTCGTACTCAATTTCTTTGAAACCAGCAATAGAGCGCTCAATCAAACACTGAGTCACCGGAGATAATTTCAGCCCATTCTCTGCAATCTCTCGCAATTCCTCCTCATTGGCACACATTCCGCCTCCAGTTCCCCCTAAGGTAAAGGCTGGGCGAACAATGACTGGGTAGCCTATTTTCGCTGCAAAGTCCACTGCTTCTTCAACTGTATTTACAATTTCAGATTCCGGAATAGGCTGTTTCAGCTCTTCCATAAGCTGCTTGAACAAATCACGATCCTCAGCTTGGTCAATAGCCGACAGCTTGGTTCCCAAAAGTTCGACACCCAGTTCATCCAAGATACCTTCTTTAGATAATTCCATTGCCATATTGAGACCTGTTTGCCCACCCAAAGTCGGTAGAAGTGCATCTGGTCGCTCTTTCCGTAAAATTCTTGTGACAAATTCCAGCGTGATTGGCTCAATATAAACCTTATCAGCAATTTCCTTATCTGTCATAATGGTTGCAGGATTGGAATTAACTAAAACGACCGTGTAGCCCTCTTCTTTCAAAGACAAGCAAGCCTGTGTTCCTGCATAATCAAACTCAGCAGCCTGTCCAATGACAATGGGACCAGAGCCAATCACCATAATTTTCTGAATATCTGTACGTTTTGGCATGTCTTTCTCCTATTTCTAATCCATTGCTCAAAATGAACTATGCTGTTGTTTAAAAGCATCAATCATTTCCATAAACTCATCAAAGAGATAACTGGCATCATGCGGTCCTGGTGCAGCATCAGGATGAAATTGCACTGAAAAAGCAGGGAAAAACCGATGCCGCACACCTTCAATAGATTTGTCGTTGATTTCCTCATATGTAATCAGCAACTCGCTCGGAAAATTTTCCCGACTAACAGCATAACCATGATTTTGGCTGGTAAAATCAATTCGCCCTGTCGCAATCTCTCTGACAGCATGATTAAAACCACGGTGACCAAATTTCATTTTATAAGTCTGCGCTCCATTAGCCTTACAAAAAAGTTGATGTCCCATGCAGATACCAAAAAGAGGAATTTTACCTTGAATCCCTCGAATCATGTCTAGCACTTGCGGTACATCATCTGGATTACCTGGACCGTTGGATAACATGACACCGTCAGGATGAAGATTGAGAATGTCTGCTGCACTTGTGTCATAGGGAACAACTGTCACATTACAATTGCGTGCCGCTAATTCGCGAAGAATTGAATGTTTCAATCCAAAATCAACTAACACAATGCTAGGACCTGAACCCGGTGCTGGATACGATGTTTTCGTTGAAACTTGTTTGATATTATCAGTCGGCAAAACAGTTGCTTTCAACTGATCTTGTAGATGCACCATTTGGTCGCCCACATTGGCTAGTGTTGCTTTCATCGTTCCATGCTGCCGAATGATTTTCGTCAATGCCCGCGTATCAATACCAGCAATTCCTGGAATTTTTTTGACTTTTAAAAACTCGTCTAGGGTCATCTGATTGCGCCAATTGCTCGCTCGGCGTGCCCACTCATAAACGACCACTCCCTTGCAAGTGGGAGTGATCGATTCATAGTCGTCGCGGTTGATTCCATAATTTCCGATTAACGGATAAGTGAAAGTCAAGATTTGCCCATTGTAAGACTGATCCGTAATAGATTCTTGGTAGCCAGTCATACCTGTATTAAAGACGATTTCTCCAGTCACATCTATATCAGCCCCGAATGCCTCTCCTTCAAATACTGTATCATCTTCCAGAATTAACAAGCGTTTTTCCATTTTCCCCTCCGTTTGTTCTTACAGCAATACCTTAGTGTCTATTGCTCTTTTCGTCCATTTAAAACAGACTCAATAATTGCCATACGGACAAATACACCATTTGTCATTTGCTCTACAATCCGCGATTTTGGAGCTTCTACCAGATGATCTGCAATTTCAACATCGCGATTGACTGGAGCTGGATGCATGATGATGGCTGTATCCTTCAATCTGTCATATCGTTCCTGTGTTAGACCATGCATTTTATGGTAATTTTCTTTTGAAAAGAGTGAATCATCATCATGGCGCTCGTGCTGCACGCGCAGAAGCATTAAGACGTCTACTTGGTCAACGACTTCATCAAGTGTGACAAATTGCCCATAATCTGCAAATTCTTCACTTCTCCATACTTCTGGACCTGCAAAATAAAGTTCTGCACCCAGACGCTTCAAGATTTGCATATTTGACTTCGCCACACGCGAATGATCTAAGTCGCCTGCAATCGCAATCTTCAAGCCATCAAAATGTCCAAACTCTTGATAAATGGTCATCAAATCTAGCAAACTTTGACTCGGATGTTGTCCAGAGCCATCACCACCATTCACAATTGAAGTTGTAATCGTTGGACTTTCAACTAATTCCTTGTAATAGTCCACTTCTGGATGACGAATGACACAGACATCCACTCCGAGCGCTGACATGGTTAAAATCGTATCATATAAGGTCTCTCCTTTGTTGATAGAGCTGGTCTTTGAATCAAAATCCAACAGGTCACAACCTAGCTTTAATTCCGCTACTTCAAAGGCTTTATGTGTTCGCGTAGAGGGCTCAAAGAAGAGATTAGCGATAATATGTTGTTCATCATAATGAGCTTTCGCTCCATTTTTAAATTCAATGCCACGTTTGATTAAACTTAAGACTTCCTCATTGGTAAGAGTTTCCATAGAGACAACATTTTTAAGAGCGATTTGATTAGATAACATGGTGTATTTCTCCTTTTATTAGATACGGCGTTTCTTTCAATAAAGTTAAGAATTCAAACTAATTTTTAGGTTCTGGCAAGATAAGATAGAGCACAATTCCAAGAACCGTTGACAAGGCGACCCCTGAAATTTGCAGACCTGAAAGTTGAAGCGTTAATCCTCCAATCCCAGCGACTAAGATCACACTAGCAATCAACAGATTTTTCTTATTGTCAAAGTCCGTTTGCTTTTCAATTAAAATTTTCAAACCACTAGAAGCGATGACTCCAAAGAGCGCAATAGAAATACCGCCTAGAACTGGAGTTGGAATGGATTGTAAGAGTGCCGATACTTTTCCGACAAAACTCATCACAATCGCAAGTACTGCTGCACCTGCAATAACATAAACGCTATAGATTTTATTGAGAGCCATCACACCGATATTTTCACCGTAACTCGTTACTGGTGGCGCACCGAAAATCCCAGCGATAACTTGTGCAAGACCATCTCCGGCAAGAGTTTTATCCAATCCTGGGTCTTTAAAGAAATCTTTTCCGGTCAAGCTATTCAATACCATAACATGACCAAAGTGCTCTGTCATAGTTACAAAGGCAATTGGAGCCATTGTTAAAATCGCACTTGGATAAAATTTTACATTATAGTCTAAGAAAGGAAGGTGCATAGGTGGGACATGGAACCATGAAGCTTGAGAGACTTTTGCAAAGGAAATAATTTCTTCTCCTGTTACCGCTCCAAGAATGAGCGCGAAGACATATCCGACAATCAAGCCTAACAGCACTGGAATAATTCCAACAATCTTTTTACCATAGATATTAAAGAGGATGACTGCAAAGAGAGTGACAATTCCAATGATGAAATAAGTTAAATTGTATTTACCATCTTTTAACATGACATCATTTACAGCTGTGCTTGCTAGGCTTAGTCCGATAACCATAATGATTGGTCCTACCACAACTGGCGGCAAAATCTTATCAATCCAAGCATTCCCAGCGAACTTCACAATAAGAGCTACAATGAAGTAAACCAAACCACCTGTAATGGCACCTTGAGCGACTGCTGCGATACCGTCTGTTTTCATCAACATTTGCATAGCTGCGATATAAGCGAAACTAGACCCCATATAAGCTGGCACTTTGTACTTGGTAACTGTTAAATGCGCTAAGGTTCCTAGACCGCTTGAAAACAAGGCAACTGCTGGGTCAATTCCAACCAGAATTGGAACAAGAACCGTTGCCCCAAACATGGCAAACAAATGCTGAAAGGATAATCCTACAAGCAAACCAGGTTTTGGCATATCGTGTACATCATATTTCACATCTTGACTCATTTTCTTATAACTCCTCCGCAATCAAGACACGGTCTTGACCATCCTGTTCTACCATTTCCACAATAATCTCTTCTGTTCGGCTTGTCGGAATATTTTTTCCAACATAATCTGCTCGAATCGGCAACTCACGATGCCCACGATCTACTAAAACAGCCAAGCTCACGCGTGATGGACGTCCCAAGCTAACTAGGTTATCAATAGCAGCACGAATGGTGCGTCCTGTATAGAGCACATCATCCACCAAGATAACTTCACGGTCTGTAATATCAACTGGAACATGTGTCGTATCTTCTTCCACTTTAAAGTCATCGCGGAATGGCTTGGTATCCAACTCACCGATAGGCACATCAATCTTTTCGATCTGTGCCAATCGTTCTTGAATCCGCTGTGCAATGTATACACCCCGTGTTTTGATACCAATTAAGACAATCTTGTCTAGTTCTTTGTTGCGCTCAATGATTTCATAAGTGATCCGTGTAATGGCACGTTTCATTGTCAAACCATCGACAACTTCTTTTGTTTTCATGGAAAACCTCCCGCATAAAAAAGATAAAAGAAAAAGTCTCCTTCACAAGGAGACTTCAGAAAATCTAGGTAAGCACAGAGAAACTACTAACAGCCTCACTGTGCTACACCATCTTATACTTTGACTCCTTGTCTGCCTCACAGGACAGATTTAAAGGATTATTTAATTTTTATAACTATATCACATTTTTTGAAAATATTCAAGAGAAAACTGTAAAGTTTTCACGGAAATTCTCAAATTGATTCCACCTATAATATATAAGTCACATTTCTTTGCATTTTCTACAACTCATTTGCGATTTTATTGATTTTCCTCAAGCGATGATTGACACCACTTTTCGTCAAAGGCTTACTAAGACTTTCTGCCAACTGCTGGATAGAATAATCCGGATGATTGACACGCAGATAAGCTACCTCTTGCAAATCAACTGGCAAACTTTCTAAACCAACTGTATCAATAATCTTGCCAATATTGTGAATGGTCCTCATACTAGCCGTCACCGTTCGAGCAATATTCGCCGTTTCCGCATTATTCGTCCGATTCAGATCATTTCTAGCCTCTCGCAAGACCTTGACCGACTCAAACTCAGTCATCGCTTCCATAGCCCCAATCACAATCAAAAAGTCCATAATGTCCTCAGCTCGCTGCAGATAGGTCACTGAGCCTTTTTTGCGCTCAATTGTCTTGGCATCCAATAAAAATTTTCGCATCAAGGCTGCTAAATCCTCCGCATGGTCAGAATAGACCGACAAGATTTCCAGCTGATATTTCCCAGAATCTGGATCACGCATACTGCCAGTTGACAAAAAAGCTCCCCGCAAATAAGCTCGGCTCGCTTCATCATCTGATAAAATAGCTTGGTCAATGCCTGCTTCAATCCCAAAAAAGGAGTCTGCCAAATGTAAATCGGCTAAAATTTGTTCCACACCTTCGTCTAAAAAAACAGTATAAACACGGTTTTTACGAAGATTCGCTTTTTGATGATGACGAATATCCGATTTGACTTGATAAAAAGCTGCCAACAATTCATAAATGTGACGAGCGATTTTTGCATTTCCTGTCGTAATAGACAATGTTAAGCCTTGACTAGAAATTCCTAAACTGCCTGACATCTTAATGATAGCAGATAATTCTGTTTTATCTTTTTTGCCTAGACCAAGCAGTTCTTCTTTCACTTTAATGGTAAAACTCATTTGCGCACCCGTATAATCTGCATGAGTTCATCTACGACTGATTCACCATCATGAAAGGCTCCGCCATTTTCCAAGCGAAGAAAATTAGACGAAATGACACGAGGAACTTGTTTTTTCAAACCTTTAAAATCATGCTCAACCTGCACCAAATACTCATCAAATTTATTAGAATTCATATACTTTTGAGGAACTTCCTCAATATTCACCAAAACAGTATCAATAAATCGTTTTCCTAAATGTCGATGCAAAACAGCCACGTGGTCACTATCTGTGAAATGCTCAGTTTCACCACGCTGGGTCATAATATTGCAGACATAGGCAATCTCCGCCTTGGTTTCTAAAAGAGCTTGTCCAATTTCTTCAATCATCATATTGGGTAAGATAGAGGTAAACAATGACCCTGGTCCCAAAACAACCATATCACTTTCTAAAATCGTCTCTACCACTTTGCGACTAGCAGTTGGTTTTTGGTCATTATAGGTATTGGTCACATAAACCCGCTCAATCATACCTTGGTGTTCTGCAAGATGACTTTCTCCAGCGACCTCACTTCCGTCTGCAAAAACAGCATGAAGCGTTAAAGGTGTATCACAAGACGGATAAATTTTGCCAGTCGTGTGGAAAAACTTAGTCAGTAGCTGCATAGCATTGTAAGTCGACCCCTGCATTTCTGAAATACCTGCAATAATCAAGTTCCCAAGTGGATGTCCAGCTAAAGCACCATCTTCTTCCGCAAAGCGATATTGAAAAACTTTTTCATAAAAGCGCGGCATGTCCGATAAAGCTACCAAAACATTTCGCAAATCACCAGGTGGTGTTAATTGTTGAATGTTTTTTCGCAATTCCCCCGAACTTCCTCCGTCATCAGCGACCGTCACAATAGCAGCAATGTCTACATCTTTCTTACGTAAACTGTCCAAAATGACCGAAATTCCGGTTCCACCACCAATAACAGCAATCTTCGGTCTCCTCATGAACGATTCACCGTTTCCTTTCTGCGGTCTTTGTCTCGATGTGATGAATGAACGGTCCATTCGCTTGCCAAATCATCTGCTAGACGTTGTGCAAAAGCCACACTTCTGTGTTGACCGCCTGTACAACCAACCGCAATTGTTAAAACAGATTTCCCCTCTTTTTTATAGCCGGGTAAAATCGGTTTGATAAGAGCCACTAAGTGCTGATAAAATTCTTCTGACTCCGTATGATTCATCACATAATCATAAACTGGTTTATCAAGTCCTGTTTGATTGCGAAGTTCTGGTTGGTAATATGGATTTGGTAAAAAACGTACATCAAAAACAAGGTCGGCATCTAGCGGAATACCATATTTAAAGCCAAAACTCACCACTTCAATGCGAAACGATTGAAGCTTTGTCTGATCTGAAAAATGTTCAGAAATGGTTTTACGCAGTGCACGCGGTGTTAATTCGGTCGTATCTACTACATTTTGACTCATGTTTTTCAACGGTGCCAGTAACTCACGTTCTAGCTTAATCCCGTCTAAAATACGACCGTCTGCTGCTAAGGGGTGGCTGCGACGCGTTTCTTTATAACGAGCAACCAATTCCGTATCTGCCGCATCTAAAAACAAAATCTTAAAATCAAGTCCAGCGTTACTTTCAATCTCATCTAGAACTTTCTGAATCTCAGAAAAGAAGGAACGACTGCGCATATCTACAACCATAGCAATCTTGTCATTGTCTTGCGTTGTTTCGATCAACTGCAAAAATTTAGGAACAAGTGTAGGAGGCATATTGTCAATCGTAAAATAGCCTAAATCTTCAAAAGACTGGATGGCCACGGTCTTTCCCGCTCCACTCATTCCCGTCACGATAACCAAATGAATTTGTTTGTCTGACATATTTCCTCCTTGATAAAACAATCAATTTCCAGTATATTAAAACATTTCCAATTCCTTTTTATTATAACACACCCAGTACAATTCGGATAGTAAAAAAGAGAGAACAAAAGCAATCACTATCTGTACTCTCTCGAATTTATACTACTATGTTTTAATGATTACCAAACCAAAGCGCAATTTCCCGTTTGGCAGACTCTTTAGAATCTGAACCGTGAACAACATTTCGAATCGTTTCACCAGCTTCAGCTGCTTGTGCAAAATCTCCGCGAATAGTTCCCGGTAGAGCTTCTTCCGGACGAGTAGCGCCCATCATGTGACGCCAACCTGAAATCACTTGGCTTCCCGATAAAACACCGATAATCACAGATCCGCTTGTCATATAATCACGGATTGAAGGATAAAAATCTTTCGCTAACAGGGCTTCATAATGCTGATCAATTAACTCATTTGAAACATTGGTTCTCATTTCCAAACGTTCGATTTTGTAACCACGTTGTTCTACGCGCTTCAGTACTTCTCCAACCAAGCCACGTTTTACGCCGTCTGGTTTTATAATAAAAAATGTTTGTTCCATGATTGACACGCTCCTCTTTTGTTACCCTTATTTTATCATAAATGAAAGAAAGTTGAAAGTCCTTTCAAAAATCTTCTTTCACAAATGACTTATCAAGGTCAAAGATGTTAAAAACATGAAGATTGTAAAAATCCAGAACCAAACAGAACGAAAAGCTTGCCTATAGGCCCCTGGAAATGAACGATTTTCTTGTACATACATTTTTATGTCTGCTTTGTTTTTAATCAGGAAAATTACTGCGACACTTGCACCGACTAGCAGGATAAATAAGTGTAAGAGACCACCTATATCGTCCGGCAAAAACGAATACAAATAAGTTAAACCATCTCCAATGACCAAATTATTAAAAACGTGGAAAACCATTGCCCAGAGAATTGAATACTCCAAGGTCACATAAGAGAAGATAATTCCAACAAAAGCCGCAAAAAAGAACTGCGGGATATTTCCATGAAATAAACCAAATATGAGGGAAGACATCAAAATCGCAAAGACTTTTCCATATTTTTCAAATGTTCGTAAGCCTGCCCCGCGAAAAATCAATTCTTCTGAAACAGGACCGAAAAAACCTGCATACAAAAACATCGTTACACTATCTGAGCCTGCGGAAGCTGATTCAATGGCTTTAAATAAGCTAAATCCAAAGATATTCAACACTGCTTCGAATATTTGATTAAAGAGTACAAAACCTAATTGACCCAGAAGTAAGAATGATAAAACTATCCCAAACGTTTTTGGCATCATGACCCTTTTCTGCGTTCGTAAATCAGACTTAAATAATTTTCCATCCCGATACAACCAAAAGATAAATACTCCTGCACAAACAGCAATTAGATAATAGCTGCCATCGCGTGACATAAAACTTTCCGTTGCTTTTTGGATTCTCTCAAGATTTCCGGGATAACGAATCGCTTGAAACAAAGTTACAATCGTTTGGTAGATTAAGCTAATCATTGTCATGACGAAAACATAAATCAGACACAAAGCAGAAAATAAACTAACATCTTTTCGCACTTGCTGATTGGCTGACATCATTTTTCCTCCTTCTTCAAATAGATTTTTCGACTCCACAAGTATAACCCCACAGCAAAGCCTTCATAAAGAACAAAAAACAAAAGAAAGGCGTGGAGGAAAAATTCTTCTGGTAATATCCAAATGACAGGATCTTTAGCAGGGTCAAATAACCAAGTATTATCCCCAACAAATAAAATATGATGAAAGAGAGTAAAAAACGCATCAAAGCCAATCCCCAGCGCCACACCAGCAATTACAATAGGCAACCAAATAATAGCTAAAATCGCTTTGGAAAAGACAGATAGGTATCTTTTTTTTATAATGTTTTTTGCAAACAAACAAACCGCTGGTAAGGTTGCTAGAAAAGCGACTTGCGCCAGATGAAAAAGATATTTCACGACTTGAAAATGGTGCAGACCTGCTGCTGATGAGCGAAAATCAGGCATGGAGAGCTTTTGCTGAAATGGATTGGTTAGGTAATTCATCAAAATATTGAAATTGTGCTGAATGGTTGCAGATTTGAGGTAAACTTGATTTTCTAAATGCAACCAAGAAATTTCCAAAGGATAAAACAGCCAAGTCAGATAAATGGTCAACAAAATAGCTACTGCTAAAAAGCAGAGCATACTCAGCCAAAAGGTCAGTTTAATGCGCATCGAAATCCCACTCCGCTAGGCTAGAAAGTACATAATCTGGTTGGATTGGCAAGCCTGGCACTTCTTCTGGTTTCGTAAAGCCAGTTGTCACCAGAAGCGTAGGGATACCATTGTCAATCCCAGCCCGAATGTCCGTCAGGTAATTATCCCCAACCATTATCACTTCTTGCCGCGGTAGTCCTAGATGCTCAACCGCCTTTTCCATGATAATTGCATTTGGCTTCCCGATATAAACAGGTTTCACACGAGTTGCTACTTCAATGAGAGTAATAATCGATCCTGCTCCAGGCATGAGACCGCGCTCCGTTGGAATATTAAGATCTGGATTGGTTCCTACGAAATGAGCTCCCTTTTGAATAGCTAACGTAGCAATTGACAATTTTTCATAGTCCACTTCCCAATCCAATCCCACGACTACATAATCTGGATTATCCGTATCTTCAACATAACCAGCTTCTGCAATGGCTTGCTTAAGTCCTACATCACCGATAACGTAGACTTTCTTGCCTAAATTTTTATCATTTAAGTAGTCAACGGTTGCTAAAGTCGCTGTATAAATCGTTTCAATCGGCGTTTCAACATTGAATTGTTCCGCTAGCATCGTTTGAACAGTCTCAGGAGTACGTGTTGTATTGTTCGTCACAAATAAATATGGAATGTTGCGCCGTTGTAGTTCGTGAACAAAATCTTCACCCGCAGGAATACGGTCTTTTCCTCTATAAATCGTTCCGTCTAAATCAATTAAATATCCTTTGTAGGTCATACTTCTCTTTCTATTGTTTCTCTTATGAAATTTCTTGCCAAGTTACCATAGCTTGTGCATTGGTATCACCATCGCTGGAAATCTGATGATTGCTCTCTAATCCATTCAAATCATAACTAGAGGTAATCTGCCCGCCAGGTCGTACTTCCTTGACATACTTGAGGTGAACTTTTTTGGGAACGTGTTTCATGAGAAAATCAGCTCCCATAACTTCAAAAATCCAGTCCAAATACTTGCTGTTGTTGACATGACCATTCATGTCTAAATCATAAAACCGAACATGATAATCTTTACTGGTCGAATCTTTCAGTTCTGGATATTTTGGACCACGAATCAACTTTTTAGAAAATTCTGCTTCATAAGGTGCGACAATCTTTGGCTCTACAGCATGCACTTTTCGACTGTCTCTGTCCATAAGGACAAAGGTAGCCATCATTTCAATCACGGCAACATCATTTTCATCAAAAACGGTAAAACGACGATAACAAAAGAGACGATTATAGGAAAGCGCTTCTGTTTCAATCGTCATTTCTTCACCAAATTTAGGTAGCCGTACCACATCGATATCATAGTCAGTAATAATCCAGACCAGATTGTATTTCTCCAGCATATCCTGGTCGCTAATCCCCAAGTCAATAGACTGCAAACCTGATACCTGTAAGGACAGCAAAATGACATCAGGCAACTTGATATGACCATTCATATCCGCCATGTCAAACGGAATTTTCATTTTCGTTTGATAAGTTAAACCCATAATTTACTCCAATATAAATTTCTCTGCGACCGTATCACCCAAAAATAGACCCTTTTTAGTCATACGAACGATTTCTTTGTCAGGTACTAAGAGTCCTTGCTCAATAAGTTCTGTTACTACATGACCGTACTGCCGATCAAAAGAAACACCAAATTTTTCTTCAAAACGCTTTTTAGAAACACCTGACTTTTTGCGCAAGCCCAGAAACATTTCTTCTTCCATCATCTCTTGCTTACTCAGATGTTCCTCATTCACACGCGCATTGCCTTTTTCAACCGCCTCTAAATAATGACGAATCGGACCATGATTCTTGTAGCGAACCCCATTGACATAACCAGAAGCCCCTGCCCCAATACCAAAATATTCCGCATTATCCCAGTACATGAGATTGTGTTGGCTCTCAAAACCTGGCTTAGAAAAGTTAGAAATCTCATAGTGTTCAAACCCAGCTTTTTCCAACTCCTCAATGATATACTCAAACATCTCTGCTTCCAAGTCCTCTTTCGGTAAAGGAAGCTTTCCACGCCGCATCCGGTTCATAAAAACCGTGTGATTTTCTAGAATTAAGCTATAAAGACTCATGTGAGGGATGTCTAGTGCAATGGCCTTGGCCACATTTTCCCGCACGTTGTCCATGGTCTGCTTGGGCAGTGCATAGATCAAATCAATCGAGATATTGTCAAATCCAGCCAGCTTCAGATTGGCGATGTTCTCATAGATATCTTTTTCTAAATGACTTCGGCCAATTTGCTTGAGCATGCGATCGTCAAAAGTCTGAACACCCAAAGACACTCGGTTAACAGCCGAATCTTTTAAAACAGCAATCTTGTCCGGATCCAAATCTCCTGGATTAGCCTCAATCGTTAGCTCTTCTAAAGATGATAAATCCAAACTTTTCGTCAGCTCTGCTAGCAAAAATTCTAATTGAGTGGGGGACAGAGACGTTGGCGTCCCACCACCAATATAGAGCGTTCGCAACTTTTTTATATCATAAGCTCTATACTCCTGAATCAAATGCTCTAAGTAAGCATCAACAGGCTGATTTTTGATAAAAACTTTGGAAAAGTCACAATAATAACAAATTTGAGTACAAAATGGAATGTGTACATAAGCAGAAGTTGGTTTGGTGTACATAGTATTTATTATAGCATAAATTTAGTATATAGATGTTTCAAAGCGCACATAAAAATTTATAGGCTCTTATCAATATATTCTTGCTAAGCAATAAAAACATAGTAAGTATTCAAAAACTTTCAGCTTAATTTTCTACTTCAGCTTGAACTTTTTTCAAATAATGATTTGTCAGTAAAAATGCCATCATTGCAAGAGCAATCAGAAAAGTACTTGCTAACAAATAGCCCACTAAATCTGGTGATACCAAAATGAAATAAGCGCTCACTGCAATAATGATTATGTAAATAATCATAGCAACAATGCCCAAAATCATCTTTAGTGAATTATTCTCACGATTAAATAATTCCGTCACATTCGACCAATTGGTCACTAGCAAACGTTTATCACGATGATATCCCCAAGCACTCCATGCTAAACAAGTCAATGTCCAAGCGATTAGCATCAATAGAATAGCAATAAGTTGTACACCAACCACAAATGAAAAGATTGCTAACAAAATGAATGGTAAAATGGATTGAATGACAAATAAATTCCAAAACTTAAATTTAAGATAACGTGCCATATCAAAGGGTAATACTTTCAAATAATCATAATTTTCACGTTCAAGTGAAATGCCAATTCCTGTTAAATTTGCTCCACCTGTATTTAAACTTGCTACAAATGTTGCTATCAACATCAGTGGAAAAGCAAATCTTGTTGTCAAATAAGGAGAAATCATTTCACTATTCTGCATAAAACTAGCCATCAACGGAATTAGAATAAAATAAGGTAACACACTAGGCATCAAAAGAGTTTGTAATAAGACGGAGCCATCACTGATTAGGTTTAATTGATAGCGCAACACAAACTGCGGAAAGTTCCTAAGTCCATTCATCTTGAAAATTTTCGTTCGTTTTTGTCTATTGACCGTTGCTGTTGTAGTCATTGCAGCTTCATAAAATTCTGGTAAAACCTTTCGCTTAACAATTATAAATAATATAACAGCTACGACTACCCAAGCTCCCATTCCCAGCAAGGAATTCAAAGCAAAAGGTTGCATACTGAAAGCATGAAAAATCGTCATTGGCGGAAAATAAGCAAGTTGATCTTGCAATATTGCGTTTTTAACGTTAGAGTTATTTTGCAAATTCACCAATAAAATCGCACCAAAAGCCATTATTGTAGCAAGAGCCAGTAAAATATTAGAGGCAAGCTTTTTATATTTCCTAAAAATAGTTGTTTTCGTAATAAAATGAACACCAACCAAAAGAAGGAAAATAAGTGTCGAAAACAGTACTCCTAACGAAATAAGCAGAATAGGGATTGCAAGCCAGATTGGTTGACCTGATTGCATTTGCAAACCAATAAAGTAAATAACAATGGGAAACACTCCCATTAAAGTAGTTAAAAGAACAGAAAATCCTTTCCCAACCATAATTTCGCTCTCACTAAAGGCATAAGGTCGGTAAGCTTGCAAGTCTTTACTTTCATAAAAAACATTGTAAAAGGAAAGAAATCCCTGTGCAAAGATGAATAGATAAAAGACGCTGACAAAATTCGAAAATAGCCCTGGATTCTGAGCAAGTGGTAAAAAAGCACCCTGTACACCAAATATACAAGCATACAAAATTCCAGCATAGAGATAGTTCATCACTAGATTTCTAGCAACATTTCCTTTTTTCTTTGGATTTTTTTGCTGTTTTTTACGATAACTAGAAAGCCTAGTTGATTGCGTCGTATAAATGATATTTGCATGAATGAGGGAGCGAATCGCTTTAAGACGCATCAGGACTCACCTCTTCTCTACGACCTGCCAAACTGAGGTAAATACTTTCTAATGATTTTTCAGGATGTTGACCTTTCAATTCCTCAATCGTACCGTAAAACAACAATTCTCCCTTTTTGAGAATGGCAATACGGTCACACAATTGCTCTGCCACTTCTAAAACATGGGTTGAGAACAAAACAGTATTCCCTTTATCTGCATGCTCTCGCATCATTTGCTTAAGGTCAAAAGCCGCCTGCGGATCCAAACCAGTTAAAGGCTCATCCAACACCCAGATATCTGGATCAGATAAAAGAGCACCAATGACAAATACTTTTTGTCGCATTCCATGTGAAAACGATTCAATAACTTCATAGCGATGAGCTGTAAAATCAAATAATTCCAGTAGATCCGTTAAACGTTTCTCATAATCTGAAGGACTCATATCATAAGAAGTTCCAACCAATTCCCAGAATTCATTTGCTGTCAGACGTAAAAACAAATCTGGCGAATCAGCTACATAACCAATTTTCTTCTTGATTTCCAACCGATTAGCTGCTAATTCCTTGCCATCCACAAAAATCTGACCATGCGTTGGATTAATCACACTAACCAATGATTTAATCGTTGTTGATTTTCCAGCACCATTGTGTCCAATTAATCCTACAATTTCTCCACTCTGAAGCATTAAATTCAGATGATTCAACGCTATCTTGTCATCGTACACTTTTGTAACATCCTTAAATTCAATCATAAATTCTCCTATCTATTGAATGTTTTCAGCATGATGAAAATAAAAGTAAAAACTCTTTTTCTTTATTCAAACATATATATTCATTAACAATTTATTATTAGTTTTCCAAAAAAACAAAATAATGCCTCTTTAACTAGTATCTGCCAACTCCAAAATCTTCTGAAAGGTTTTCGCATTTCGAATAGTCAAAGACTTGTAAAAGCTGGATATGAGTAGTTTCTTGTGGTAGTTGGATTTGAGGTAGTCAGCCTGGTCGCTATTTCTGTAAAAGAAGGCTGTCTGACCAAAATGCAGTAGCTCCTTATCACTTGCCCAGCTCCTCGCCTCTGCCTCTATCAACTCGCGATTAGCTCCCGGCAGGTAAAAGAGGACATCGCGCCGATAGGCTGCCTCACCCTGCCACCAAATAGGCAGTTTTGCCATTTCTTCTTGGAGAATAGCAGAGCTAATCAGGACAAAAGGGATGGGAAAGTCATAGGACCGGCTGAAATAAGCCGTCAAAATCTCCCGAATCCTCTCCTCCTGCTCCTCACTGTCAAAAAAGAGAGCGCCACTGTTGATGTAGGAAACCGGATTATCAAAGCTCAGCTCCGCCAAATCGACCTTCAGGTCAGACACAATGACCTTGTTTTTTCCACCGACATTGATGCCACGGAGTAAGAGAATGTAACGCATTCTTCTTCCCTTTTTGCTTTGTTTATCTTTCTAATCCACCGCCTTAATCTCCAAAATCATATCGCGAATTTGAGCGGCAAGTTCGAAATCCAAAAGACCAGCCGCTTCTTGCATTTGTCCCTCTAGTTTCTTAATCATATCTTTACGTTCCTGCTTGTTAAGACTTTCAATATCTACCACTTCTTCCTTGTCTGGTAGAGCAGATTTTGTCACACTGATTAGGTCACGGATTTCTTTCTGGATTGTTTGCGGTACAATACCATGTTCTTCATTATAAGCCATTTGAATCTGACGACGACGGGCGGTTTCATCCATAGCTTTTTGCATGGAATCTGTGATCGTGTCAGCATACATGATGACGTGGCCTTCACTATTACGGGCAGCTCGACCAATGGTTTGGATTAAACCACGCTCATTGCGTAAGAAGCCTTCCTTATCTGCATCAAGAATGGCAACCAGACTAACCTCTGGCACATCAATCCCCTCACGCAACAGGTTAATCCCGACTAAAACATCAAAGACACCTAACCGCAGGTCGCGGATAATTTCTGTCCGCTCTAGAGTCTTGATATCTGAGTGCATATACTTGACCTTGACACCCATTTCCTTGAAGTAGTCGGTCAAATCCTCCGCCATTTTCTTGGTTAAAGTCGTAATAAAAGTCCGCTCATTCTTTTCAGCACGTGCGTTAATTTCGCCTAAAAGATCATCTATTTGTCCCATAGTCGGACGCACTTCGACTTCTGGATCCAGCAGACCAGTTGGTCGAATAATTTGCTCAATCACCGTATCCGTTTGCTCCCGCTCATAGTCGCCCGGTGTCGCAGATACATAGACAATCTGATGAACATGACTTTCAAACTCTTCCCGACGTAGCGGGCGATTGTCCAAAGCTGATGGCAGACGGAAGCCGTAATTAACCAACATTTCCTTTCGTGAACGGTCACCATTATACATCCCCTTAATCTGGCCCATAGTCATGTGACTTTCGTCAATCATAATCAAAAAATCATCTGGAAAGAAATCCAAGAGTGTATAAGGTGGCTCACCTTCACTCCGTCCGTCCATGTGACGAGAATAATTCTCTACACCATTCGTGTAGCCCATTTCGCGTAGCATTTCAATATCATAATCCGTTCTTTGCTTCAACCGCTGAGCTTCTAAAAGTTTCCCTTCTCTTTCAAAAAAGGCTAGTTGTTCTTCTAATTCCGCTTGAATCTTGCCAATAGCAATCTCCATATTTTCGTCATTGGTCATAAAGTGAGTGGCAGGAAAAATAGCTAAATGGTCTACTTCGCCCAACACTTGACCTGTCAATGCTTCCACTTCTCGAATGCGGTCAATTTCATCACC
The DNA here is from genome assembly GCF_001838575.1 of Streptococcus sp. HMSC034B03. Taxonomy (NCBI): domain Bacteria; kingdom Bacillati; phylum Bacillota; class Bacilli; order Lactobacillales; family Streptococcaceae; genus Streptococcus; species Streptococcus sp. HMSC034B03. Next base: position 77,579 of record NZ_KV837619.1, read on the forward strand.
GAAAAATTCCACCCGAAAGGCATGTTCATCGCGAGAAGCTGGGAAGATTTCCACAACATCGCCACGCACACGAAATTTTCCCCGCTGAAAGTCAATATCATTGCGCTCAAATTGAATATCAACCAAATCATTGAGAAGTTGATCCCGTGAAATCTCTAAACCAGGTCGCAGACTGACCACGCTATCGGAGTATTCCTTAGGCGAGCCCAAACCATAAATGCAGCTGACTGATGCCACAACAATCACATCGTTGCGCTCCAAGAGAGCCGAGGTTGCTGAGTGACGAAGTTTGTCAATCTCATCATTGACCGAGCTGTCCTTCTCAATATAGGTATCACTGGAAGGCACATAGGCTTCTGGTTGGTAATAGTCATAGTAAGACACAAAATACTCTACCGCATTGTCAGGAAAAAACTCCTTAAATTCACCATAGAGCTGACCAGCCAGAGTTTTATTATGAGCGATAACTAGGGTCGGTTTATTGACCTTTTGGATGACCTGACTCATAGTGTAGGTCTTCCCAGTTCCTGTCGCTCCCATGAGAATCTGAGCTTTCTCACCACCCTCTATATTATCCACTAATTGCTCAATCGCCTGTGGTTGATCTCCTGAAGGCTCATACTTGGAAACTAATTTAAATTTATTGTCCGTAATTCTATTTATCATTATTCTTTTCCTCTATACAATCTTCTCTTATTTTATCACAATTCTTAAAATATCACTGATTTAGGATAATAAGAAGCCCACCTAGTCAAACTAGGTGAGATGTGACTTTCTAAATTGCAATGCTGCTGGTAATTTATCTTCTTTTTTAAGAGACCAATACAGATAGAAAATGCTGAGAATTAACACCAGACTGGTGAAAATAGAACCTTCTGCACCAAAAGCCCCACCCGAAAGCCAGTCTACGTTGGATTTCGTATTGTAAGCAAAGACAGAAGCTTCTGCTCCCTGACCACTGACCTGAATACCATAAATGTTACCTTGAACAAAATTCCAAGCCCCGTGGATACCAGCCAGACCCCACATATTGTCTGTTTTTAGCATATAAAAACAAGTAAAAACACCATCAAGAATAATGTTGACAATTGAAAGAGGCGTCACACCAGGATTTAATAAATGGAGAGCACCAAATAGACTAGCAGAAATTAAAATACCGACCAAAATATTTGACTTAGCAGTAACCGTAGGAAATAGCCAACCACGCGTCACCAATTCTTCTGTTCCGCCTTGTAAAATCCAAAACGGAATCAGGGCGATAATAAAGAGAAAGGGCTCCAAACTAAGATGGTTGAGTTCTAACCTACCTAGACCTGTCAGCAAAAGCAAGACAACTATGAGGGAAAACTGTGCCGCTCCAATCAAAAAACCCTTTCCTAATTCTTTAAACCAATTTTCCTTAAAAAAACCAAGACTTGAAAAAGGTCTTTTTTCAACGCATTTCACCCAAAGAAAGAGAGCTAAAGAAATAAAGGAAAAGAGGAAGAGTTGGATGAAAATCATATAATGTGATATCAGTTCTTGTATCATTACAAAGCCCGCCCCAGAATGAACAAGGCCAAGCACAAGACCCAGCAGTATCGAAATTGGAACCAATACAAGCCCACCGACAATTTCACCTCCATAAACAAAAACAATCGAGAGGATAACGGCCAACCAAATAGGCGGAATGTAACGGGACTGTTTCACATTATCAAGCATACGAGATTTAAACATAAAATTTCCTTTCTATTTTTTATTATTATATCATATTTATTTTACGCAAATCAAAAAAGAAATTTTCGTCCATGTTATAAAATATAACATAAAAATGTGAAATATTTGCCTTTCGAAGATATTTCTGGTATAATTTAAAAATATTCTTTAAAGGAGAGACTCATGAAGAAAAAAATTATAACTTTTTTGTTAGCTTTACTACCACTCTTTGCAGTAACAGCCATTCATGCCGATACAATCAAAGTGGTATCTGATACAGCTTACGCACCTTTTGAATTTAAAGATTCCGATCAAACTTATAAAGGTATTGATGTAGATATCATCAATAAAGTTGCTGAACTAAAAGGTTGGGACATCAATATGACTTTCCCTGGCTTCGATGCAGCCGTTAACGCCGTTCAGTCTGGTCAAGCAGATGCTATTATGGCTGGCATGACAAAGACCAAAGACCGTGAAAAAGTCTTCACCATGTCTGATACTTATTATGATACAAAAGTTGTCATCGCAACGACTAAAGCCAATACAATCAGTAGTTATTCACAATTAAAAGGAAAAACTGTTGGGGTTAAAAACGGAACTGCCTCTCAACGCTTTCTAGAAAAAATCAAAAACAAATACAAATTTACTATTAAAACATTTGACACAACTGATTTGACTTACAACAGCTTGAATTCTGGTTCAATTGACGCCATGATGGACGACCAACCAGTCATTGAGTATGCTATTAAACAAGGTCAAAATTTAAAAATCTCTATAAAAGGAGAAGCTGTTGGTAGTTTTGCTTTTGGTGTCAAAAAGGGAAGCAAGTATGAATATCTGGTAACAGAATTTAACGAAGCGCTTGCTCAAATGAAAAAAGATGCTTCTCTTGAGAAAATTATCACAAAATGGACAAGTTCTACAGCCACGAAAACAACTAGTTCTACTCCAGAAACCACTACTCCTGCTGGTCAAAAAGCTACTCCCGTAAAATCAACATATACCATTGCGAGTGACTCTTCCTTTGCACCATTCGTTTTTCAGGATAGTAATAACAAATATACTGGGATTGACATGGATTTGATAAAAGCTATCGCCAAAGACCAAGGTTTCACGATTGAAATTACAAATCCCGGATTTGATGCCGCTTTAAATGCTGTACAATCTGGACAAGCCGATGGAATGATTGCAGGGATGTCTGTGACAGACGCTCGTAAAGAAACCTTTGATTTCTCAGAGCCTTATTACACAGCAAACGCAATCCTTGCTGTCAAAGAATCCAGCACAATTACTTCTTATAAGGACTTGAAAGGCAAAACAGTCGGCGTTAAAAATGGTACTGCTTCGCAAACCTTCTTAACAGAAAATCAAAACAAGTATGGTTATAAAATCAAGACATTCGCTGATGCTTCTTCTATGTATGATAGTTTAAACTCTGGCTCTGTGAATGCTGTTATGGACGACGAACCTGTTGTAAAATACTCCATTAGCCAAGGTCAAAAACTAAAAACTCCAATCAAGGGAACTCCTATCGGAGACACTGCTTTTGCAGTAAAAAAAGGCAGCAATCCTGAATTAATCCAAATGTTTAACAATGGTTTGGCAAATATTAAGAAAAACGGTCAATATCAAAAAATTCTTGATAAATATTTGAAAAAGACCAGCTCTGCTTCTAGCTCTTCAGATAGTACAGTTGATGAAACAACCATTTGGGGGCTTCTCCAAAACAACTATAAACAATTGTTAAGCGGACTTGGTATCACCATTGCTCTTGCGCTTCTGTCATTTGCTATTGCTATGGTAATTGGAATTATCTTTGGTATGTTTAGCGTGAGTCCCGTCAAAACACTCCGCGTCATCTCAGAAATCTTCGTGGATGTCATTCGTGGAATCCCGCTTATGATTCTCGCAGCCTTTATCTTCTGGGGTATTCCAAATCTCATTGAATCAATGACAGGGCATCAAAGTCCGATTAACGATTTTGTGGCTGGTACAATTGCTCTTTCTCTCAATGCTGGCGCTTATATTGCAGAAATCGTCCGTGGTGGGATTCAAGCTGTTCCAGTTGGACAAATGGAAGCCAGCCGAAGTCTTGGTATTTCTTACTCAAAAACCATGAGAAAGATTATTTTGCCACAAGCGACAAAAATCATGTTACCAAACTTCGTCAATCAGTTTGTTATCGCTTTGAAAGATACTACAATCGTCTCTGCTATCGGTCTCGTCGAACTTTTCCAAACGGGTAAAATCATCATTGCTCGTAACTATCAAAGCTTCAAAATGTATGCTATCCTAGCAGTCTTTTACTTGATTATCATCACTCTTTTAACGAGACTTGCAAAACGCTTAGAAAAGAGGATTAAATAATGGCTAAATTAAAAATTGATGTCAATGATTTACATAAATACTACGGAGAAAATGAAGTTCTAAAAGGAATCACAACCAAATTCTATGAAGGGGATGTCGTTTGTATCATCGGACCTTCAGGTTCGGGAAAATCAACCTTTCTTCGCAGTCTCAACCTGCTGGAAGAAGTTACAAGTGGATCTATTACCGTGGACGGTTTCGACTTAACCGATAAAAAAACAGATGTCGACTTAGTTCGTGAAAATATTGGTATGGTTTTCCAACACTTCAATCTCTTCCCTCACATGACAGTTTTGGAAAATATCACCTTTGCTCCTGTCGAGCACAAGCGAATGACACAAGCTGAAGCAGATAAACTTGGTATGGAATTATTAGAAAAAGTCGGTCTCTCTGATAAAGCTGATGCCATGCCAGATAGCCTCTCAGGTGGACAAAAACAACGTGTTGCAATTGCACGGGGACTTGCTATGAATCCTGATATTATGCTCTTTGACGAACCTACTTCTGCTCTTGATCCCGAAATGGTTGGAGATGTTCTCAATGTTATGAAAGAATTGGCCAAGCAAGGCATGACTATGATTATTGTAACTCATGAAATGGGATTTGCTCGCCAAGTGGCAAACCGTGTTATCTTTACGGCTGACGGAGAGTTTTTAGAAGACGGTAAACCCGACCAAATCTTTGATAATCCGCAGCACCCACGCCTCAAAGACTTCCTAGATAAAGTCTTGAACGTATAATATGACTTCGAGTCTGGAACAAAAATGTTCCAGACTCGTTTACTTTCTAGAAGAAAACTCAATAACACAACAGTTGCACTTTCATTCTATTTATTCTTAGTGACAAACTTTTTTCTCGGTACTCTTTTGACATTTTATATCTTTTTTGCTACACTAAAATCAGTAAAATTCGGAGGTAAGGAGTTTATGTACAAGAAATCTATTGCTTAAAGGAAACTTTATCTAGTAGATTTTTTGTCATGCTCTTGCCTATTTTTCATAAAAGAAATTTTTTTCAAACTTCTCAATGATAATCTATTCGTTGCAAACTACTCCGTTTTGCAATGTTTGTTGGCAATCCAAAAACAAGAACAGCTCTACTAGATAAATAGGGCTGTTTTTCTTAGCTCTAAAATGACAATGAACATCATAAGGAGACATATATGCTACAAATTCGACATTTAACCATTACCCATTTAAAAGACTTCAAAAACATGGTCAATGATTTATCACTTACAGTCAATGCAGGCGATAAAGTCGGTATTATCGGAGAAGAAGGGAATGGAAAATCTACTCTTCTCAAACTACTCATGAATGACGCACTTGTTTCAGACTATATTAGTTATAGTGGAGGGATTCAGAAAAGCTATAGTCATTATGCTTATTTGCCGCAAACTTTGCCTGAAAATGAAAGAAAACTCTCCCTCAACGACTACTTCTTTGGCGATTTGGACATAGACTTAGATTACAGCAAACTTTACCGCTTTGCCCAAGAATTACATTTTGATAGCGAACGTTTTACTAGTCAGCAGACAATAGCCACTTTATCCGGTGGCGAACTATTAAAAATTCAACTTTTAAAAATCCTCTCTACTGATTGGGACCTTCTCTTTTTAGATGAGCCTTCTAATGATTTAGATCTAGATACTCTGATATGGCTAGAAAATTTTCTCCAAAATACACCTCGAACAGTTATCTTCGTTTCCCATGATGAAAGTCTTTTGAGCCATGTAGCGACAAAAATCATTCATTTGGAATTGATTAAGAAAAAACAGGAAGCTCGGACAACTGTTAGGAATCTTGATTATGAAAATTACAGCCAGCAAAGACAGACCTCATTTGAAAAGCAAACTAAAGACGCAAAAAAAGAACGAGAAGAATATCAAAAAGCAATGGCAAAACACCAGCGAGTCAAACAAAGTGTGGAGCATGTCTTGCGTCATACTTATGACAGCACAGCTGGTAGATTACTAGCCAAAAAAATGAAAAATATTCTCTCACAAGAAAGACGTTTTAATCGAGAAGCCACTAAAATGACAGAGTTACCAACACAGGCAGATGCTATCAATCTACAATTTTCTACTATTACTCCTCTGCCATCTACAAAAAGAGTAGTCACTCTCAAACAGATGTATTTGAAGGTAGGGGAACGCACCTTAGCCAAAAATATAAATTTTGAACTCTTAGGGCAGGAAAAGATTGGGATTATTGGTGAAAATGGTGTCGGTAAATCTACTTTTCTCAAAGAACTACGAAATCTATTGCAAAATAAAAGAGGCATTACACTAGGGTATATGCCTCAAAATTATCAGGATATGTTGAACGAAACCGATTCTCCAATAGATTTTCTAACATCCACAGGAGAAGCTATTGAGCGAGAAAAAATCCTCACCCACCTGGCCAGTCTGCAATTCACGCGTAACGAAGTACATCATCCCATTTCTCAACTGTCTGGTGGACAAAAGGCCAAATTGCTGCTGCTAAAAATGGTATTAGATCAGGCAAATGTCTTGTTATTAGATGAACCAACACGTAACTTTTCTCCTACTTCGCAGCCACAAATTCGAAAACTTTTTACAGACTATAGCGGCGCTATCATTACCGTTTCACACGACCGCACCTTTCTCAAAGAAGTTTGTCAGAAAGTCTACCGCTTGAATGAGACAGGAATAGAGCTAGTCCGCAAAGAACAGCTATAAGTTTGTTCTCCTAGTCAATCTTAAACCGCCAAACTTCCTTGAGCCGTCTGCATTTGGTAATAAACGCCTTTTGCTTGCATCAGCTCTTGATGACTGCCATATTCCACAATATCTCCGTCAACCAGCACTAAAATGATATCTGCATTCTGAATGGTAGACAAGCGATGAGCAATGATAAAACTGGTTCGCCCTACCATGAGCTTATTAAAAGCCTCTTGAATGAGTACTTCAGTCCGCGTATCAATAGAGGAGGTTGCTTCATCCAAAATCAGGATTTTAGGAACCGCTAGAAAAACACGCGCAATGGTCAATAGCTGGCGTTGTCCTTGTGACAAAGAATCTCCTGCATCTGCTAGATAAGTATCATAGCCATGCGGCAATTGCTGGATAAAGAAATGAGCATTAGCAGCTTTAGCTGCTGCAATTACTTCTTCTCGGCTAGCCTCTGGTCGCCCAAAAGCAATATTTTCATGAATCGTCGCTGTCTTCAGCCATGTTTCTTGTAAAACCATACCAAACTGCTGGCGAAATGAGACTCTGGTATAATCTGTAATATCTCTGTCGTCTAACTTAATCTTACCCGCATCTACATTATAAAAACGCATGAGGAGATTGATTAAAGTGGATTTTCCAGCACCAGTTGGTCCAACAATAGCAACTTTGCTTCCTGCTGGAACGGTCATGTTTAAATCGTGAATCAAAGGTTTATCTTTTTCATAACCAAAACGGACGTGCTCAAAACAAATCGCACCCCGTACTGCTTCACTCGTGAGTTCTTCTTTTCCAATTTCTACAAGTTCCTTTTCATCTAAAATCATGTACAAGCGCTCTGCACAAGCAAGGGCGCTTTGTAATTCGGCCATGACAGACGAAATGTCGTTGAATGGCTTGGTGTATTGGTTGACATAATTTAAGAATGTCACTAATTGTCCAACTGTGAAACTAGAGCCGTTAATGATACGAACCGCACCAAATCCAACAACAATAGCATAAATAAGAGCATTCACGAAGCGAGTCGCTGGATTGACAGTAGAGGAATAAAAGATAGCATCCTGAGAATAGTCTGCATAGCTCTCATTGCCTTTTGTAAAATCCGTAATGAATTGCTCTTGAGCATTAAAACTTTGAATCAAACTTTCTTGAGAGAGACTTTCTTCAATGAGCTGTGTCTGAAGCCCTCGTGCCGTCGTTTGTTTTTGAAACAGCTTGTAGCTTTTACGGGCTATAAAACGTGCAATCAGCATAGATAAGGGAGTTAAAAGCAAGACTAACATCATCATGAAAAAGTCAATCCTTGCCATTGTCACAATCGTTACAAGAATAGTCAACACGCCTACAAAAAACTGATTGAAGACCATAAGCAAACCATTATTTAGCTGCTCCACATCCGTCGTCAAGCGACTCACTAAATCACCGCTCCCTTGACGATCAAGATAAGCCAAGGGAAGTCGATGAATTTTTTGAATAACTGCGTCCCGAAGTTTCTGACTATAACTATAAATCAACTGATTATAGACTAAAGGATTGAGCCATTGAATCGCTGTATTGGCAACAATCACCATACCCATTTTCGAGAGAATTGGCAGCAAATGCTGACTTGCATCGGGAAGTAGAACACTATCAACTGCATTCCCAATCAAAATCGGCAAATAAATGGTCAAAGCAACCTGAACAATCGTTCCAATTGTAGCTAGTAGGAAAAGCCAGCGCTGCTGCAATAAATCACTTGCAAGGCGTTTCAGACCACTTTTAGAATACCTTATTTTCATGCTTTTCCTCCTTGCTATGTTGTGAGAGATGAATTTCTCGATAAATAGCGCTCGTTTGAAGCAAATCTTCATGTGCGCCAAGAGCTACCTGATGGCCTTTATCCAAGACAAGTATCTGATCAGCTGCACGCAAGCTATTGGTTCGCTGTGAAATTAAAATCAAACTCGTGTTCTTTAACTGCTCTTTGATAGCTTGCAATAGTTTAGCCTCTGTTAAATAATCAAGTGCCGAAGTGGAATCATCCAGCACCAGAAAAGGTGCTTTTTGTAAAATAGCGCGCGCAATCGTCAACCGTTGGCGTTGACCACCGGAAAAATTCCGACCAAAAGCTTCTACTACTGCATCTAGCTGACCTTCTTTTTCCTGTACAAAGTCACTAGCCTGCGCAATATCAAGAGCCCACCAAAGTTGTTCATCCGTCACCTCGTCTTCCAGTCCCAGCGACAAATTTGAGCGAATCGTTCCACAGAACAATTCTGCTTTTTGTGGCACCAAACTCATCCAAGTGCGCCACTCTTCAAGGTTTCTAGGACTTCGACCATTTTTGAAAATAACCAACTGACCAGCATCAATCGTATACAAATGCGCCAAGAGTTGCACCAAAGTTGATTTTCCTGAGCCTGTTCCGCCAATCACTCCCAAAGTCTGACCAGATAGTACGTCAAACGAAATATTTTCCAAGGCTGGACTAGCAGCTTGTGGATAGGTAAAGGTAACATTTTCAGCAGAAATAGATTGAGCGCAAACAGAATGCCGTATTGGCAGTTCTGCTAACACATCTTCCTCTTCCTGTTCAAAGACTTCTTGGATTCGTCCAGCGCTGATGTAACTTTGATTCAAAGAAGTGACGAGCATAGCTAATTTCAATAATTCTATCAAAATTTGCAAAAGGTAGTTGACTAAAGCAACTAATTTCCCTTGCGTCAGCAGATCCTGTCCAATAGCTAGATTCCCATGCCAAATAACCATGACCAAAGTGCTATTTACCACTAAAAAAGTCAACGGGCTAATCAAGCTAGACCAAACTCCTGTTTTTATCTGCCAGGTCTTATAGATTTCGTTGGTATCTCTAAACTCATGGATTTCTTTATTTGTTTGCCCAAAGGCACGGATAACACGCATACCTTGCAGTTGTTGGCGTGTCATATTGACAATTTTATCTGTAATCTGGCGAATTTTAGCGTACAGCGGATTTACCAAGCGTGACATGATATAGATAATACCCGTTAGGATGACAACCATGAGTAAGAACCACAGTGTAATACTTGGACTAATCAAAAATGCCATGATAATCGAGCCAAAAACAATAATCGGCGCGCGCAAAAAAAGACGAAGAAATTGATTGATACCGGTCTGAATTTGATAAGTATCACTTGTCAAACGAGTGACCAGACTAGATGTTGTCAAGCTATCTTGACTAGCTTTTGGCAAACGCATGATTTTTTGATATAAATCTTTAGTTAATTGACGTGTAAATCCTACTGCTGCTTTTGAGGAATAATATTGAGCAATAATCGCCACAACAACACCAAACGATGCTAGGACAACCAGTAAAAAGACCATGGTATAAAGATGCGCACTATCTTTTTTAGGGATTGTTTGGTCTACAATTGTTGCAACCAAAATTGGCACCAATAGTTCAAAACTAGCTTCTAATAATTTAAAAAGTGGCCCCAACAAGGATTCTTTGATATAACCCTTAAAATATTTCAATAAATCTTTCATGAAATCTCTTTTCTTATACAAAACTAGTTCTAGTTTATCATAATCTAGCCTTCTCTGTGATTTGTTAGCGGATACAATTATTTTTATAGGAGAATTTTTGTTAAATGAATTCCAGATAAAAAGGAGAAGAACGATTTCGTTCTCTCCTACTAAATTTCTTTCAAATAAAATATTATTGATGACGATTTGCCCAAGCAACATCCAAATCTAACACTTCTTGCGTTGTGTATTGTTGGCGATAAGGATTGTAGACTTTGTTAGTTGTTGCAACATTGGTTGCTTGCACATTTGGTACATCGTATTGTGTCAAATTATATTGTTGAATCAAATTATTCAACTTAACATTATAGCTTGTATCCGTTGCATAGACACCTGTTAAAGCAGCAGTCGCATTCATATAGCTGGTCGTATTACTCTTCCAAGCATAAGTGTAGCGACTATGTTTTAAAATCGCCACATAGTCTTGTAAAGATTCAACATAACTTGGATAGGATCTAAATTCTGCATTGACATTATAAGTATTTCCTTGCCCATCATCTTCTAGTGTAGCCATTGTTGCTGATTGCCCAGCATACTGTCCTTTGATGCCAAATAAATTATGATGAGGAGCGGCTGATAAAGCAGAACGTCCAGAATGGCTTTCCAGAATGGCTTGTGCAATCATAACTGAAGCATACAAATCATTCTCTTGTCCTAATTGACGAGCCGTTTCACCAATTTGTGAAATGAACACCTCTGTTTGAGTTAACGGACGTTGATAAGCCTCATCATTGGCACTAGCTGGGTGAACTTGCTTGGACAAAACTGCACTAACCAATAAAGCGGCGACTGCCAAAGCTAGAACTGTTAAAATTCTTTTTTTCAATTTTTTCTTTCTCATAGCTTATTCTCCAGTATAATATATTTTGATTATAACATAAAATTCCCAGCCCTTAGTTACAATTTGGTGACAGATTCATTATAAAAAACCGAGAAAATGATTCTCAGTTTTTCTTCAACTCTAAATTTTTTCCAAAATCGCATCCCAAGCTGCATCTAAACCATCTTTATTGACAGATGAAAAAACAATAAAATCATCATTTTTATCAAAATCCAACTTTTTCTTAATGACTGATTCGTTCTTGTTCCATTTGCCGCGTGGAATTTTATCAGCTTTCGTGGCTACGACAATGACTGGTATTTCATAATATTTGAGAAATTCGTACATTTGTACATCGTCTGCACTTGGCTCATGCCGAAAATCCACTAGACTGACAACTGCTCTGAGATTTTCCCTGCTCGTAAGATATTCCTCGATCATCTTGCCCCACTTCGCTCGTTCTGTCTTAGAAACTTTAGCATAGCCATATCCTGGGACATCCACAAAACGAAGTTTGTCATCAATATTGAAGAAATTCAGCAATTGCGTTTTTCCTGGCTTGCCAGAAGTTCGAGCTAGATTTTTTCGATTTAACAATGTATTGATAAAGGAAGATTTACCAACATTTGATCGTCCAGCAAGGGCAATTTCAGGAATCTCATCTTGCGGATAATGGGATTTATTTGCTGCACTTAGCAAAATTTCTGCATTGTGTGTGTTAATTTCCATTGCACACCTCTTTATGCTGTTTCTAAAATCGGCTTATCCGTTCCGTCAACTGCTTCCTTGGTGATCCGTACCAGCTTCACATTTTCTTGACTTGGAACTTCAAACATGACATCCATCATAGTTTCCTCGATGATTGAACGTAATCCACGCGCACCTGTCTTGCGTTCAATGGCCTTGTTAGCAATTTCCTGAAGAGCATCATCATCAAACTCTAGTTTAACATCGTCATAAGAAAGGAGAGTCTGATATTGCTTCACTAAAGCATTCTTTGGTTCGCGCAGGATTCGCACCAAATCATCAACTGTCAAAGGCTCAAGCGCTGCAAACACAGGCAAACGACCAATCAATTCCGGAATCAAGCCAAATTTTTGAATATCTTCAGAGATGATTTCTTGCATATAAGAACCAGTTTCATCAATGGCTTTATTATTTTGACCAAAACCGATAATTTTTTCGCCTAGACGTTGTTTAACAATTTCTTCGATACCGTCGAAAGCTCCTCCAACGATAAAGAGGATATTTTTCGTATCTACTTGAATCATTTCTTGTTGAGGGTGCTTGCGGCCGCCTTGCGGAGGTACGCTGGCAACAGTTCCTTCAATGATTTTTAGAAGCGCTTGCTGAACGCCTTCACCAGACACATCGCGAGTAATAGAGACATTTTCGCTTTTCTTCGCAATTTTGTCAATCTCATCTACATAGATGATACCACGTTCAGCACGCTCAATATTGAAATCTGCTGCTTGCAAGAGTTTCAAGAGAATATTTTCAACATCTTCTCCGACATACCCAGCTTCTGTCAAAGCTGTCGCGTCTGCAATTGCAAAAGGAACATTCAGACTTTTCGCCAAGGTTTGAGCGAGAAAGGTCTTGCCAGAACCAGTTGGCCCAATCATGAGAATATTGGATTTCTGCAATTCGACATCTTCCTCATCTTCATGATTATCATGAAAATTGATGCGTTTATAGTGATTGTAAACAGCCACAGCCAAAGCACGCTTAGCACGGTCTTGCCCAATCACATAATGATTCAAAATATTGAGTAGTTCTTGTGGTTTTGGAACTTCTGACAAGTCCGCTAGTACTTCTTCTGCTAGTTCCTCTCTGATGATTTCTTGCGCTAATTCCACGCATTCATTACAAATAAAGGCATTATTTCCTGCGATAATTTTTTGGACTTCTTCTTGGCTTTTACCACAAAAAGAGCAATAAACCATCATTTCATTCGTACGATTTGTAGGCATTTTTCACTCCAATTCTATTCGTTGTTTATTCTATTTTCTCATTTAAATAAGGTCATATAAAAAGCATGAATACTATTCACTAAATTTGTAAAAGCATTCAGCCAAAAGAGCACTGACAATCCATACCGTTTTTTACGAAAAGCTTGCGTTGCCGCCATAACACAAACGACACATAAAAGAGCCGTAAAAAATCCGAAAATACTACGTTCCATTACGACTCCTTTCTCTGAAAGGTTGTGACAGTAAAGTCATACTCATTCTTTTCATCTTTGGCATGAAACTGATGAGACAGCTCCTGAAATTTCGTCATATTAAAATCTTTCGGGAAATAGGTATCTCCTTGTAAACGAGCATGAATACGGGTAATAACTAATTCATCTATTAAGGGTTCGAATGCAGAAAAGATCTGACCGCCACCGATAATATAAAGAGTTCTTTCTTGATTCTTATACCATTTCATGACAGAATCAACATCATAAAACACCAGAACTTGCTCATTCTCTACTTGATATGATTTGTCTCTCGTCAAAATAATTGTCGTGCGATTGGGCAATACTCTGCGGTTCATCCCATCAAATGTCACTCGCCCCATTAAAATAGCCTGCCCAGTTGTCATTTCTTTAAAATGCTTGAGGTCAGCTGGTAAATGCCAAGGCAATGTGTTGTCTCGCCCAATCAAGCCATTCTCATCTTGCGCCCAAATAGCTACAATTTTCTTTGTCATTTCCTCATCCTTTGAATTGATATTTCTATTTTATCAAATTTCACAAAAAAAGGCTGATTTTAACTATCAAATCAGCACTAATTTATATTGCACAAGAAATCCGTTCTTTTATGATGTCTTGTGAAAATAGTTAGATACAGCCCTTTATTTTTTAGATTTTGAAAATCTGAAAATCACTTCATTCTCAAATGGCTAAATCAAATTTCAACTGTGGCTTAACAGGGATATAATCAACTAATTCAAAATCTTCTGCTTTAATGTCAAAAAAGTTGGTTCCGTCTGGGACATTCAATACTAATCGTGGCAGGCAATCCGTCGGTTCACGTCGAAGTAATTCTTCAGCTTGTTCAAATTGATTATCATAAATATGCAAGTTGTTGACAAAATAAAAGAATTTACCAACTTTCCAGCCAAAATGCTTGGCAATCATCATTTGCAATGCTACATACTGCATGGCATTGATGTGATGAGCTACCAACATATCATTTGAGCGTTGTGTCAGAGTTGCATCCAGATAAATGTCACCGTCTACACGGCGTACATCAAACATGGTCTGAAAAGCACACGGTAGTAGACCTTCTGTTTCTTCAAATGCTTCATAATCCCAAAGTGAGATAATATTTCGTCGATTCCAAGGATTGATTTCTAGCTGTTTCAAGATTTTATTGATAATATCATGTTTCTTAACAACAGCGCCATAGCGCAAGCCAATCGTGCGAGTATCTCCTACTTCCCAATCATTCCAATAATGAACATTGTACTTTTCTTCTAAAATATCTAAGCTATTGGATTGGTCTTGGTAAATCCAGAGCACCTCTTTGATAGCTGACTTGATAGCAATCGGCCGAAGCGTTGTAATAGGAAATTCTCCCTTGCTCAAGTCGTATTCAGCAAAAGAACCTGTAATATACTTAGAGTTAGCCACTTTCCCGTTTTTATAACGAGGGCGTGCATTTTCAGAAAAAACACCTTCAGTCAAGATTTTTCGAATATTTTCTTTAAAAATAGTATCTGCTTTTGTCATGATTTCCCTTTTCTAATATTGCTTTTTCTAGTATAACACAAAATAAAAATCTCCTACAAGTCAAAACCTCGCAGGAGAACATGCTTTAATATCGAATTTTTTGAGCTCCATAAATCGAATGCTGACGATGTAGAGAAAACGCCACCGCACACACTATGAAAAAATAGGGGAAATTAGTAAAGCCAAATACTTCACAGCCAATTAAAATCGGACCTAAGAAAGTAGAGGTCGCACTTCCAAAAACAGCAGCATAACCTAGTGCAGCAACCAAACCAACTGGAAGTCCAAATAAACTTGCTAGCAACACACCTAAGCTTGTACCAATTGCAAAAAGCGGTGTCACTTCTCCACCTTGAAAACCTGCTGATAAAGTTAAAACTGTTAGAAGTAACTTGAAGAGCCAATCATATACATAGACGGGCTGACCAGCAAAACTAGCTGCAATCAAATTTGTTCCAAGCCCTGAGTAGCGACCTTTATCTAACAGCAGAAAGACGATACTTAAAAATATTCCCATAACGACAATCCGTTTGTAGGGATTTGGAAAAATAATTGCTGCTTTCTTTTTGCTCCATGAGAGAGCATAAGCAAATAAATTGCCGCAAAGTCCAAATAAAACTCCAAGGAGCACTAATTTAATAACAAGTATTGGAGATAATCCCAAATGAGCAGAAATTGGTTGCATAAATTTTTCAAGACCTAACGCATGTGATGTCCAAGCAGCAACGAGAGAGGCTATCATGGCAGGATACAAAGCAGTCAGCTGCAAGTTTCCTACAACCAAGACTTCCATCGCAAACAAAACTGCAGCCAGTGGCGTTTGAAATAGTCCAGCAAAACCAGCAGCCATTCCTGTAACTAAAAATACTTTTGAAGTATTAGGAATAGAAAACTTCTTGCAAAACCAGTGAGAGACTGTGGCACCTAATTGTACTGCTACTCCTTCTCGACCGGCCGATCCACCAAAAAGATGCGTCAACCAAGTCGTCACTATAACAAGAGGGATTAAGCGCTTGGGAATGTGATTTTCTACACCATGCCCAACTTCAAAAATCAAGGTCATTCCTTTGCTACTTTTCCCACCATATTTCTGATAGAGAAATACAATCACTAATCCTGCAAAAGCTAAAAAAGGAATCAAATAAAGGGAATGCAAAGTGCGGACTTCACTTAAAAATATAAGCGTTCGCCCAAATATCGTATCAATAGTTCCAATTACTAGCCCCATAAGAATGGACAATACCGTAATAGCTATCACTTGATTTCCGATATTGACCCACTTTAACCTATGAATTTTTTTCATTTTATCATTCCTATATTAGATATGCCGCTCTTGATAAGCACGTGAATGTTTTAAAAGATCTGAAAAAGTCTGCACAAGGGTGTCTTCATACTGTTTTTCCTGCACACTATTTGCAACTTTCTCTAAAATAATTTGCTCACGCTGAGTATCCAATACTGCTTTCCCGGTCTGACGCTTGTAAAGAGCTACTTGGCTCACTAACGCCATTCTTTTCTCTAACAAGGTAATCAAGTCTACATCTATTTGATCAATTTCTTTTCTAATTTCTGCTAAATCCATAGCTGCCTCCTAATTACTTTCTATCTTATCAAAATCTTTTACAATATGCTAGTGGTCGTCCTATCTCTACCATCTAGCTCAAGCACTTTTTCATATACCTTATCATTCCATTTTACCAGTCCATCGTTTTGATAATCTAAATAATGAATCCTGTTTTTTAAATAATTTGGAATAATACCTTCAAATTCCTTTTTATTTTGACTTGCAATAATGCAGACACAAAGACTGAGATCTAACAATACCTCATCTTTCACTTTTGCTGCATGATAACCATCAAATACATAGCCCTTTTGATTCACAATAGTTTCATACCAGAAATGAAAACTAACACCAGGTATGAAAGCTTCTTCCAGATCGACTTCCGTGGGATTTCTTTCTAGCAATCGTTCCATTGCTAACCTATAACCAGATGTCGTATTAGACCACCCAAACATGACATAGTCAAAATAATCCGCTGGATCACCTGCTGCATTTCGTTTATCTTGTACTAATTGCTCACCAGTCAATCCAAAAACTTTTGTAGCAGACAGTAATTTCCCAGTTTTTAATATCTTTTTAGCAGTTTCTACAGTACAAGTATGGCTGAGATGGTTGGAAGTTACACATTTACCGTCTACATTAAAAGTGCCTGCTTCTCGTTTATCCTTCGGAATAAATGGAAACTTTTCCTTGCTATTCGCTATATAAGAGTACACTTGGTGTTGCAAAGCAATATTTTCACACTCGATTTTGGTCGTTCTACCATACATTTTTTCATATGCCACGAACTTGGCAATTTTTTCCAATTCCCATTTGTTAATTTCAGGATAATCTACTAAGGCTAAATGGTAAATCCCCTGCCATTGAAGGCTAAAATCATTTTTACAAATTTTTACTTTCATACATATAATACCTTTTTCATCATTTTTCACATTTATGCTTATTCTATTAATTATACACCTATCAGTCATAAATGGTTCTATAATTATAGATAATGATAGAAGTTTTGACTAGCTTCAAACAATTTTATTTTTCAACAAAAAAACCTGAAGAAAATAACTAAAAAGTGTTTCTTCAGACACAATCTGCTTTTTGTGTATTAGGATAATGATTTTCTACGTGAGAAAACAGACATGAATCCAAAAAGCAAAAAGCTCGCCAATAGATAGCCGATAAAGATTTTAAGTGACCACTGTAAAACATAAGGCCAGCCATATTTTGGGATATTTAAAAAAAAGTAAGCAAAAGGACTGTCCTTAGCACCTGGAATAGGCCACTTGATAACCAAGCCATTAAACAGAGCAAAAACCATGTAAAGCAAGGGAACACTCGTCCAAGCAACAGGGTCATACCATCGATATTGTAAACGTTTATCAAAAAGCAAGGTATCTGCTAAAAACCACAATGGGACAATGTAATGGCATAGAAAATTTTCCAAGCGATAAAAATCAGTTGCTAAAGGAGCAAGCATAAAATGATAAATAACACAAGTAATCATGATACACATGGTCACACCACCCTTTATCCGAAAGAGTGATTTCGTTTGCCAATGATTTTCAGAACGCGCCATTAAGTATAATAAATATGCTGTGAAAGCTGTTACGATAATGTTAGACAAAACAGTATAATACATGAGCATGCCAAAACCACCATGCTTTGTAATTTCAAGATAAACTCCCACAAACCCTAAGAGAAAGAGCACCATACGGCTATAAAAAATTACATTTCGCTTCATTTTGACCTCAGATTTTCTTAACAAATTCTGACTTAAGTTTCATCGCACCAAAACCATCAATCTTGCAATCAATATTATGGTCGCCTTCTACAATCCGAATATTTTTCACACGCGTCCCTTGTTTCAAATCCTTTGGAGCACCCTTGACTTTTAAATCCTTGATGAGAGTAACAGTATCTCCGTCCACAAGTTGATTGCCATTTGCATCAATCGCTTTGATGTCAGCATCTTCTTCATCGACTTCAGCCGGATTCCACTCATAAGCACACTCAGGGCAAACGAATAGTAACCCATCTTCGTAAACATATTCTGACTGGCATTTTGGACAATTTGGTAATTGATTCATCTTCTCTCCTTGCTAATACTTAGAATTTATGATGCCTTCCCATTTTACTATAAAATAAAAAATTTGACAAATGAGAGAAATTGACTAATTTTTAAAAGAAATGTGATGGTTTAAATAATCTATCATTACTTTTTCTTTTGTAAATTTTACCTTTTGATACTTCATTAAGGCACTATTCTTTTGATTTTCTACCAAGTAAAATAAATGAATCTCTAAAAAACGTTGCAAAGCAAAACGATAACAAAGCTCTGGATTAATATCCCTAGTATAATTTGAAAAAAATAAGTTAGCCAATTCAGGAAATGACGAAACATCAGTTTTCAAAGATAATCCCCATAAAAATGTTCCAATATCTTCCTCTGGAAGGGAATAACGTGCATCACCAAAGTCTAGAATAGTTAATTTACCCTTGTGAAAAAGAATATTGTCAGCGTGCAAATCGTTATGAATAAAAAGGGCAGGCTGTGCTTGTTTCGCTTTCTCCAAAATACTTGTGTTTATTTGAAACAATTCCCAATAATTTTTATAATTTGAAATATCCTTTTCTAATTCCTTTTCGTAAGAGAATAACCTGATATGCAAACTAGAAACCAAATCATCATAGACTGGAATTCTCTGATATTCTATACAACTTTCCTTTGAGAAATCATGAAAATGGACGATCTTTTGGGCTATCTGAGGAATTATATTCTTCTCAAAGGAAATGGTTTTTCCTTTTAAATAGACAGATTGCATCACATATAGAATACCTTTATTAACATTTAATGAGAAGATCCACTCTCCGTCCTGAAAAGGAAGGTAAGCAAAATCATTTAGTTCTTCCTCATACAACGCATTTACAAATTGAATTTCTCTTTTCAAATAAGATTTTGCCTCATAAAAAAGTGGGGAAGTCTGGGGAAGATAAAGAATACGCACGACAACTCGTTCATTCATTACATAATTTAAATTTTCAGTCCCGCCTGATAATGGACGCAATGATATATCTTCACCATATAACTCTCGAAGTAAGTTTTTGATTAATATTTCATTTTGAAATGGTTGAAAAAACATTTCCCACTCCTCCAAACTTTCACACTAAAGTATACCACAAAGTTCTATGGTTCAGTTTCCTCGAGTTCCTGAGTACGCTTATAAAACACAGCAACGGCTTTGATAATTTTTCCTCTGAAAACATCTGCTTCAAGGCTAGCCGCCTCTACCATCTCAAGCGAATCTGATATAACCTTTTCTATTAAATTCATGCCCTTTGCATCTGGATAATGAATAGGATTTGCCGTATAAAACTATCAACATCAATCAATAGAACCAACAACTCTACCTGCACCATGAATGCAATCTGTGTGCTCAATGTATCATCATTATTACTAACTTTTAACTCAACAACAAAAACCATATCATTTTTATTGATGAGGGGAACATCTCTCCGATTAAACAAGATAAAGATTAATTACTTGGGTATGCATTTTTATAGCGTCACTTACCCATAAAATCATTTTTATTCTCTACCAAGCCTGATATACTGCGTTATTACACCAAAATTTTAAGCAAAATAAAAAGAAATGAAATACGATTCCTTTATGTTTCACTTCTTTCCTTTTCGCAATTGTTCTAGCGTTTCTTGGAAAACGATTGGCACTTCTGCTGTAAATTCCATGATTTTTCCTGTCTTAGGATGAGTAAATCCAAGCGTTCTGGCATGCAAAAATTGCCCATTCCCCTTCAAGGTTTTTCGTGGTCCATACACGCCATCCCCTGCTACCGGATGACCAATATAAGCCATGTGCACACGGATTTGGTGGGTACGACCTGTTTCTAATTGCAATTCTACTAAAGTATAATTCCCAAAGCGCTCTAAAACGTGAAAACGAGTGATTGCTGGTTTACCTTTAGCTGTAACAGCTTGCTTCTTGCGATCTTTTTCACTTCGCCCAATTGGTGCTTCAATAACACCTCTATCATTTGGCAAATTGCCATGCACAATAGCCCAATACTTCCGTAGAGATTTTTTAGCTTTTAATTCATCAGCCAGCTTGATATGCGCATCATCGTTCTTGGCAATCATCAACAATCCGGATGTATCCTTATCAATCCGATGAACAATTCCAGGGCGCAAAACACCATTGATACCGGACAAATCCTTGATGTGGTACATCAGCGCATTGACCAGCGTTCCGCTCGTATGCCCTGCACTGGAATGCACCACCATACCTTGAGCCTTGTTCACCACTGCAACATCTTCATCCTGATAAACAATATCTAGTGGCAGATTTTCTGCAACATATTCTAGTGCTTCTGGTTCGGGCAATTCATAAGTAATCACGTCGCCTGCCTTGACAGCATGCTTGGCTTTCTTCACTTGTCCGTTGACTAAGATTTGTCCATTTTTGATTTGTTCATTGGCAAGGCTGCGGGATAATGGTGTCAAATCAGCAACCGCCTTGTCCAACCGTACACCGCCAATCTCTACTTTAACTTGCATTGTCCTCTTCCTTTAACATCATCACTATCAGCACAAGCACGCCAATCGTCAGATAACTATCCGCAACATTAAAAATTGCAAAATTGATAAAATCGAGCTGAAACATATCCACGACAAAACCTTGGCGCATGCGGTCAATAAAATTTCCAATTCCCCCTGCAATAATCAAGCACAAAGCAGACAGCAGCCAGACAGAACCTTTGATGTGCTTGCTCAAATACCAAATAGCAGCTCCAATCACCACTAAAGTAATTACCGCAAACAACCATTGCTGGTTCTCCAGAATTGAAAATGCCGCTCCTGTATTTCGCAAATAAGTCAAACTCACAATCTTTGGAATGAAGGGCTTTACTTCACCTAATTGAATGTTTTTAACAATTTCAAACTTGACCCATTGATCCAGCGCAATCAAAGCCACAATCACAATCGGCACGGTCACTTTTCGTTTCATTTTTTACCTCTTTTTGCAAAATATTCTTCCATCACAGCAACAAAAGCAGCGCCGACTGGAGACAATTCTACATCTTCGCGTTTGACATATACCATGCGGTTTTCCAAATTGTCTTTTAACCGAATCACCGTAATGCCGTTTACACTATTGCTATCCAAAAATCCAGAGCCTGTCGCATAAGCATCTGTCCGCTCCAAAATACCATTTAAAGTAGCACGGTCCGTCACATTAAACATCTGCGAACTGGCGCTGGTGTCCACGAAATTCTCTGAATAATAGAGATATTCGTCCTTTTCCTGTGTAAAACGAACCGTCGGCAAATCTGCCAAATCGTCCATAACCAGCTCCTCTTTCCCAGCTAAGGGGTGATCCGCCCGCAGATAAATGTGTGTCTGAAAAGGAATCAAATCTACCACTTCCAGCCCCAATTTATCCATCCGCTGCATCATTCCCTTGGTATTTTGGTTATTCAGATAGATAATGCCAATCTCGCTGTGTCCTTGTGCGACTTCATTTAAAATCTGCACCGTTGTAGATTCAAAAATTCGGAAATTCTTATCTTTTGGATAGCGTTTGGCAAATTCTGTTATCAGAGGCGGCAAGAAATCATAGTGCTGGCTGGCAATGGAAAATTCTGCTTTTTCTTCCTCTGGATTGGCATACTGATTTTGAAAGATATCAAATCCTTTAACCAATTCTTGAGCTTTTTCGTAAAATTCCATCCCTCGACGTGTCAGAAATGTACCGCTACTCGTTCTGCGAAATACTTTAAAACCCAGTTCTTTTTCTAATTCTCGAACCGCAATGGATAAGCTCGGCTGGCTGACATACATTTTCTCAGCGGCTTCACGAAAGGTGCCACTATTGGCAATGGCTACAACATAGCGCAGTTGTTGAATATTCATCCTTTTATCCTCTTTCAAGTGTTTTATCATTATACCATAAATCAAGGCATAACTAAACCGTCATACACCCATGAAATCCAGTCGTCGCTTCTTTCATATCTTCCTAATAAAGCAGATAAAACAAGTTGTTTTTGGCTGCTGCAAGTGACATTCAACTTCTTTCACTCATGTAGCGGCTTATCTCATCAGCTGTCAATTTTCGCACTTCTGTATTTGGATACTCTTTGTATTCATGAACGGTAAAAACAGGTGCCAGCAATGGGCATGTTTTATCCTTATTCTTTTTTAAAAATACTTGTAAATCTTCTTTTGCCGCAAAAATTTTATAAGACAGCCTTCCCTTGCTATTTTCTATTTCATAAATACCGCATGGCTTTTTCATCGTATAATCAGCGGTTCGCAAGTATAGCTTTGCGATTTCTAATGATTTAAACGGAAAATGCCACCTTTGCAATCCTCTCTTTGGGTCTTTTTCAATGCAGATACACCGCCCACATGTTCCGCAAATATACTGCCTATGGTGTTGCAAACAATCCAAAGGATTCAGTAAAGGCGTTCTTCTACTTTTCCTAGAATAACATTCTTGACACATGTTTACCTCCTGTTACTGACCGACATAGATGGATTCTATCATGGTGAACATCCAAGTTTGACACAAACCGTTCACATCATCCCCCCTCATTATATCATAAAGAAAGAGCGAGAACTTTGACAAAGAGGTCTATTCAAGATATAATGTAAAAAAATAAACTGAGGACAAGGACATGGCAAATTCAAAGCTTATTACGCGGCTGAAACGCTCCGAAGGACAACTGCGCGGCATTCAAAAAATGATAGAGGAAGAGCGCGACTGTGCGGACATTATCACCCAATTAACCGCTGTTCGCTCTAGTGTCGAGCGGGTCATTGAGTTGATGATTACTGAAAATCTCACTGAATGTCTCAATCACCCTTTGGACGACCCCGAAGCACAAAAAGAGCGACTAGAGAAAGCCGTCCAATACCTTATCAAGCGAAAATAACCTCAGCAGGCGACGAAAACTGCTGAGGTTTGTTTATTTACGGTACACAATATAAGGGATGATTCCAACTATCACTTTTTTAGAAAAATAGAACTGCACAATGGGCAAAAGTAGTTCTTAAAGGAGTGTGTCTGCCCGGCGGACGAAGTGAACCTGTTTCTAGGCAAGTCGTCAGCCCGGCGGACAGAGCAAACTTGTTTCGAGGCAAGCTGTCAGCCCGGCGGACGGAGTGAACTTATTTCTAGGCAAGTCGTCAGCCCAGCGGACAGAGCAAACTTGTTTCTAGGCAAGCTGTCCGCTCGGCGGATGAAGTGAACTTGTTTCTGGGCAAGCCGTCAGTCCGGCGGACGAAGTGAACTTGTTTCTAGGCAAGCCGTCAGTCCAGCGGACAGAGCAAACCTGTTTCTAGGCTAGCTGTCAGCCCGACGGATGAAGTGAACTACTTTTAGGGCAGGCTTATCTACCCGATCGACGGAATGGACTGCTTTTGGGGGCAGGTTGCCAACCATTGAAAGAAAAGTCCTCCTCAATATGGTATAATAAGAGTAATAAAACAAATCAAAGGAGGCAAGTAAAATGGACTTATACGCAAAAGTAGAAGAAACCTTGAACAAGTTAAACATTCCATTTGAAATCGTGGAACACGAACCGGCACTTACGACCGAGCAGGCAGACAGCTTTATCGAAGGCATTGAAGGCGTCCGCACCAAAACGATGTTTCTCACTAACAAGAAGAAAACCGCCTACTACTTGCTCATCATGGATGACAAAAAGCGCTTGGACATGGACTTATTTAAAGAACTGGTAAAAGCTAATAGAATCCGCATGGCATCCGCTGACAGTCTATTTGAAAAAATGATGTTGCCAGCAGGTGTTGTTTCTCCATTTGGATTGTTAAACAATGCCGATAAAGACATTCAAGTTTATTTTGACAAAGAAATCATGTCGGAAAAACGAATGAGTTTTCACCCCAATACCAATGAAAAAACACTCTTTTTAGACACAACGGACTTACTCAAATTCCTAGAAGCTATTGGTTATGAGCCACATATTATTGAGTTATAGGTTGGACAAAAACTCAATTTCTAGTCAAAATGAAGCAATGAACAAGAAAAAGCTTAAAATCAACGTTTTTGATAACTTGATTTTAAGCTTTTTACTATTTTTGAAAGGTTTTTATTCAGTTTCTTTTCTCTTTCCTTATTCCACCTCGCCATGCCAGAAATTCATGCCCCCAGCTACATTGGTTACATCAAATCCTTGCGCACTTAAAAACTGACACGCAGCCGCAGAACGTGCGCCAGATTGACAGATGACATAGTATTTCTCCTGCTGGTTCAGTTGTTTGTAGCCCGTCTCAAAAGTGCTTAATGGCAGATTTTTTGCCGTCGGCACGTGTCCCATTTGAAACTCATAATCTTCTCGCACATCAAGAATGGATAAGATTTCTGTCTGATATTTTTTATAAAATTCAGGCATGCTGATGCTAGTTTCCATATTCTACTCCCTCTGGTTTTACCATTTTGTACAAGGCAAAGGCGCCGTCTAGATTTTGAACAGAAAATCCTGCTTGTTTGAGAATGCGCTCGGCAATATAGCTACGAAGTCCACTATGACAGCTCACGATATAATCCTGCGACTTGTCTAACTCTCCTAAACGCTCACGCAATTCATTTAAAGGAATGTGAACCGTATCCACTTTCAAACGACCTTGTTGAAGCTCACTAGCCGTCCGCACATCTAGGAACTTCTTACCAGCAGCTAGTTCATCTTCCAATTCATACCACTGGATATTGTCGCTCAAACCTTCTACCAAGTTTAAGGCTGCATATCCCAGCATATTGACCGGATCTTTAGCAGAGCCAAACGGTGGCGCATAGGTAAATTCCAACTCTGGCAAATCAAAAATGGTTAGATTGCCTTTGATAGCCGTTGCCAAAATATCAATCCGTTTATCAACGCCTTTTTTCCCAACACCTTGTGCACCGTAAATTTTGCCACTTGTTGGCTCAAAGAGGAGTTTCAAGGTCACATCAGTCGCACCCGGATAGTAGCCAGCATGATCCTTACCACTGACATGAATAACTTGATAAGGCAGGCCATTCATACGAAGAATGCGCTCGCTCAGCCCTGTTGAAGCTGCCGTCATGTCAAATGCCCGAACAATAGCTGTACCAATGCTGCCTTTATTCTTGCGAGCTACCCCAGCAATCACGTCCGCCACTTGGCGACCTTGACGATTGGCAGGCGAAGCCAATGAAATCAGCGCATCTTCTCCTGTAATCTCTTGCTTAACCACAATCGCATCGCCGACTGCATAAATATCAGGTTGACTGGTTTCGTAACGCTCATTGACTAAGATACCGCCACGCAGTCCCAGTTCAATACCTGCCGCCTGTGCCAAAGCATTCTCCGGTTGCACCCCGACAGACAGAATGGTCACATCAGAAGCAATCTTTTGCCCATTTTCCAGCACAATGACCTTTCCCTTGTCCTCAAACCGCGTAGCAGACTGAGAAGTAATTACTTGAATACCGTTTTTCAACAATTCAGCCTGAACAAAAGCAGCCATTTCTTCATCAAGCGGTGGCAAAACATGCGGTGCTTTCTCAACAATTGTCACATTCAAACCACGCTTACGAAGATTTTCTGCCATTTCAAGCCCAATGAATCCAGCACCAATCACCACAGCTTCTTTTGGTTCTTTCTCCAAAGCCAACATAATCTCATCTAGGTCAGGAACATTACGTAAAGTATAGGTATTTTCAGCTGTTTCCAAACCTTCAATTGGAGGCACAAAAGGCTTTGCCCCCGGAGATAAAATCAACTTATCATAACTCTCTGTAAATTCCTTTCCGTCATGCCGAACCGTCACTATATGTTGATCTGGTGAGATAGCCGTCACTTCATGGAAAGGTCGCACATCTAAACGAAAGCGTGCCTTTAAACTCTCAGGCGTTTGCACTAACAAGTCTTCCCGCTCAGCAATTTCTCCAGAAACATAGTAAGGCAGACCACAGTTCGCAAAGGAAACGAATGGTCCCTTTTCAAAAATAATAATCTCAGCGTCTTCTTTTAGCCGTCTTAAACGCGTCGCTGCAGACATTCCACCTGCAACTCCACCAACAATGATAATTTTCATTCAACTTCCTCCTTTATCACTTTTAAACAACTTTTCCGGTCCAAGCACTCATACCGCCTTGAACATTGACAACATCATAGCCTTTTTTCTTTAGCTTTTTGGCTGCCATTTTGCTCCGCACACCGGAATGGCAAATGACATACAGTGTTTCATTTGTTGCTGGCGTGTATCTTGCGATTTCATTGAGTGGGACATTCTTTGCGCCTTTGATATGACCACGCCGATATTCAGACGGTGTTCGTACATCTAGCAGTTGAATCTTCTCTTTTAATTTTTGTTCCAATTCACTTGTAGAAATACTATCTATTTTCGTAAATAAGTGAAACATAAGCACCTCCATTTATACCCTTATGGGGTATATTAAACCATGAAGACTTTCTTTTGTCAAGCATATTGTTTCAATCTTTTAACAAAAAAAGGAAGCTTCACAAATCAACTATGCCAAGTTGCTTGTAAAGCTTATCCTTTCTATCGAATGATTCAACCTTTAGTTTACTTTTATATGTTTACAAAAGGTTCATCAATCTTCTTTTTTTCGATGACCAACTAAACCTAAAGCTGATAAAAGTAAACCGATACCTGTCAGCATTGTAAGAGTTGAACCATCTTGTACATCACCTGTGCTTGGTAAGATTTCTGTTTTCGTTGGAGTTGCTTTTGTAGGAGTCGTTGGTACAACTGTCGGAGTAGTTGGCTTGTCCGGCGTTGACGGAACTACTGGAGGAGTTGGTTTATCTGGAGTTACTGGGATCGCAGTATAATAAACATCCTTAACCATATCCTCTTGAGTGACTGTTTCTGCCGAAACAGTTGCCACATCTACTGTGTAGCCTGGAATGACTGGAGATGGAACAGCGTCATAGGTTGCCTTGTCAGCTACCCAATCCGTAGTCTTCACAACATCTCCCGTTACCTTATCTTTCGTCACCGTCCGTGTCCAAGTTGCTGTTTGCACATTATCGGCTGGTGTCTGGCTACCTGCTCCATGATAACGAACCGTCAAGCTCACTTTCTTGCTTTCTTGACTTTCTGCTGTGCCATGTTTCAAGTGAACCGTCACGTTTTGATCATGACTGCTATCAAGGTCGAACTTAGCTGGTAATTCGTCTTTAGAAACCAATTCATAGCCTTTATCTGTGTACCCTTTGACAACTTGATCATACTTCGTTTTAGCAGCTGCTGGAAGAGCTGAATCTGACTCTCCCGTCGTCAACTCTACTTGGTTTTCCAGAGTGGTGCCTGTCGTATCATCAATAACTGTATAAGTTACTTTTTGATTTCCCAACACTTCCTTATAAACGTACGTCACTTGGGTCGTCCCTTCAATGACCTTCCCTTTTTCGTTGCTTGGAAGTTGGGAATCCACTAATCGATAGGTCTTCCCGTCAGAAGTGACTATCGTCGTTTTGCGATGTTCTTCCGTATCATAAGGCGTATTGGTGGAGGCTCCGGAAAGGGCTGTGACATCGTCTTGCAGCTGGTGACCGGACTCATCTTGGTAATGAACCGTCACATTTCCCAACACTTCCTTATAAACGTACGTCACTTGGGTCGTCCCTTCAATGACCTTCCCTTTTTCGTTGCTTGGAAGTTGGGAATCCACTAATCGATAGGTCTTCCCGTCAGAAGTGACTATCGTCGTTTTGCGATGTTCTTCCGTATTGTAATCGGTATTAATAGAAGCATTAGAAGTATCTTCAACACTCTCTTTAATCGTTTCGCCAGCTTGATTTCTATAATTTACGATAACATTTCCAGTCACTTCAACGTAAGAATTATATACATTGGTTATTCCTAATTTAACTGTACCTGTTATATTATCAGATGACGATACATATTTATAAACTTTACCATTGAATGTTATTCGGTCTTCATGCGTTCCTGTATAACTTTCACCTATAAGTGTGCCTTTAGGTTTGACAGTTTGTGTTTCTGTCAACTTAGTAGTTGTACCTTGAATATAATTGTCAAGTAATACAGTTCCTGCTTTATTATAGCTAAAGAATTTATAACTTAAATTAGGCTTAGTTAAAACGAAAGGTGAAGGCAATTTACTTGTAATTGCTAACCAGTACCCGCTATCAAACTCTGAATCCCTACGCATGGTAAACGAGATAACATCGCCATTATCTATTACACCAGCGATACTAGTCTTATAAAAATCCGGATGGTTATATCTATCTGGGATATTTTGTGTCGGACTACTTGCAGCTAAACGATTATCAGATTGTTTTTCAACATACGAACCAGTTATTTTTACTGGTTTGAAGTTATAGTCTGCTATCCCCTCTTCATGCTTCTTTCCATCAGCACGTATCGTTTTTGACAAACTTGTCAGTGCCAATATAGCTGGAGTTGCTTGCTTAAATTGGATGATATTATCATTCTCGTCATAAAAACGAATTTTTACACCATATTTAGAAGGAGCAGTTAAGTTATAAAAAGTATAAATCCCCTTAGTTGGATCTTTCTCAGCAAAACCGATTATTCCTATCCCATTATTTAAATTTGTTACTTCATAAACAACTTTAGCAATTTTTGTACCATTATAGCTAGAATTTTGTAGATTTGTGTAAGTAGCTGTTATAGTTTGACCTTTGTTAATTTTGGGAATCACAAAATTCCCTGATGCAGAAGTTTTGTATGCAGCTATTGGATTATTAGCAAATGTCCTACCACTACCTATATATTCTTCATATGAGTACGCTCTAGGCGCATCTTGCTGACCAAATTCAGTTGTACCTGTAATTGATAGGTGAGCATTTGGTTCGTTTTCAAATTTCAGTCCTTGAGTTACAACTTCACTAAGATAACCTGGTTTTTGAGTATTACTCTGTGCAGTTGCATAGTCGTTTTTATATTTATCAACTGCCTCCTTTATTTTTTGGGCCTGCTCTTTCTCACGAGTGACAGCCTCAGCTTCTAAAGTTGCAACCTCTTCTTTAATATTCGCAGTTCCAATATTTTCTGTCGTCTCTTGCTTTGCTTCAATCCCATTATTCTTGGCTTCTGTTACAGCGTCTTTTAATTCTTGATTTTCAACTGTTACATTTGGATTTTGATTTTCTGTCTGTGCAGTAGATAGCATTGCTTGAGAAGCGGCTGCAGTAGGTGCTGTTGCAGCTGCTCTACTAGTTGAATTCATAGTAGTAGCTGAATCAGCCTTTGTAGTTGTCAGAGTAGTATTATCTTCTTGTCTAGCCATTTGTGATTGTACAACAAGACTTGTATCTGACGCTT
This sequence comes from Streptococcus sp. HMSC034B03, assembly GCF_001838575.1. Lineage (NCBI taxonomy): Bacteria > Bacillati > Bacillota > Bacilli > Lactobacillales > Streptococcaceae > Streptococcus > Streptococcus sp. HMSC034B03. The sequence goes on from NZ_KV837619.1 coordinate 107,298, forward strand.
CAGCTATAGGTATAGGTGCTGTTGTTTTAGGACTTTCAATATCATCAGCCGCCACACTCTTGTGTAAACTAAACATTGCGATTATTCCAAATATAATAACACCAACAGTCCCGTAAATTTTATTTTTACGAATTGAGCCATGACCTTGAAGTTCATTATTTTTTCTAAACATGCTAGTATCCTTTTTATAAATTATTTATCTTATCTATTCCTGAAGGTATAACTATATATGGAAATAGAAGAATTTCATTACTAATTACAACTATATTATTACTTGTAATCACGTTAAAGATGTCATTATACATTATACTTTGATAATTGGAATAATTCAACTAATATGATACTAAAATACATGAAAAACACATGTAAAATGTACTTAAAATAAAGATAGCTGCAAAATTGTTCACAGCTATCTTATAATGAGATGAAGATTGTTCGTTTTATCTACATTTCTTTTGTTGTTTTCAAATTATCATTTCCAAAAGAAAGACCCGTACCATGAGGTAGGGACTTTCAATTCTTATTTCGCAATTGGGTAAACAGAAACTTGTTTTTTATCGCGACCTTTGCGTTCAAAGCGTACAACGCCTTCAACTTTTGCAAACAAAGTGTCATCTCCACCACGTCCAACGTTGATACCTGGATAAATGTGAGTACCGCGTTGACGATAAAGAATTGATCCACCAGTTACAGTTTGTCCGTCAGCCGCTTTAGCTCCAAGACGTTTTGCTTGTGAATCGCGTCCGTTAGATGTAGAACCTCCACCTTTTTTATGGGCGAAAAGTTGCAGATTAGCAAGATTCATTTTCAACATAATGTTTTTCCTCCGTGTTAGTTTTCTGTGATAACTCTTGTTTGGACGAACTCAGATGAGTCCTCCGATAAGTTTGCCATACCTAAGAAGAATGATTCAAAGAAAAGTTGAGTCATTTCTCTTTGGTGAGGTGGAATATCCGTAGGAATCTCTACTCGTAAAAATCCACCTTCTTCTTCGTTTAATTCTAAGATTGGTTCATAGCCTGCGAATTTTTCAATCGAATTGATGAAATTTATGGCAAGCGTAGAAACCGACGCACACACGACATCAAAGCCGTATTCGCCACTTTCGGCGTGTCCAGTAATTTCTGCACTCCTCAGCTCACCATCCTCGGCTCGTTCAAAGACTGCTTGTATCATGTGCTCTCCTTAAAAATTAAGCGTTGATTGCATTGATGACAACCTTAGTATATGGTTGACGGTGACCTTGTTTACGATGGCTACCTTTTTTAGGTTTGTACTTGTAAGTAACGACTTTCTTTTGTTTTCCCTGTTTTTCAACAGTTCCAACAACAGTAGCTCCAGAAACAAGTGGGGTTCCGACAACAGTGTTCTCACCACCAACAAGAACAACTTCGTCAAATGTTACATCTTGACCAGCTTCAACGTCCAATTTTTCAACGTAAACTGCTTGACCAACTTCAACTTTAACTTGTTTGCCGCCAGTTTTAATGATTGCGTATGTGCTCATTATGCACCTCCTATGAATTTTACGGGTTTCCCCTAATTTTGTGAAGACTCGCCTAGCATCGTGGGACGAACCACTTATGACGATGTTCGAGCGGTTGCACAGGCTGTGCATAGTCAACTCTATAAGTATAGCATTTCTGATAGCCTTTGGCAAGTATTTTTTATCAAAAGACTAACTCAGTAGCTTTTAGTAATTTTTAATAATTTCCCAGAATAACTTTCAATCTCAAAATCCGTTCTTATTACAACAATCCCTCAATCATTTCATCCACCTCGTCTGTTTCTGCTTCTGGTGTAATTTCAGTAATGATGATACCAGCAACAGCACGTTCCACTAAAGCATCCACATCCATACGTGCTTCGTATTGCTCTGCATTTTTTATCTTTGGATTGGTTTTCGGACGATCTGGGGCAAAAATGGTACAGCAATCTTCAAAGGGCTGAATTGAGATATTAAAGGTATCAATCTTTTCAGCAATGTCAATGATTTCCAGCTTATCCATGGTCACAACTGGGCGAATAATTGGAGTGTTAGTGACAGCATTGATTGCTTGCATGCTTTCTAGCGTTTGGCTGGCAACTTGACCAAGGCTTTCTCCGTTGATGATAACGAGCCCACTACGTTCTTCACGAATGCGATCTGTAATGCGCATCATAAAGCGTCGAGTTAGGGTCATCAGATAAGCTTCTGGTGCTTTCGCTTTAATTTCTTCTTGAATTTCTGTAAATGGCACTTCAATAAATTGAATATTGCCACCAAATTTGGTTAATTTGCGCGTCAAATCTTGCGCCTTTTTGAGAGCACCGGGACTTGTATAAGGGGGGCTAGCAAAATGCACCGCTTCAATATCCACCCCGCGTTTTAGAGCTAGATAGCCTGCAACGGGTGAATCAATCCCACCTGACAACATCAGCATGCTTTTTCCAGATGTTCCGACAGGAAGACCGCCTGCTCCACGAATCGTTTCATAGGACAGATAGGCTGCTTCTTCGCGGATTTCTACTTGCAGTGTAATATCTGGCGTTTTCATCTTGACTTGAATATGTGGAATCGCATCAAAGACTGCATTTCCCAAGGTCTGGTTCAATTCACGACTATCCAATTCAAAATTGTGGTCACTGCGTTTGCTGGCAATCTTGAAAGTCATCCCCTCTTTATAAATTTCTTTCATAATTGTCTGCACCGCTTCAACCAAAGCAGGAACTGATTTTTCAATCTTATAAGACGGAGAGAAATTTTGAATCCCAAAAATTTGTTTAAGCGATTCTGCAACAGGTTGATAGTCCGTTCCGTGAAGATAGACATGTGCACGATCTCGGTCTGCTTTCACATGCACATCTGGGTAAACAGAGAGGACTGCTTGCATATTGCGTTTCAATTTGTTAATAAAACGCATGCGATTTTTTCCTTTGGTTGAAAGCTCGCCGTAACGAACCATAATTTCTGAATATTGCATTGTTTACCTTACTTTTCTAGTTTTTTCATAAATGAGTTTAAACGTTGTCAGGAATTGCTCAATCTGACTCATGTCATTATCGGCATCCAGACTAATTCGCACAGCCGTTTGAGCTAGGGATTTTTCAACACCCATAGCTATTAATGTTCCAGCTGGTTTGCCAGCTTTAGAGGAACAAGCACTCGTAGTAGATATATAAATGTCATACTCTTCAAAAGCATGAACCACTACTTCACCTCGTACGCCTTTAATTCCAAAAGTCAGGATATGGGGCGCAAACTCATCTATTCCTGAAAAAATCGTCACATTAGGGTATTTCGCTAGCTCTTCTAGGATAATCTCTTTCATTTTTGCGGTTCGTGTGGTGAAAGTTTCCAAATTTTCCATAGATATGCGCAAGGCTTTTGCGGTTGCTGCAATACCCGCCAAATTTTCAGTCGTAGAACGCTTGTCTGATTCTTGACCGCCACCATTCAACAGCGGACTGATTTTCTTACCAGACTTGATATAGACAAAACCAACACCCCGTAAGCCATGAAATTTATGACTGGAAAATGTTGCAAAGTCTACGCGATCAGTTAAATAATTTTCCGTTGGAATCTTGGCCATGGCTTGAACCGCATCCACATGAAAAGAAATAGTTGGCTTGTCCGCTAAAAGTTCTGAAATAGCTGCAATTGGTTGAACAGAGCCGATTTCATTGTTGACCGCCATAACTGAAATTAAAGTCGTATCCGATCGGATAAGGGTAGCTAATTTTTCAACATCTACAAAACCTTTTTTATCAACAGACGCAAAATCCACTTCAAAACCTTGCTGCGTCAGCCAGAGAGCGGATTCTTTCACTGCTGGATGCTCAATAGCAGACACAATGATATGCTTGCCATAACGCGCTTTTTCAAAAGCCACACCCTTGATAACCCAATTATCGCCTTCCGTCCCTCCAGACGTAAAGAAAATCTCTTGAGAGGATTTACCGAGAAGCTCCGCAATTTGCCTGCGAGATGCATCTAACAAGCGGGTCGCCTGATTGCCCAAACTGTGGAGACTAGAAGGATTTCCCCAAATTTTAGAAGCAACTTCTGTATAGGTAGCCAAAGCCTCTGGGTAAGGCTTGGTTGTTGCTGAATTGTCTAAATAAATCATCTTAAACCTCTCCATTTCAATACTCCTATTGTAACACGAAAAAGAAATGGGGACAACAGCAAAACTTGAAATGAAAAGGCCCTCCAAGTTTTGGCTTGGAGAGCCGTAAAGGTTAATCATAAAATTCATGCAAGAGAGCAGATAGTTCCTGTTGTTGTTCGATGAGACTTTGCCCGATTGTCGTTGATTTTATCAAAGTTCGCTCACGGACATGCTCAATCACTTTCTTCAAGGATGAGAGATCCACAGCCTTCTCAATCATTTTTTGCACATTTTGAAAAGGTTGGTGTGTGACAATTTGAAAACCATATGAATTATTGAGCAAGGAATAACCAGCAATACCCGTTTTCTTTTGGTAGGCTTCACACAACCCACCGTCAATGACAAATAGCATGCCTTCTCCTCGGATTGGAGATTCGCCTTTCAATGTTTTTACAGGTGTATGCCCATTTACAATCCTAGAATCTTCAAAAAAGAGCCCGAATTCTTCCAAAATCAACTTGCAAATCTTAGCAGAATTCCGATAGGAGAAATAGGGATTTTCCTTTTCAACGTGCGTTTCCTTATCCTCAATAAAATAACGTTCTAGGGTGGTCATCTTGTCCTTGCCAAACAAGGGAGATAGTTTTCCATTCCAACAGTACCAGATAAGATCCGTTGAGAAATCGTTCTGAATCTCTGGATTTTTAGAACTTTCTCGAATGTGGTATTCAAAAAAGTCGAGCAATTCTTTACCAGCATAGCGAATTTCATTGATCTGCAAAGGTTGAAAATCTCCAGACTCTTCCAAAGGAATGCAACCATGAAAAAGGAGATGACTGTTATAAATTTTATACATGGAGCCCTTGTTCATCAAAAAAGAAATGTGGTTCTTGAGCTGAATAGAATGCTGGAATGAATCCAGCAAAGTAGCAACCACTTCTTCTTCCTCATCTGTCAGCTGATCTGGCTGTTGAGGATTGATTGTTTGAAAGCAAGTATTAGCTAAAAAATGCTTCTTTTCTTCAACTAGAATACTCTCTTCCCAGTAATCAATCTTATCAAGAGTAAGATGTTGAGCCATATCAAACTCCGGTCGCCTTTTAATCAGTTGATTTTCCAATTTAAACTGAATGATTGCTAGTGCTTGGTGAACCTTTTCCAGCTGGAGGATTTCTTTAGGAGAATAGCTATCGCTTCTTTTTCCTAATTTTGGTTTGAACTTTGCATTTTCAGAATAAGTCTTTTCGGCAAAAAGAACGAGCGGTCTTAGATTGAGACCATAAGCTCTCTCAATATCGTAAAGATAGCCATATCTAGCAGCTATTCGCAAGAGAATAAGCAAGCATTCTTTTGATCCGAAGAAAGCCCCCATCCAGATAATATCGTGATTGCCCCACTGAATATCAACAGAATGATAAGCCATGATTTCATTCATTACTTTATCTGCGGCTGCCCCTCGGTCAAAAATATCGCCGACTATATGAAGATGATCAATGATTAACTGCCGAATTACTTTTGCTAATGCCGAAATAAACTGACTTGCCTCACCTAGATCAATCAAATAGTTCTGAATCGTTTCAAAATAAATATTACTATCCGGCAGATTGCGATCTGTATAGAGCAATTCTTCAATCACATAAGCATATTGTGGCGGCAAGGCTTTCCTTACTTTAGAGCGTGTGTATTTGGCTGCTACAAAAGCTAGCAAAGTCAACAAGTTTTGAATAATTTCTCCATACCATCTTTTATCTTTCAAAGGATAAAGAAAACCATCGCTCAAAACTTCCTGAGGGTAAGCAATCAGCAAGGTCAGCTTGTCTTTTTCCTCTTTTGATAATTTCTCTCCAAAGCAGTCATTGATTTTTTCGTTCAGGTTTCCTGCACAGGTTCTCAAGATATAGTCAAAAGCCTCAAACTCACCATGAATATCGCTAAGATACAATTCTGTTCCTTTTGGCAAATTTAAAATAGCTTCCAGATTGATTAACTCTGTGATGACCTTTTGCTTAGAATCAAACTCTTTTAATAGAATTCGTTTGTATTGCTCCATTCGTTCACCTCATTTCAATACAATACTATATTTAATACTTATTTGAAGACAGAGATTTCAAATGTTCTTCAATAATGCAAGCCGTTTCTTCAATAGATTTATCTGTCATATTGATAACATGTGCTTGATATTTTTGAAATACTTTTTTAGAATAGTCCAATTCTTCATAAATTTTTTCAATATCTGTATAGCTTGTAGTTTGTGTCAAACCAAGCGCATCCAAGCGATTACTTCTCACTTTTGCTAATTTATCTGGGTCACACACCAAGCCAATCATTCTTCTTCTATCTACTTTATCCAAGATTTGCGGTAGCGGAACTTCAGGAATCAGGGGAAGATTGGATACTTTGTAGCCTTTATTGGCTAAATAGATGCTAAGCGGAGTCTTGGAAGTCCGAGAAACCCCTAAGATCACAAGGTCTGACTCCAAAAATCCTTGCGGATTCTTGCCGTCGTCATATTTAACAGCAAATTCAATAGCAGAGATTTTATTGAAATATTCCGTGTCTAAACGGTGCAAGACTCCCGGAACTTCAATCGGTTGAGTACCTGTTTTTTCCTTGATAATCTCAAAAAACGGATTCATCAAATCCAAATAAGATAAATGATTGACCCTGCTAAATTCTCTAGCTGTTGCAGCTAAATGGCTATCTACCAACGTGCTGATAACAACTGCGTCATCTTTGATAGCATCCTGCAAAATATCCAACAATTCAGATTCTTTATTGATAAAAGGAAACCGATAGCTATTATTAAAAATCAAATCTGGGTATTGAGCCATAACGGCTGACAGTAATTTTTGGGATGTTCCTCCCAAAGAATCAGAAATAGCGTAAATGGTAATCTCTTGTTTCATGAAAACTCCTTTTTTATCTATTCACTTCTGCATTTCTAGCTTCTTGGATAATAAAGTCCAACAAAGCTGACTTCGTAATTGTTCCGATAATATGACCTTCATTTTGCTCCTCCACAACAGGCAATGAATCAATGGCGAAGTCCTGCAAAAGTGCAGCTGCTTCAAGAATATTCAAATCCTTATGGCAAGTCTTAATATGTGGCATTCTGGTCATGCAAACGGCTACCGGGGTCACATCAATATTGGCATTGAGGGCAGCCCTTAACAAATCCTTTCGTGATAAAATGCCTAGCAGCTGCTTCTTTTCATCTATCACATAGAGAACATCTGAATCATACATAAATAAAGTAATAATGGCATCTTGAATAAACGAATCGTGCGTCACCAATACTGGTGAGGTCATGACATCTTCAACTTTCTTCTGAAAAGTATCAAAGAAAAAGAGCGTTTCCAAATCCGAACCAGCATAAGTGTAGCCAACTTTCGGACTTGCTTTTAAAATCCCCACTAAGGTTAGAAAGGATAAATCTGAGCGCAAAGTTGCCCTAGACACATCTAGCAGTTCTGAGATTTTTTCACCGCTAACCGGTTGATCTTTCTTTACAATTTCAACGATCTCTTTTTGTCGTTTTGTTAATTTCAACTTTTACTCCTTTTCCAATATCAATTTCAAATCATTATTATGTGTCATATTATAACAAATAAAACTCGTTTGTCAACGATTTATGATTGGTTTTTTCAGTTGACAAACATATATGACGTATATTACAATGTATTTGTCTTTTATTATGACACACATTTAATAAATTGGAGGCAAAAATGGATAAATGGATTTATTCTTTTGAAGAAGGACGCGCTGAAGACAAGGCGCTACTAGGTGGTAAGGGTGCCAATTTGGCAGAAATGACCCATTTGGGACTACCTGTACCTGAGGGATTTACGATTACAACTCAAAGTTGTCTGCGTTATTTAGAAACTCCTTCCTTTTTTGAATCTATTTTAAAAGAGGAAATTTTGAAAGCGATTACTAAACTAGAAACCAAAACGAATAAATTTTTCATGGGGAACGAACCCTCACTACTACTGGTTTCTGTCCGTAGCGGAGCTAAAATTTCCATGCCTGGTATGATGGACACGATTCTCAATCTTGGGCTAAATGACTTGCGTGTTCAGACTTTAGCAGATGCGACAAATGCCAATTTCGCTTACAATTGTTATCGGCGTTTATTGCAGATGTTTGCAGATGTCGTCTACGGCATTCCCAAAGAAGAATTTGACCAATGCTTAGAAAAGACCGAAAAACAATTGAATAAAACAATCAATGACTTTTCAAGAGAAGAGCACCAATCACTTATTCAACAATATAAAGAAGTCTATCAGGAACACTATCAAAATTTCCCACAAAGCCCTAAAGAGCAACTTTACGCTGCTATCAAAGCGGTATTCAAATCATGGAACAACCCACGCGCTAAAGTTTACCGCGAATTGAACCACATTCCACATGATTTAGGTACGGCCGTCAATGTTCAGAGTATGGTGTTTGGCAATAGCGATCAAAAAAGTGGCACAGGCGTTGTTTTCACCAGAAATCCTGCTACTGGTGAACCTCATCTGTTTGGGGAATTTCTCCTCAATGCCCAAGGAGAAGATGTCGTAGCTGGTATTCGGACTCCAGAACCGATTGACTCTCTTAAACGAATCTTACCACAGGCCTATGAAGATTTTTGCAACTACGCCAAGATTCTTGAAAAACACTACAAAGATATGCAGGATATTGAATTTACCATTGAAAAAGAAAAGCTTTATATTCTGCAAACGCGAAACGGAAAACGGACGGCTAAGGCAAGCTTAAAAATTGCTTTGGATTTAGTAGATGAAAAAATGATTTCAAAGCAAGAAGCTCTCCTACGAGTCAGTCCTTCTACCATTGACCAACTGATTCACCCTGTTTTTGAAGAAAAAGCTTTAACATCAGCTCATCACTTAACTCAGGGACTTCCTGCTAGTCCAGGTGCCGCAACAGGAGAAATTGTCTTTACTGCCGAGCGCGCCAAAGAATTTCATGCACTTGGAAAGAAAGTGATTTTGGTTCGCCAAGAAACTTCTCCCGAAGACATTGAAGGAATGGTAGTTAGTCAAGCAATCGTGACCAGTCACGGTGGCATGACTTCTCATGCAGCTGTTGTAGCTCGTGGCATGGGCACTTGTTGTGTCGCAGGATGCGGAGAATTATCTATCAATGAAGACGGAAAAACACTTGTATGCGGTAAGGTAACCTTAAAAGAGGGAGACATCCTTTCTGTAGACGGCACTTCCGGCAAACTCTACATTGGAAGCATTCCAACCACTATGATTGATAATAATGACGAATTACAGATGTTCCTTTCTTGGGCAGATGAAATTGCACAGCTAACCGTTCGAGCGAATGCTGAAACCATTCAAGATTTGAAAACAGCTATTCAATTTGGTGCCAAGGGAATTGGTCTGGCTCGTACAGAGCACATGTTCTTTGGTGAGGAACGGATTTTAGAAATGCGCAGATTGATTTTATCAACGAATGAAATCGAAACTAAGTCTGCTTTAATGACACTTTTGGCTTTCCAAGAAGAAGATTTCTATCAGATGTATCAAACCATTCAAGATAAACCGATGATTGTCCGTTTACTAGATCCGCCTATGCACGAATTTTTGCCAAAAACACAACAGGAAATTGAGCAATTAGCCGGGAAATTGCAAGTACCTCTTGATACACTAACGCGGAAAATCACTTCTCTACAAGAAACGAACCCAATGCTAGGACATCGTGGTTGCCGCTTGGGAATTACACAGCCTGAAATTTATAAAATGCAGGTAGAAGCCATTTTTAATAGCGCTATAAGACTAGCAAAAGAAGGTATGGTCATTAAACCAGAAATCATGATTCCTTTAATCGCAGAAAAGGCGGAGTTGGTTTCAATCAAAACATCTCTTTGTCAGCATATTGATAACATTTTCAAAAAACATCACATGCAGCCATTCCCTTATGAAATCGGTACAATGATTGAACTGCCACGCGCTTGTTTTATCGCAGATCAATTAGCCGAGGAAGCAGACTTCTTTAGTTTTGGTACCAATGATTTGACGCAAATGACCTATGGTTTTTCTCGTGATGATATTGGAAAATTTATCCAGCATTACAAAGAGGGAGAAATCATGTCATTTGATCCATTCCAAACCATTGACCGAGCTGGAGTGGGCGAGCTCATGAAAATAGCTATTTCTAAAGCTCGTCAAGTGAAGCCAGAACTTCCAATTGGCATTTGCGGTGAAGTCGGAGGAGATCCAGCTTCTATTCCTTTCTTCCAAGAGATTGGCATTACTTATGTTTCTTGCTCACCTTATCGCGTTCCTGCTGCACGATTAGCTGTTGCGCAAGCACATCTTTCCTAGTTCCTTCCTTATAAGTGAATCAGCTCTTTCTATCTGCTAACAGGACAGACAAGGATGGAGCTGATTTTTTGTAAAAGGTAATTTTTCAATCAATTTTCAATCGCTTTATATGAAATTTTCAACATTTTGAATTTTTTTAAGACAATTTTAAATAAAGAGGGTATAATGAAGATAAGAAAGGAGATTAGCAACTCACAATGGAAAATTATTCTCGGAAAAACAAAACGGCAAATGCAAAAGAAGAAAAAACGCCTACTCGTCATCATATCAAAAAAGGACTTTCTGCTTTTCAGAAGACCCTTGCTACGATTGGGAGTATTCTTGGGATTATCACTGCAACAATTACAATCTTGACTTTCATGAACAATAATAAATCTGATACCAAGACAAAAAGTAGCCAGACGACACAAACAACTATTATCAAAGAAATTCAGAAAGAAACAACAACAGACGGGGCTAAATCTAGCGACACAACAGCTGCAAGTCAAGGCGAGACAGAAACGAGTAGCGCTAGTTCTGACACCACGCAGTCTAGTAATACATCAAGCGATACTAGCTCTAGTCAGACAAGCAGCACAACGACTGACAACGACACAAATACAACTACTTCAAGCTCTAGCAATTAAAAAAGCGGAAGCGAGACAACCAATCAGACCAAGGTCTAGGAGTTGCTCAACTTCCGTTTTTTTATATTTAATTGCATACTCAATGAAAATCAACAAAGCTGAATGAGCTTCAATGCGTGAATGAACCTAGCCCCCGACTTCAACTAGCTTCCAAAATGTTTTCGATAGAGACCTCAGTTTCTTTATCCGCAGACTTTAACAGTCCGGTGGCTAACAAGGCTCGAAACAATTTTCACGGAGCATTATTTCCGATACATTTTCACTTGAAGATACAAGTCATTATAAATTCCTAGCCACTTAGCACCGAGTTGTTGATAAACTTCTAAGTGCTTCAGAGTTTCCTCATCTGGGTAAAAGGCTTTGTCCTCTTGGATTTCTTTTGGCAGCATCGCCTTAGCAGGCATGTTAGGCGTTGAGTAGCCAACATACAAAGCATTTTTATAGGCATTTTCAGGTCTTAACATAAAGTTAATAAATTGATAAGCAGCTTTTTTATTTTTGACGGTTTTTGGAATAACGATATTGTCAAACCAAAGATTGCTGGCTTCTGTTGGGACAACATAGCGAAGCTTGTCATTCTTTTCCAACATTTGCCGTGCTTCACCTGAAAAACTAACGCCAATCGCCGCATTGTTTTGAATCATATAGCCTTTCATTTCGTCTGCTACAATTGCTTTGATATTCGGTGTCAACGTATAAAGCTTATCAACTGCTTCTTGTAATTGCTTAGTATTTTTAGAATTGAGGCTATAACCTAAAGCATTTAACCCAACACCCATTACCTCGCGCGCTCCATCAATCATCATGATAGAGTTTTTATATTCAGGTCGCCACAAATCACTCCAATGCTTAGGAGCTGTTTTGACTAATTCTGTGTTGTAGACAATCCCAAGCGTTCCCCAAAAGTAAGGAATAGAGTATTGATTTTTAGGATCAAATGATTGATTTAAAAAACGTTTTCCGATATTTTCCAACCCTTTAATTTTTGAATGGTCCAATTTTTCAAGCAAGCGTTCCGACATCATTTTAGAAATCATGTATTCACTAGGAATAGCAATATCGTAAGTTGTCCCGCCTTGCTTAATCTTGGTGTACATGGATTCATTAGAATCAAAGGTTTCATATTGGACTTGGATACCGGTTTCTTTGGTGAACTTCGTCAGTAACTCTGGATCAATATAGTCTCCCCAATTGTAGATGACCAGTTTGTCACCAGAGCCACTTTTTGTCCGACTTTCAATGTGATAACTCACTCCCCAGAGGACAAGGATAATGGCAACAATGCCCATTAAAAATGAATAGAGCTTTTTCATACCACATCCTCCTTCTCACGAGAAATAAAGTAATAGCCAATTACCAAAAGAATACTGAACAGAAATACCAAAGCAGAGAGAGCATTGATTTCTAGCGAAATTCCTTGCCGAGCCCGCGAGTAAATTTCAACAGACAAGGTTGAGAAGCCATTTCCTGTCACAAAGAAAGTCACTGCAAAATCGTCCAAGGAATAGGTAAAAGCCATAAAATACCCTGCAATAATGGCTGGTGTCAAATAGGGCAACATGATTTCTTTTAGCATCTGAATTTGGCTTGCTCCTAAATCATAGGCTGCCTTAACCATGTCATCATTCATCTCTTTTAGCCGTGGTAATATCATCAAGACAACAATAGGGATTGAAAAGGCAATATGACTCGCCAGAACAGATAGAAAACCTAATTGAAATTTGATAGTTGTAAAAAGAATTAAGAAACTAGCCCCAATCATGACATCTGGCGCTACCATAAGGATATTATTAACCGATAAAAAGGCTTCTTGATATTTTTTTCTTGCCTGATAAATATAAATGGCACCAAATGTTCCGATTACTGTTGCAATCAAAGAAGATAGAAATGCTAAGAAAAAGGTCTGCGCTAAAATGAGCATCAAGCGAGTATCACTGAACATATTTTGAAAATGCATCAGACTAAAGCCTGTAAACTTGTTCATATCATCGCCAGCATTAAAGGCATAGCCAATCAAATAAAAAATCGGCAAATAAAGAATTAAGAAGATGACTGTTAAATAAATACTAGCAGTTTTTTTCATCGCTCTCCCCCTTCTTTCGTTGCCCACATGATAACGAGCATGGCTACAATCAAGACAACACCAATGGTTGAGCCCATTCCCCAATTTTGTGTAGTCAGAAAATGCTGCTCAATGGCTGTACCTAGCGTAATAACGCGATTGCCACCGATCAAACGCGTCAGCATAAAAAGACTGAGGCTGGGAATAAAGACAGACTGCACACCGCTTCTCACGCCATTCATAGATAAAGGAAAAACGACACGACGGAAGGTTTCCCAACGATTGGCACCAAGGTCATAGCTGGCATTGATCAGATTTTGATCCATATCCTCTAAAACATTAAAAATCGGCAATATCATAAAGGGCAGCTCAATATAGCTGGCTACAAAAATAAAAGAGAAATCTGTAAACAGGATTTGTTGAGCACCTATCCCAATAAAACTTAAAAATTGATTGACAGATCCATTTTGTCCGAAAATCCCAATAAAAGCATAAGCTTTGAGAAGCAGATTGACCCAGGTCGGCAAGATGATGAGCATCAACCAAAGCTGTCTGTGCTTTAGTTGCGTCAATAAAAATGCAGTTGGGTAACTGATTACTAAAGTGACAACTGTGATAATCCCCGCATATAAAACAGAGTTCAAACTCATTTTGAGATAAGTCAGATTTTGCGAAGCGAAGTAAGTCTTGTAGTTTTCAAGGGTGAAATGACCTTCGATATTGAAAAACGACTGCCAAACAATCATGGCAACAGGCGCCAATACAAATAATAAAATCCAAAGAATATAAGGAGCAACAAAAAGATTAGAGGTTGTTTTCTTCATCGCGCTCCTCCTCAATGGCATTGATTAAGCCAGCTTCTTGCTCTTCCATTTCCACATATTCTTCAATTCGAGCATCGAACTCTTCCTCTGTTTCATTAAGCCGCATGATATGAATGTCTTCTGGTTCAAAGTCCAGCCCAATCTCTTCTCCGACAATGGCCTTGCGAGTCGAATGAATCATCCACTCATTGCCCAATTCATCATAAGCGATAATCTCATAATGCACGCCACGGAAAAGCTGCGTATCAACCTTAACTTGCAGTTTTCCTTCTTCCGGAAGTGTAATCCGCAAATCTTCTGGACGAATGACGACTTCCACCTGCTCATTAGGACGCATTCCTCCGTCAACGGCTTCAAATCGTTTGCCATTAAATTCAACCAGATAGTCTTCAATCATCTTTCCTGGAAGAATATTGGATTCGCCGATAAAGGTCGCTACAAAGTGATTGATAGGTTCATCATATATATCAACAGGTGTCCCTGACTGCACAATCTCCCCGTCATTCATCACAAAAATCCAGTCGCTCATGGCCAGTGCTTCTTCTTGGTCATGGGTGACAAAGACAAAAGTAATCCCTAGGCGCTGCTGCAATTCACGTAATTCATACTGCATGTCTGTTCGCAACTTCAAATCCAGTGCAGATAAAGGCTCATCCAGCAAAACAACCCGCGGTTCATTGACAATAGCACGCGCAATAGCCACTCGTTGGCGTTGTCCACCGGACAATTTACGAATAGAGCGTTTCTCAAAACCATCCAAACGCACCATTTTCAGGACTTCTGCAACCCGTCGCTCTATTTCTTGTTTTTCAACTTTACGCAAACGCAACGGAAATGCCACATTTTCAAAAACAGTCATGTGCGGAAAAAGGGCATAGGACTGAAACACCGTATGCACATCACGTTTGTTGGTCGGAATATCGTTGATTCGGACGCCGTCAAGAAAAACATCACCGCTGGACGCATCCAACAAGCCAGCGATGATATTTAGAATGGTTGATTTTCCTGATCCAGAAGCACCTAAAAGAGTGTAAAACTTCCCTTCTTCTAATTCAAAATTGATGTCTTTTAAGACGACTGTATTATTATCCTCAAAAACTTTTGATACGTTTTTAAATTCAATGATTGGTTTGTTCAATTGCCATAAATTCCTTCTTTTTCATAGATTGACAAATTAAAGTCTTGTCCTGACTGATTTTCTTGGAGAATGTTATCAAATTGTACTAAACTATACTTTTATTTCTCACCGATTATTCGGACTTCTCTTTCCAAAGTCACACCTGAATGAGCTTTGACAGTCTCAATCACATGTGCAATCAAATTTTCATAATCAGCTGCTGTTCCATTATCAACATTGACCATAAAACCTGCATGCTTTGTAGAAACTTCTACCCCACCAATGCGATGCCCTTTTAAATTCGCTTCACTAATCAATTGCCCTGCGAAATGCCCTACCGGACGTTTAAAAACAGAGCCACAAGAAGGATACTCTAAAGGCTGCTTCAATTGACGAAGGTGTGTCAAACGTTCCATTTCTTGACGAATCACACGGTGCATTCCTGGTGCTAAGGCAAACTTGGCAGAGATCACCACATCACCTGTCTGTTGAACATAGGAACGACGATAGCCAAATTTCATGTCTTGAGCACTAATATTTTTTATTTCTCCATCCCGTGTCAACACTTTACAAGAAAGTAAAATATGCGAAATTTCACCACCATAAGCACCAGCATTCATAAAGACAGCTCCGCCAATACTCCCTGGAATCCCGCAAGCAAATTCAAAACCTGTCAGGCTATGATGAAGTGCAATATGAGTCGTTTCAATGAGATTAGCACCTGCCTCTGCTTCAATGGTGTAGCCATCTACTGCCACTCCGTTTAATTTGTCAAACATAATCACAAAACCGCGAATACCACCGTCGCGAACGATGATATTGCTAGCATTTCCTAGTACCATCCAAGGAATCTGCTCCCGATTAGCAAATTTTACCACTCGTGCCAATTCATAACGATTTCGCGGAAAAACCAAATAATCTGCAGCTCCACCTACTTTGGTATAAGTGTATTGTTTCAAAGGTTCATCAAAACGGATATCAATTCCGTTTAATTCTGATTTTAACATTTCTAAAGTTGACATTTTCTCTCTCTCTTAAACAAAACTCAATCTATTATACCAAATTTAGCAAATATTTACGATAAATTGAAGAAAAATATTCTTTCAAAAAAGCCCCAAATAATGACAGAACACTTTCTTATAGCTTTCCAGACTATTTAAAAAGTGGATTGAAATCGCGATGCTTGTAAAATCACAATTTGAACTCCACTTTCCTTTTAAATTTTTGTTTTTTCTTTACTCAAACTCCATGTCTTTTCAATATAAGGAGGAAGCTTTATTAGGGTTTCTCGATTGCCTTCAAGTGCAATAAGATAAACTTTCTCGTCCTTTTTGAAAATCCAACTAATCAAGTATTGACCTGATTTCATTATAACATTGACTTGATAGGCTTCGTTACCTGCAACCGCTCCTTTTGAGCCCCAAACTCTATTTACATTTTTATTGTTTTGCCAATTATAATAAATACGATTGGCAATTGTCTGAGCTGTAAACTCTTCTCTTTCTTGAATCTTAGCTTTTTCTTTCGTGTAAGCATTCATAGTTACAATATTGTAGCCAGAACCATCCGTATATTGAATACTGTCGCCACCATCAACATCCCTAAATTTCAACCAATTTTTTGGAATGTCAATATAGCCATAATCATCTGAGCCTACACGTTGCATTTCTTCCGTCTTCACATCTTTTTTCGTAACATTTGATGAACTTGAGCTACTGCTTTCTTTTGCAGATACTTTACTTGACGAAGATGACTGTTGTGATGATTTTGGTTTATTCCCTCCGCTTGAACTACATGCCTCTAGTGTAAAGATAAGGAGTACTGCTAAAAATAAAATCAGCCAGCTCTTTTTCTTCTTCATAACCAATTCCTCCTATCTTTTTATTTTAGCATATTTATTTAGAGTTCACAATTATTTCACGACACAAGAAAAGAGAGCATTCCACTCTCTTTATAACTTTTGTACATATCACTCATCATCCATGCTGAGGACGCTGAGGAACGCTTCTTGTGGCACTTCAACAGATCCGATGGCTTTCATCCGCTTCTTACCAGCCTTTTGTTTTTCCAAGAGCTTACGTTTACGGGAAACATCTCCACCATAACATTTTGCCAAGACATTCTTGCGCAAAGCTTTGATATCTGTCCGTGCCACAATTTTCTGACCAATTGCTGCCTGAATTGGCACTTCAAATTGCTGACGCGGAATAATTTTCTTTAATTTTTCAACAATCAATTTTCCGCGTTCATAGGCAAATTCCTTGTGAACAATGAAGCTAAGAGCATCTACTTTGTCACCATTAAGGAGAATATCCATTTTAACGAGACTCGACTTTCGGTATTCTGAGATTTCATAGTCAAAGCTAGCATAACCACGAGTTGAGGATTTTAGTTTGTCAAAGAAATCAAAGACAATTTCTGCCAACGGGATTTGGTAGATGACATTGACTCGATTTTCATCGATATAGTCCATAGTCACAAAGTCACCGCGTTTACGCTGAGCCAATTCCATGACTGCTCCGACAAATTCCTGCGGCACCATAATCTGTGCTTTGACATAAGGCTCTTCAATGGAATCAATCTTGGTCGGTTCTGGAAATTCGCTCGGATTGGAAACATCAAGGGATTCGCCGTCTGTCATATTAACCTTGTAGATAACCGACGGTGCCGTCATAATCAAGTCAATATTAAACTCTCTCTCCAAACGTTCCTGAATCACATCCATGTGGAGCAAACCGAGGAAACCACAACGGAAGCCAAAACCTAAAGCTTGAGAAGTTTCGGGCTCAAATTGAAGACTAGCATCATTAAGCTGAAGTTTTTCCAAAGCTTCCCGCAAATCATTATATTTATTGGACTCAATCGGATAAAGTCCAGCAAAAACCATCGGGTTCATCTGCTTGTAGCCATGAAGTGGTTCATCTGCTGGATTGTCCGCTAAGGTCACCGTATCTCCAACCCGAGTATCCTGCACCGTCTTGATAGAGGCTGCGATATAGCCAACATCCCCTGTTGCAAGAAAATCTCGTCCAACAGCTTTTGGAGTAAAAATACCCACTTCAGTTACATCAAAAGTCTTGCCATTACTCATGAGCTGAATGGTATCACCTGGCTTCACAACTCCGTCCATCACGCGCACTTGCAAGATAACCCCACGATAAGCATCATAAACTGAGTCAAAAATAAGAGCCTTGAGTGGTGCAGTCACATCTCCTGTCGGCGCAGGAACTTTCTCCACGATTTGCTCTAGGATCTCTTCAATCCCGATACCAGCTTTAGCCGAAGCCAACACAGCTTCACTTGCGTCCAAACCAATGACATCTTCAATCTCAGTCCGAACTCGCTCTGGGTCAGCAGCAGGCAGATCAATTTTATTGATAACAGGTAGGATTTCTAGATCATTATCCAAAGCCAGATAGACATTGGCTAAAGTTTGTGCCTCAATACCTTGAGCAGCATCAACCACCAAAACAGCCCCTTCACAGGCTGCCAATGATCGCGATACTTCATAAGTAAAGTCCACATGCCCTGGTGTATCAATCAAATGAAAAATATAAGTTTCACCGTTCTTAGCTCTATAATTGAGTTCAATCGCATTGAGCTTAATAGTAATACCCCGCTCCCTTTCCAAATCCATACTATCTAAAAGTTGAGCTTGCATTTCTCGGCTGGATACAGTATCCGTTGCTTCCAAAATTCTATCTGCCAAAGTTGATTTACCGTGATCAATATGCGCGATAATGGAGAAATTTCGAATCTTCTCCTGCCGCTTTTTTAATTCATCTAAGTTCATTTTTCTCATCCTTTTCGGGTATTCTATTTATTATAACATAAGGCAGGTGACTTTTACCAGTCTTGAAAAAGCATTCCATATCTCGTTTCATTTGTGCTATAATAAAAGTAAATACATTTACAGAAATGAGGGGGCTATGATTAAATTAATCGCATTAGATATGGATGGTACGCTTTTAAATAGTCAAAAAGAAATTCCCCAAACACATATTCAGGCTATTCATCAAGCTATCGAAAACGGAGTGAAGCTCGTTCTTTGTACAGGTCGTCCCTTGGTCGGAGTGAAACCTTACTATGAACAATTAGGACTGAGCGGAGAAAACGAATATGTCATCATTAACAACGGTTGCTCTACTCATCAAACAAAGGATTGGAAGCTTGTTGATTGGAAAGAGCTAAGTGCGGAGGATATGCTTTATCTGGATAGAATCGCCAAGCAGACTCCTGCCCAACTAACTCTTTTTGACGAAGAACGCTATTTAGTAGTTGACGAAAAACCAAGCGACCTAGTCACCTATGACGCTAGCCTTGTCTTTACAACCCCAACAGAAATCAGTCTCGAAGAAGCTATCAGCGGCAAGAATATCATGTTCCAAGCTATGTTTCTAGCACAGCCTGATGAATTAGACACCTTTGAAAAGCAATTTGCAAGCCAGATTTGCCAGCATTTCAGCGGTGTTCGTTCCCAACCAGTCATTTACGAAGCTATGCCCAAAGGCACTACTAAAGCGACTGCTCTTAAGGAATTAGCTCAACGATTAGATATCAACCCCCAAGAAATTATGGCAATCGGTGATGCCAATAATGACATCGAAATGCTAGAGTTTGCAGGTCTCGGTGTGGCTATGGGGAATTCTAGTGACTATGTTAAAAAACTCGCTGATTACGTTACAGATAGCAATGATGAGAACGGTGTCGCTACAGCTATTGAAAAACTCATTTTAAATAACTAATAGGATGAATCATGAGCTTCTTTTCAAGTTCATGATTTTTATTGAGAATATTGTCATTCTTTCACTATTTGTAAATAGCCTTCCCTCTCAAAATATGATACACTAATTACATCTATGCAAAAAGGAGAACTTATGAACTACCCTACTCTTTTAGAACGTTTTTTGACTTATGTAAAAGTAAATACGCGTTCAGATGAACATTCTACGACAACACCAAGCACACAAAGCCAAGTAGATTTCGCCAATAACATCCTCATTCCTGAGATGAAACGCGTTGGTTTGGAAAATGTATATTATTTACCAAATGGCTACGCTATCGGTACTCTTCCTGCAAATGACCCAAGTTTCACACACAAGATTGGTCTCATTTCCCACATGGACACCGCAGACTTCAATGCAGAAAGTGTCAATCCGCAAATCATTGAAAATTATGACGGTGGCGTGATTCCACTGGGGCAATCTGGTTTTAATCTTGACCCTGTTGATTTTGCTAGTTTAAAAAAATACAAGGGACAAACCTTGATTACAACTGATGGAACAACCCTTCTCGGCTCTGATGATAAATCAGGTATTGCTGAAATCATGACAGCGATTGAGTATCTAACAGCTCATCCTGACATCAAGCACTGCGAAATTCGAGTTGGCTTTGGTCCAGATGAAGAAATAGGTGTCGGAGCTGACAAGTTTGATGCGATAGATTTCGATGTAGATTTTGCTTATACGGTTGACGGTGGGCCTCTCGGAGAACTTCAATTTGAAACTTTCTCTGCAGCTAGTGCAGAAATCACTTTCCAAGGACGCAATGTCCATCCAGGGACAGCAAAAGGACAAATGATCAATGCTCTGCAATTAGCTATTGACTTTCATAATCAATTACCAAATGGTGACCGCCCTGAGCTGACAGACGGCTACGAGGGCTTCTACCACCTTATAAATGTAGAAGGAACTGTCGAAGAAGCAAAAGCAAGTTATATCATTCGTGACTTCGACACAGCAACTTTTGAGCAACGCAAAGAACTGATGCGCTCTATTGCCGATAAGATGAATGCAACGCTTGGAGGTGAACGTGTTCAGTTAGAGCTTAAAGATCAATACTACAATATGCGTCAAGTCATTGAAAAAGACATGACACCTATCAATATTGCAAAGGCTGTTATGGAAAAATTGGACATCAAACCGATTATCGAACCTATTCGTGGCGGAACAGACGGCTCAAAGATTTCCTTTATGGGCATTCCGACACCAAATATCTTTGCCGGCGGTGAAAATATGCATGGACGCTTTGAATATGTCAGTCTGCAAACGATGGAACGCGCCGTTGATACTATTATTGGTATCGTTTCTTACAAAGACTAACATTCCATAACTCTATCAAAAAACTGCAACTCTCATCAAAGCTGAGTTGCAGTTTTAATTTATCTTCTGCGAATGTATTGCACCATTCTAAAAGTTAAAAATACTAGTAAAATAATAGCTACGAGCCAGATTGTTTTCAACAAATAAAATTGTATCAAATAAGTGGAAACAATCGCTCCTGTCACAAAACTTCCTAATAAAGCAACGAAGAAAATGCCTTCTGCTAAGCAAGTTTTTTCTTTTGTCCGCACATAAGTACCAAAAGCGACCATTGTTTTTTTGATATTGCCTGTCATAAAAGAATTATTGTAGACAATGCCGTTCACTTCACCAAAAGCTGTTGCCACCAACCCCATACAAAAACCAATCGGTGGAACAATGAAAAGATTGGACACGGTTGCTGGTAGAAATCCTGTAAACCCACAAACCAAAATCAGTGGAAGAATGCTGGATAAGCGCCATAAAGAATTTTCAAAGTTATTTTTGAAAATGGTTAACACAAAAATGCCCAGCATAAAAGCCAGCATCGTTGCCAACTTCACTTCTATTTCTCCTGTCTCATGGTGAATCAATTCAACCGACAAGAAAACAACGTTTCCTGTTTGCCCCGCAACCAATGTCCCGCCTCTTTCAATAAATGTATAAGCATCAATGAATCCCGCACAAAAAGTTAGCAAACAGGCAAAAAATTTCGAACGTGAATGAAATTCTCTTTTTCTTTTTATATTATTTATCATCACCTAAAAAGTCTAGCACTCCCTCACTAGACTTCCTTTCTATTGCTCTCTTGCTTCCTGCAAGATTTTTTCAATTTTTGTTGTAATTAAATCAATCGCTACTGTATTAGAAGCTCCTTCTGGAATAATCACATCCGCATAGCGCTTGGTAGGCTCGATAAATTGATGATACATAGGCTTTACCACACCTAAATATTGCTCAATGACACTATCTAAACTACGACCGCGTTCATCCATATCTCGCTTAATCCTGCGAATGATCCGAACATCATCATCTGTATCAACAAAAATCTTAATGTCCATTAAATCACGTAAGCGTTTGTCCTCTAAAACCAGAATTCCTTCTACAATAAAGACATCCTGTGGGTCTTGACGATAGGTTTTATCACTGCGTGTATGAGCTGTATAGTCATACGTCGGAATATCTACCGAACGTCCTGCCAATAATTCCTTGATTTGCGCAATCATCAAATCTGTATCAAAAGCAAAAGGATGGTCATAATTGGTCTTGATTCGCTCTTCAAACGTCAAATGTGACTGATCCTTATAATAAGAATCATGCTCAATCATAGAAATCTTTTCATTTGGAAAATTTGACAGAATGGCTCTTGAAACACTCGTCTTACCACCACCAGAACCACCTGTTACGCCAATAATAATCGGTCTATTTTGCATTATTCACTCCATTTTTTATCATCTTATCTATTTTACACCAAATCATGATATAATGAAAGAGGTAAATTAAAATAAATGACAAGACAAAAAATAAGGAGAAAACGATGTTAAAACTCGGAACGATTGGAACAGGAGACATTGTTCACCAATTTGTCAAGGCTGCTCATTCGACAAAGGACTATCAACTGACTGCGGTATATTCACGGACGATACATGCTGCTCAAACATTTGCCAGTCATTATGAAAATGTAGATTGCTACACAGATATGGCTGATTTTTTAACTAGTGATATAGACATTATTTATATTGCAAGCCCCAACTCTCTGCATTTCCCACAAGCAAAAGCTGCTATTTTAGCAAGCAAACATGTAATTGTAGAAAAACCTGCTGTCTCACGCCCAGAAGAATGGGCTGAATTGGTAACATTAGCTCAAGAACAGCATGTATACATTTTTGAAGCAGCTCGTAACTACCATGAGCAATCATTTGATGTCATTTCAGATTTTCTCAAAAACAAAACGATTCTTGGGGCACATTTCACCTATGCGAAGTATTCTTCCAAAATGCCAGCTCTGTTAGCTGGACAAAAGCCAAACGTCTTTTCGGCGAAATTTTCAGGCGGTGCTCTAATGGACTTAGGCATTTATCCTGTCTATGCAGCCATACGACTTTTTGGAGCACCAGAAAATGCCTATTATACCGCTCAGCAGTTACCAAATACTGTTGATCTAAATGGAGTAGGAAGTTTAATCTATCCAGAATTTCAAGTGACTATCCAAACCGGAAAAAATATCAATAGCTTTTTCCCTGCTGAAATTTACACAACAGACGGTACACTAACCTTGAATTCAATCGAATTCATCACTTCTGCTGTTTTCCAAAATCTAAACAAGGAGAAAACAACTCTTGAAATTGCGTGCTCTTCTCACACCATGGCTGAAGAAGCCAAACAATTCGCTAAAGCATTAAGTGGTGAAATAAAACAAGAAACCTACCAAAACTGGCTAGACGCTGCTGCTGCCGTGCATAAAACTCTGTTTAGCATGCGACAAGATGCTGGTATTAGATTTGAGGCTGATGATGATAACAACTAAATTTCCCAAAAGTTGGCAAGACCAACTCACTAAACTTGGCTTTGAGCATTTAACTCCCATTCAAGAACAACTCTTTTCTCCCATTACGGAAGGAGAGAATCTCCTTGGGATAAGCCCTACCGGAACTGGAAAAACACTTGCCTATCTTTTCCCAACTCTTCTAAAACTAAAACCTAAGAAATCCCAGCAATTACTTATCTTGGCTCCCAATACTGAGCTAGCTGGACAGATTTTTGACGTCACCAAAACATGGGCTGAACTACTTGGCTTAACAGCTCAGCTCTTTCTATCTGGCTCCAGCCAAAAACGACAAATTGAACGGTTAAAAAAAGGCCCTGAAATTCTCATCGGGACGCCAGGACGCATTTTTGAATTGATTAAACTAAAAAAAATCAAAATGATGACTGTCGATACGATCATTCTGGATGAATTTGATCAACTGCTTAGCGATTCGCAATATCATTTTGTGCAGCAGATCCTTCACTATGTACCACGTGAACATCAATTGATTTACATGAGTGCGACTGCTAAGTTTGACCAAGACAAGCTTGCTGAAAATACTCTCCAAATCAAACTGGAAGATCAACATCTTGACAATATTCGACATTTTTATATGCAAGTTAAACAGCGCGACAAAGTTGAATATTTGCGAAAGCTCGCTCATGTCTCAGAATTTCGCGCCCTTGTCTTTTTCAATGCCCTCTCAGACTTAGGAAATGCTGAGGAAAAACTACAATATCGTCACATTCAAGCTGTGTCTCTGGCAAGTGATGTCAATGTCAAATTCCGCAAAGTCATCTTGGAGCAATTTAAAAACGACGAACTCACACTCTTACTTGCTACTGACTTGGTAGCTAGAGGAATTGACATTGATTCTCTCGAATGTGTCATCAACTATGACCTGCCTCGCGATTTTGAAACCTATACCCACCGCGCCGGACGGACTGGTCGTATGGGCAAAGAGGGCTATGTCATTACATTCATCAGCCACCCAGAAGAATTAAAAACACTAAAAAAATATGCCCACGTTCAAGAAATTATCTTAAAAAATCGTGAACTCTATGTGAAATAAAAAGAGTATAGAAAAAGGATAGGAAGCAATCATTTCTATCCTTTTTTTCTATCTAATTTGCACCGTAATACAGCCGATGTCCTTCCAATTGATGATTCAGAAGTTCACTAACTGTAACCAAAGTGTACCCATTCTTTTGCAAATATTCAATTACACTCGGCAAAGCATTAATGGTGGTTTGATGAATATCATGCATTAAAATGATTGATCCTGGATAAGTCTGCTTTTTCACTTGCTCCATGATAGACCCAGTATTGCGATTTTTCCAATCCAAGCTATCCACATTCCACATAATGAAAGACATATCAACAGCATTTCGGAGTGTATTGTTGATAGCTCCATAGGGCGGACGCATCATTTTTGGACTCTCTCCGATAACAGCCCGAAGTGCTGCTTGTGTATCCTCAATCTGTTTTTTTGCTTGCTCAAGAGCAAGAGTTGGTAATTGTGGATGACTCCAACTATGATTGCCAATCTCATGCCCCTCATCATGAACACGTTTGACAAGTTGCTCATTTCCAGCTATATTTTTCCCCAACATGAAAAAAGTTCCTTTGACATGGTATTTGGCTAAAATATCCAAAGCCTGCGGTGTCGTTGCTGCATTGGGACCATCGTCAAACGTCAAAGCTACTAATTTTTGCTGTTTTTTAGCTTGATAGGACTGATATGCGGCCAAATCCTCTCCCTTTAAATAATGCTCATCAATTACCTCATATAAGGCTGGTAAGGCGATTTCCACCTTTGAAACTCGCTCATTGTTTTTATAAAATAGATTGAGTTTTCCTTTTTCATAACTGAATGTCCATTGGGAGATATCTCTTGTTTGAAATGCTTGTAGAATCTTCTGTCCTTCTGTTTTATGAAGAGCGGTGATTTTCTGCTGCATTTCTTCTAGCAATAACTTTTTGGCTTGCTCAACATTTTTAAAAAGTCGATTTAAGCTAAACAATTTATTGTCAGACGACATGTAAAGCGAGTCCAAAACCTCTTCTCTAGCCTTTCCAACTTTCGTAGTTAACACTGGATAAGAGATTCGCTTGATGTCAACTTGCTTTACTCCAGAAAAATTTGTCTCTGTAAAATGACTCACATAAAAAATAAGGTTATCGTATTGCGATACTTGACTTTGTTTATCTGAAAATTTCTGAATATCGGCATTGATTTTCTCTTTAATAACACCAATATCTTGCTTGCTCTCTGTTAATGGATAGTAAGACGTAATGAGCTGACTTCCTACACGTCCTGTCTGCTTTCGTACTGAACCATAATGATATTTTGTATCTGTCCTTTTCAGAACTTGTGAAATTTGTCGATTTAATTTTCTTTCTTGTAGCAATTTTCTAATCCGAAAACTCCCAAAAATAATAATCATTAAAAAAGCGACATTTAGGACAATGAGAAGTATTTTTTTCACTACACTACCTTTCTACCTCGTCTCTTTCGTTTAAAAAAGACTTTACCTACTAAAAAAGGCTAAAATAATTTCAAGCCTTTCATTTTCAATTATTTACAAACTTATAAAGTTTTTTCTTGAATCACTTCAACTTTATAACCATCCGGATCCTTAATAAAGTAATAATTCGGCTTTGTTCCAGGAAGTCCATTTGGCTGTGTAACCTCATATCCTTTAGCAGTGTGTTCAGCGTGAAGCTGTAGCAAATCAGCCGTACTCAAAGCCACATGAGCAAAACCATCGCCAATCACATAAGGTCCGTGTCCATAATTATAAGTTAATTCCAACTCATAATCATCACCTTCAAGTCCCAAATAAACAATTGTAAATTGATGTTCTGGGAAGTCCTTGCGCCGTAATTCTTTAAATTCAAATGCATCTGCATAAAATGCAATAGATTTTTCTAGATCTTCCACTCGCAAGCACGTATGCAACATTTTAGAAGCCATAGCATCCTCCTTTGCTTTTTTCCATTATATCCTAAATCACGAATTTTCTCCAGTTTTAGCTAAAAAAATAAGGAGTGAGATAGCATTTAGTTCCATCCCACTCCTGTAAAGTTGCTGAGTTTGAAAAACGAACAGTCTTGAGACTTGTTTCGCAAATTCTATCTTGCAACTTCAAAGCTATACTTTGAACAATCAACCACTGCATCGTTATTTTATGACACTGTATGATTTAAGGCTGAAAACATTCTCCCAGCCTATTTTCATTATTTACCTAATTTTGCTTTAGCTGCATCTGCAAGAGCTGTGAAAGCTGCTGCATCGTTGACAGCCAAGTCAGCCAGCATTTTACGGTTTACTTCAATTTCAGCCAATTTCAAACCGTGCATCAATTGTGAGTATGACAAACCATTCATACGAGCTGCCGCATTGATACGTGTAATCCACAATTTGCGGAAATCACGTTTCTTTTGACGACGGTCACGGTATGCATAGTAGTAAGAATTCATTACTTGTTCTTTTGCAGTACGGAACAAGATATGTTTTGCACCATAGTAACCTTTAGCTAATTTTAAAATACGTTTACGACGTTTGCGTGATACAACGCCACCTTTAACACGTGCCATTTATATTTCCTCCAATATTTCCTAGAATAATCTGCTACAAAATCTCTTATTTAAGACCTGTCAGCATTGCTTTGATACGTTTGAAATCTCCTGAATGCACCATTGCTGCTTTACGAAGATGACGACGTTGTTTTTTAGTTTTTCCGTGGAAACGGTGAGAAGTGTAAGCACGGAAACGTTTCAAGCCACCAGAACCTGTACGTTTGAAACGTTTAGCTGATGCGCGGTGTGTTTTTTGTTTTGGCATGATATTTTTCTCCTTTTTCTAACTTCTGACAGATTATTTTTTGTCAGGGATTGGTGCTAACTGCATGAACATTTGACGTCCATCCATTTTAGCTCTTTGTTCAATAATCGCAATGTCTTGCGTTGCTTGAGCAAAGTCGGCTAATACTTTAGCTCCGATTTCTTTGTGAGTAATCATCCGCCCTTTAAAGCGAATAGAAACCTTCACTTTATTTCCTTTTTCAAGGAACTTGCGTGCGTTGCGAAGTTTTGTATCAAAGTCACCTTTGTCAATCGTTGGACTGAGACGAACTTCTTTCACGGTAACAACACTTTGCTTTTTGCGTTGTTCTTTTTGTTTTTTCTGATACTCAAATTTGAACTTTCCATAGTCCATAATTTTCGCAACAGGGGGTTTAGCTTGTGGTTGAATCAGAACAAGGTCCACATTTGCATCGTCAGCAATTGCTTGTGCTTCGCTAAGTGGTTTAATGCCTAATTGCTCACCATCAAGACCGATCAAACGAACTTCACGCACACGAATTTCATCATTGATGAATAAGTCTTGTTTTGCTATGGTTTTCACCTCTTTTTTATTTTTAGAGAAAAACAAGAGCGGACTTGCTAACGCAAGCCCGCACTACATGATAGTATTTCATCTCTGAAACTTAATCCGTAGAGCCAGACAACGTTAGTCGCAAGGCGAGAAGCTCTCACTTCTGCTTTTCTCAACTTTTATATAATATCAAGTTTCAGATTATTTGTCAAGAATTTTTTTAGCTTTTTTTTCGATAAAAGCAACAACTTCAGCAATTCCGATACCCGTCGTATCAAAATGAATAGCATCATCTGCTGGTTTTAAAGGAGAAACTGAACGGTGACTGTCCTTATAATCACGATCTGAAATTTCTTTTTTGAGGGTTTTCAAATCAGTTGGAATACCTTTTTCAAGATTTTCTTTATAGCGGCGTTGAGCTCTTTCCTCAACTGAGGCTACAAGAAAAATTTTTAACTCTGCATGAGGCAAAACAACTGTTCCAATGTCACGCCCATCCATAACAATACCGCCTTGAGTGGCAATTTCTCGTTGTAAATCAACCAACTTTTCTCGTACTTCTGGAATTGCAGACACCCAAGAGACATTGTTGGTCACT
Organism: Streptococcus sp. HMSC034B03; assembly: GCF_001838575.1. Taxonomy (NCBI): domain Bacteria; kingdom Bacillati; phylum Bacillota; class Bacilli; order Lactobacillales; family Streptococcaceae; genus Streptococcus; species Streptococcus sp. HMSC034B03. The sequence continues at coordinate 135,939 of NZ_KV837619.1, forward strand.
TCGTTTTCACGAATCGGATGCGTCACATCTACATCTCCGACAAAAACAAGCTGCTCCCCATTTTTATCACGCCCAAAACTAACTGGATAAGTGTCTAATAATGCGACAATTTCAGACCACTTTTCTGCAGATAAATCATTTTGTAAAGCTAAGTACGTCGCCGCACGATACATAGCGCCTGTATCCAAGTAAGTGTAGTCGAAATCTTTCGCAATAATCTTAGCAACCGTTGACTTTCCGCTTGAAGCCGGACCATCAATGGCAATTTGAATTTGTTTCATTCTACACTCCTATCGAATTTTCACCACATCACCTGGATTGGCATACCAAGCGCCTGTTGTCATATGAGAAGGATTCAAACGCTCCAATTCAGCAATCGAAATCCCTGCACGCGCAGCAATGGCCGCCTCACCTTCTCCAGCTTGAACAGTAAGCGTTCCTTCAGATGATTGCGTTTGACTGCTATCACTTGTTGCCTTAGAAGACTCTGGAACGCTAGAACTTTCACTTGGTTTGCTGGTAGCCTTAGTATTATAAAAGCCCTGTGTTGCTGCTTTTTTGCTGCTTCCGCCAGTTGATAAATAAATCATCATACCTACAATTGTAATCACCATGATGAAAAAAATAACCGCTAAAATTGTCAACACACGATTGGCCGCTACATCGCTCGTTTTTTTACTTCTCGTCAATTCTTTTTCTCCCTTGTCGTAAATATCTTCTTCCCATGGTTCCTTTGCCATGACTTCCTCCTTGTATTTTTTCAAAATTCCGATTACAATATGAGTATGAAAGTGACACTCATTCCTGAACGATGCATTGCCTGCGGGCTTTGCCAAACCTATTCTGAACTATTTGATTATCATGACAATGGCATTGTTAAATTTCATCAAGACGATGAACTTCTGGAAAAAGAAATTCCTGAAACACCTGATGTTATTGAAGCTATCAAAAACTGTCCTACAAAAGCTCTTAAGAAAGAGTAGTTTTTTTAGGATGAGCATAATAGGTTTCAAAATAGTCTACGTGGGTGAAGTTGTCCATTAGTTCAACTTCACCTTTAAAATGATCATTCAAAGCCAAAGCATTTACAAAATACTTCTTAGGCCACTTACGCATACAAAACGTACGGCCTTTTTCTTTGCCATCAAATAAAAGAGTAATAGAAGTTTTTGTCACTTCTACTTTACGAATTGTTGAAATTTCAATCTTCGAAGGTGTAAATGGATTTGCCGTAGTAATTCTTAAAATCCCGTTGTCGTATATCGTAAAATATCTATGTACACCAATCCCCAATAATACCATGAACAAAAAGAAAGAGAAAAGAACTAAAAACGGAACTTCTGAACTCTCAAATAAAAATGCAAAACCTATAAAAATCGGAATGACCGATAAAGACCAATAAATGATTAGAAGAGAAAGATCTGGTTGCCAATGATAGCGCAACTGACCAAATATCTTTATCATGTCTACACCCCCTCTTATATAGTTTATCATAAAAAAAAGAAAAATGGGAGTGAGATTGGACAACAAAAGAAAAAATTAAGGAAGTGAAAGAATACTAGCTCTAATCCCTTATTAAATTAGTCGAAAATGGCAGATGTGATAGAGATAATCGCCTCAACGAAAATGCAAATAGGTCAAATTCCACTTTCTCAAGATTCAGCCGATAGAGTTAAATCTTATATTTTCATTTTTAATAGATTTCCAATATTTTGAGCTGTTCGGATGAGATTTTCTTCTGCCTTGGCTAGAATAATAGCTAGAGGTTCGACTTGAGAAATGATTGGGAAAGCAGCTTGAATGTTTTCTACTGGAAAAGCAGGTAAGTCATCACTTAGGCTCCCACAAATAGCGATAACGGGGACATTCCTTGGTGTTCTCCTTGCTACTCCAATAGGGGCTTTACCTGACAGACTTTGCTGATCCATTCGACCTTCACCCACAATCACTAAATCAGCCTTTTTGACACGATTATCAAAATCGAGCAAGTTGAGACAAGTATCAATTCCTGATACAATTTTTCCATGTGCAAATGTCACCAGCCCTGCGGCCATACCTCCTCCAGCACCGGCACCAGCCAGTGAAAAGATTGTTGGATTCGCCTGTTTATAAAACGTTGCCATGGCTTGATCTACTTGAGAAAATAGCAAATCAGGCAAGCCTTTTTGACCCCCAAAAACGTATGTAGCTCCGTTTTCACCACAGAGAGGATTCATAACATCTGTCAGAATCTGAATATCCAAATTTCCTAAAATTGCAGGAACTTTATCTGCTGAAATGCGAGCCACACGGTCTAAAGACGAACCCTTTGCTTGGAGCAAGTGATTATCCTTATCAAAAAATTCATAGCCCAATCCAGCTGCCATTCCAATTCCACCATCATTGGTAGCCGAACCACCTACGCCAATATAAATTTGCCCCACACCTTCTTTGGCGAGATACAAAATTAACTCTCCTAACCCTCTGGTATCAAGAGTCAAAGGGTTTCTTTTTTCTAACGGGATATTCGCCAACCCAACCAAATCAGCCATTTCAAAGAGAGCTATATCGCCTTTGCGAGCATATTTCACCGAAACAGGTTCTCCGAAAGGCCCAGTTACGATGTGAGTATAAGTGTCTAACTGCAAGGCTGCGATCAAAGCTGTCATCGTTCCTTCACCACCATCTCCAATGGGTAGCAAGTCAAATGTTGCTTCAGGGAGTGCCTTGGAAAAGCCTGCTTTTATAGCCTCTGCAACACTTTGAGCTGATAAACTTTCCTTAAAAGAATCCGGTGCAATTAAAACATGCATGGCTTAGTCCTCGCTTTCTATTTCTTCCAAAAGTTTTATGACCTGATACAAGTCCATTTGATTGATTTGATACGGTGCTTGCTCTCTCACAAGAGGCTTGGCGTTAAAAGCAATCCCGATCCCTGCCGTTAGTATCATCGGAAGATCATTGGCACCGTCTCCTACAGCAATGGTTTGAGCAAGAGTCAAATTGTTTTCCTCCACCCATTGTCTTAGCATTGCTTTTTTGACTTCTTTTGTGACAATTGTTCCTAAAACTCTACCTGTTAGCTTACCGTCTTTCACTTCCAAACGATTAGCTTTTACGTAATCTACATTCAATTTCGCGGCTAATTCGTCTACCATTTCATGAAATCCTCCTGATACAACACCAACCTTGTATCCACGCCGGTGCATGTCTTCTATCAACTGTTGAGCTCCTTTGGTAAAATGAATTTGCTTAAAAACTCGTTTAAAAATTGTTTCAGGAAGTCCTTTGAGCAAGGCCACACGTTCTATCAGAGCCGCTTCAAAATCAGAGTCCCCTTGCATAGCCTTTTCTGTAATGGATGCGACTTGCTCACCAACTCCTGCTGCAGCACCTAGCAAATCAATTCCTTCTTCTCTAATCAAGGTACTGTCCACATCCACTACCAATAGCCCTCTTGTTTTCACATCATCACCTCATATATTGCTTGTATTATATAAAAAATTGATTGACAAAACAAACTACAATATAAAGTAAAAAATCTCTGCCTATATAATAAACAGAGATTTTTTACTTTATTCAATACCAATTTCAGCGCGTACAATATCTGCAATTGTATTAACGTAATAATCGACTTCCTCATGACTTGGTGCTTCTGCCATGACTCGTAAAAGAGGCTCTGTTCCACTTGGACGAACAAGAATGCGACCATTGCCAGCCATTTCTTCTTCCATTTTTTCAATCACAGCTTTAATAGCAGGAACTTCCATGGCCTTGTTCTTCATAGTATTTTCAACACGGATATTAACCAATTTTTGCGGATAAATAGTCACTTCTGAAGCTAATTCAGATAAAGTTTTACCTGTTTCTCTCATTACTTTTGTCAATTGAACGGCTGTCAGCTGACCGTCACCCGTCGTATTATAATCCATGATAATCACGTGACCGGATTGCTCACCGCCCAGATTGTAACCAGATTTGCGCATTTCTTCTACAACATAGCGGTCACCAACAGCTGTAATCACCTTGTTAATGCCTTCACGATCCAAAGCTTTATGGAAACCAAGATTTGACATAACAGTTGTTACAATTGTATTTTGAGCAAGCAAACCTTTTTCAGAGAGGTATTTCCCAATGATATACATGATTTTATCGCCATCGACAATCTCACCGTTCTCATCAACTGCAATCAAGCGATCGCTATCGCCGTCAAATGCCAGACCAAGTGCCGAACCTGATTCACGGACTGTTTCTTGCAATTTTTCAGGATGTGTAGAGCCAACATTCAAGTTGATATTTAGCCCATCTGGATTTTCCCCGATGACCGTCAATCTAGCTCCCAAATCCGCAAATACCTGACGAGCACTCGTTGAAGCAGCACCATTTGCTGTATCAAGGGCAACTTTCATTCCCTCTAAATCAAGACCAGTAGATACGAGATATTGTTGATATTTGCGCAATCCTTCTGGATAATCCATAAGAGTTCCTAAACCTTCCGCACTTGGACGCGGTAAATCGTCTTCTTTGGCATCAAGAAGAGCTTCAATTTCCAATTCACGCTCATCGTCCAATTTATAGCCATCGCCACCAAAGAATTTAATACCGTTGTCAAGTGCAGGATTGTGGCTAGCTGAAATCATGACACCAGCACTTGCTCTCTCAGATTTCACCAGATAAGCAACGCCTGGCGTGGCAATAACTCCGAGCTTATAAACACGAATCCCAACAGACAAAAGTCCAGCTACTAAAGCACTTTCCAGCATTTCTCCTGAAATACGTGTGTCACGTCCTACAAAGACACGGGGTACATCTTTCTCATGCTGGCTCAATACATAACCACCAAAACGCCCTAATTTAAAAGCTAACTCTGGTGTTAACTCCACATTTGCTTCTCCACGAACTCCGTCCGTTCCGAAATATTTTCCCATTTTTATAAAATCCTTTCAATACTTTTATTTGGATGAGCTCGTCGAACTCGAAGACGAACTTGATGATTTAACAGTAATTTTTATGGTTGTCTCATAAGGAGTAATCACACTTGGCAAAACTGTGCCATTTGCATCAACTGCCTGTAGTGGGGCATTTCCTGAATAGTTAGCGGATATTTTTTCACTAGTTGGCACTACCGCTTCTACATGATCGACCTTAGCCAGCGTATCTTCGTCACTTGTAACAGTTACCTTATTGTCACCAACCGTCACGCGATCAACCATCAACCCATCTGCTAACTGGGCTGAACTGATAGTTGTTTTCACTTCAACTGTCTTGCTTGCTTTCTTGCCAACTTTCACTGTAATCTTAGCTGGTGTGACAGTCGCAGTTAAACCACTAGGTAAATTTTTAATCGCCAAAGGTACTTCTCTCGTTCCTTCTGTAGCTTTTGTCAAATCTGCCACAACCTTGAATTTTCGTGTGCTTTCTTGCATTTCACTAGCAAGAGTCACACGATTAGATCCTGTCAACACTACTGACACTTCAGATGCAAACCCACTGATAAAATATTTTTCACTATTGTATTTAATATCAATTGGTACACTAGGCAAGGTGTTGGTATAGTTTTCAGAAGTTGTTTGTCTAGCATTTGAATTATTTTGGTAATTTGTCGTGGTGGCGTAAATAAATAAAACACCCGCAAAAAAGATGGAAGAAATGATGTACCAAATCTGTTTACGATTTTTCATGTTTCCAACCTCCTAGCACACGATTTCTAAATGGTGATTTTGGTTGTTCATCTGAGATCAGCACTTTCCGCAATTCTGCTTCAAATTCCTCTAATGTCAAATTATGCTTGAAAACTCCATTATGTGTAATTGAAATCCCTCCCGTTTCCTCCGACACTACAAAAGTAAGAGCGTCTGACACTTCTGAAAGACCGATTGCTGCACGATGGCGCGTTCCAAATTCCTTAGAAATACCTGTGTTTTCTGTGAGCGGAAGATAAGCGCAAGAAACGGCTATTTTATTGTCTCTTACAATGACAGCTCCGTCATGCAGCGGTGTATTAGGAATAAAGATATTGATTAACAACTCACCTGATACATCGGCATCTAAAGGAATCCCTGTTGCAATATATTCTTGCAAGGTTCGGCTACCTTGGATAGCAACGAGAGCCCCAATTTTCCGCGGACTCATATAATCCACTGCTTTGACAAATGCCTGCACCATTCTTTCTTCTGAGCTAATGGGTGCTGTCGAAAACAAATTGGTAGCACGCCCCAGCCTCTCCAGACCTGTACGAATCTCAGGTGTAAAAATCACAACAGCCGCAATAACTCCATAGGTAATGACTTGATTGATTAACCAAGAAACCGTTGTTAAACCAATTGCATTGGCAAGAATCTGAGCCAGTACAAAAATTAAAACCCCTCGAACGAGAATCATAATCTTAGTGCCAGCGATTGCTTTTGTAAAATAAAATAAAATCCAAGCAACTAGTGCAATATCGATAATATTGATGACAATACTCCAAGGACTAGAAAATAAACTAGACCAATATTGGAGATTGGACAATTGCTGAAAATTCATTTTCAGTGTCCTCTCTTTCTCAACCTAAAAACGTTCTTGACTATTATATCACTTTTCAAGATATTTTTCTGTAACCTTCTTTACTTTTTTATGATAAAATATTTCTTATGAAGATAAATACTATGTTGGGCACTCTTGCAGGGAAATCCTCCCATTTTGTTTTAAGCAAACTGGGACGTGGTTCAACTCTGCCTGGAAAACTTGCCCTGAAATTTGACAATGATATTTTAAATACACTAGCACGTGATTACGAAGTAGTGGTGATTACAGGGACAAACGGGAAAACCTTGACTACTGCTCTGACAGTTGGAATCCTCAAAGAGGCTTTTGGCGAGGTTGTGACCAATCCCAGCGGAGCCAATATGATTAGCGGGATTACAACCACTTTCCTAACCGCAAAAAAAGGAAAATCTGGCAAGAATATTGCTGTACTGGAAATTGATGAAGCTAGCCTCTCACGCATTTGCGATTACATTAAACCGAGCCTTTTTGTCTTTACCAATATTTTCCGAGACCAAATGGATCGTTACGGGGAGATTTACACGACCTATCAAATGATTTTGGATGCTGCTCAAAAAGTTCCTACGGCAACTGTCTTGCTAAATGGAGACAGTCCGCTGTTTAACTCTGTTACTCTCAAAAATCCGGTTCAATATTATGGTTTTGATACCGAAAAAGGAGAGCCAAAACTAGCTCACTACAATACGGAGGGTATTCTCTGTCCTAAATGTCAGCACATTCTAAAATACAAGCTCAACACTTATGCCAATCTAGGAGATTATATTTGTGAGTACTGTGACTTTAAACGTCCTGAATTAGACTACAAACTGACCCAATTGACCAGTCTTCATCACAACAGTTCAGAATTTGTCATTGATGGTCAAAGCTATCACATCAATATCGGTGGCCTCTACAATATCTACAACGCTTTAGCTGCCGTTTCCGTTGCTCAATTCTTTGGAGTTGAGCCAACTACTATCAAGACTGGTTTTGACAAGAGCAGAGCTGTTTTCGGACGTCAGGAAACTTTCAAGATCGGAGACAAAGAGTGTACGCTAGTTCTCATTAAAAATCCTGTTGGAGCCACGCAAGCTCTAGAAATGATTAAGCTAGCTCCTTATCCATTTAGCTTGTCCGTTTTGCTCAACGCTAACTATGCGGACGGTATTGACACAAGCTGGATCTGGGACGCGGATTTTGAGCAAGTTTTGAACATGGATATCCCGCATATGATTGCTGGCGGGGTTCGTCATTCTGAGATTGCCCGACGCTTGCGGGTGACTGGCTATAATGCTGAACAAATCAGTGAAGTAGCTGATTTAAGCCAGGTCTTTGAAAAAATTAAAAACCAAGAAACCAAGCATGCCTATATCCTAGCTACTTACACCGCCATGCTAGAGTTTCGCGAATTGCTGGCTTCTCATCAAGTCGTCAGAAAGGAGATGAACTAATGGTTTATACATCACTAACTTCTCCTGAAAATCGGGATTATACTTATGATTTGAAGATTGCCCATCTCTATGGCAATCTCATGAACACTTACGGCGACAATGGCAATATTCTCATGCTCAAATATGTAGCTGAAAAGTTAGGCGCTCGCGTTCAAATTGATATTGTCTCACTTGAAGATGAGTTTGATAAAGATTACTATGATTTGGCGTTTTTCGGCGGAGGGCAAGACTACGAGCAGACCATTGTGGCACGAGATCTGCCTGCAAAAAAAGATAGTTTGGAAGAATTTATCAATCATGACGGCGTGGTACTAGCTATTTGTGGTGGCTTTCAGCTTCTAGGTCAATATTACATTGAAGCTTCTGGTCGGCGGATTGAGGGACTTGGAATTATGGGACATTACACTCTCAATCAAAAAAATAACCGCTACATCGGCGACATTAAGATTCATAACGATGAATTTGACGAAACCTACTATGGTTTTGAAAATCACCAAGGACGGACATTCCTATCTGAAGACGAAAAACCGCTCGGCAGAATTATTTATGGGAATGGAAACAACAAGGAAGACCAAAGCGAAGGCGTGCACTACAAGAATGTCTTTGGCTCTTACTTCCACGGCCCTATCCTATCCCGCAATGCCAATCTAGCCTACCGCCTAGTAACAACTGCCCTAAAGAATAAATATGGCCAAGATATTCCCCTCGCCAACTATGAGGACATTCTAGCGCAAGAAGTCCCCGAAGAATACGGCGACGTCAAGAGCAAGGCAGAGTTTGAATAGGGATAAAAAATACAAAAGGAGACCAATGATGAAAGAAAGAATGCACTACCTTTTACTGTTGCTCGCAATCCTCCTAATCGCTGGACTATCTTTGGCTAATATGCAAAGCGTCACCGTTAGCTTTATTCTCTTTCGTTTTAAAATTCCACTGATTCTCTTAATTTTACTCTCTGTCTTACTTGGAGCTATCACTACTATCCTCATCAGTATGCCGAAGAATTTTTCTCTCAGAAATGAATTAGCCAAAGCCAAAAAAGAACTCAAAAATAGAAACTAGGTTGGAAATCCAACCTAGTTTTTTGAAGACATTCTTAAAAAGTTCGGATTTTACTTTCGGACATGTCTTTTTTTGTCAAAACTCTCTTGTCCGAAAATCGGACGACATTATTTTTTCAAAAAAGCTTTGTCCGAAACAAGAATGTTCGGAATTTGTTCCAAAAACTTCCTTCCGAAAACTGGACAAAGCTATTTTCCTCTAAAACTTCTCGTCCACATGTGGAAAATGGCAAATTACTTAAAAATTGCCTCATCCTTCATGAAGGACGAGGTTTTTTGCTCAAAAAACTCTCATCCCCGTTTGAAACATTCGGGATTTAGTCTCGGGGAAGAATTTCTTCGCTTCGGATGAACTTTCTTGACTTAAAAATAGCTCGCTCACACCTGTTCTGCCACTTCTTCCCACTCCGTCATGGCTGCTTCCTGCCGTTCAGTCAGCTGGTCTAGCTTTTGCTGAAGCTCCATGAGTTCGCTTGCGTCATTGGTTTCCTGCATAGCTGTAGTCAACTCGGTCGTTTGCATCTCCAGCTCTTCGATTTCAGCTTCCAGCTGCTCCAAACGGCGAGCTAATTTCCTAGCTTCTTTCTGTGTTTCTTTCTGGAGTTGGTAGTTGGTTACTGACTGAGGCTGAGTAGGCTCTGCTGCAGTAGCTTTCTCCTCTCTCAAAGCTTCCAGCTCTGCTTTTTTCTCCAGATAATAGTCATAATCGCCCAGATAAAGAGTGGAGCCAGTATCAGAAAGCTCGATAATCTGCGTGGCAACTCGGTTGATAAAGTAGCGGTCATGACTGACAAAGAGCAGAGTGCCGTCAAAGTCAATCAAGGCATTCTCCAGCACCTCTTTACTATCAATATCTAGGTGGTTGGTTGGCTCATCCAGCACCAGAAAATTCTTGTTTTCCATAGACAGCTTAGCCAGTAAAAGCCGTGATCGTTCCCCACCTGACAGCATGCTAACAGACTTTTTGACATCATCGCCTGAAAAGAGAAAGGCACCCAGACGATTGCGGATTTCCACTTCTGGTGTTAGTTTAAAATCATTCCAAAGCTCGTCCAAGACTGAATTGCTTGGTGTCAATTGGCTTTGGGTCTGGTCATAGTAGCCCAGCTCCACATTTGCTCCCAGATGCTCCTGACCACGGATAAAAGGAATTTGTCCCACAATGGACTTGATAAGAGTTGTTTTGCCAATACCATTTGGTCCGACAATAGCTACTGCGTTAAATTTACGAATATCCAGATTGATAGGCTCGGCCAACACTTGATGATCATAACCGATAGCCGCATCTTCCAGCGTTAGGACGACATTTCCAGAAGGTTTAGCTGAGCGAAAGGTCATATTAGCAGAACGACTGCCTCTGTCTGGCTTGTCAAGACGCTCCATTTTTTCCAGCTGTTTGCGTCTGGATTGAGCGCGTTTGGTTGTAGATGCCCGAACCAGATTGCGATTGACAAAATCCTCCAAAGCAGCAATTTCCTTCTGCTGCTTTTCATAATTCTTGGCCTCTGTCAAGAGCTTCTGCTCCTTTTGCTGAACAAAACTAGAGTAATTTCCCACATAGCGATCCAACGAATGCTGGGTCAAGTCCAGCGTCACAGTGGCTACCTTGTCTAGGAAATAACGGTCGTGACTGACGATGATGAGAGCTCCACTGTAGTTGCTCAAGTAGTTCTCTAGCCAAGCAATCGTCTCTATATCCAAGTGGTTAGTAGGCTCATCCAGTACCAATAAATCTGGCTTTTCCAACAACATTTTCGCTAGAGCCAGCCGAGTATTCTGCCCGCCCGAAAGCTCTTCTATCTTCATCTGCCACATGGACTCATCAAACTTGAAACCATTGAGAATGGCACGAATATCTGCTTCATAGGTAAATCCGCCTGCCTGACGGAAATTCTCTGACAAGCGGTCATAGTCTGTCATCAGCTTTTCCAGATCCGTCCCAGTCAAATCCCCCATAGACAGCTCCATCTGTCTCAATCGTTGCTCCTGCTGACGTAAATCATCAAAAACATACAGCATTTCATCGTAAATGGTATTGGCAGACTCAAAGCGACTATCCTGCGCCAAATAAGACAGGGACATATCCCGCTTTTTATTGACTTCCCCAGCACTTGGTGCTTCTTCACCAACTAAAATCTTCAAAAGAGTGGACTTCCCAGCTCCATTTTTACCGACTAGGGCAATCCGGTCAGCCTCATCCACCTGCAGGTTAATATTGTTAAAAAGAAGCTCCCCTGCAAAAGAGCGTTCAATCTTATTTGCTTGTAAAATAATCATAACCCTATTATAGCAGATTCCTATCCCAACGGCTATCTTAGAAAACAAAAATACGGTTCATTTTGACCGCATTTTCATTTAAAACTATTTAAAATTTCTTGATTTTGCATCACAAGGTAAACACCTAATAGAATAATCAAAGCAAAAAGCCCTAATTTGATGATTCCTTTTACAAAACGAATGACCCAAAGAATCATCATAGAACCAATCAACCACATCACAGCTGAATGATTGAAAAATCCTTGAATAGCTTGACTGCTTTGACCAAAGAAATTCTGAATGGGTGCCGGAACATGTTCTTGCCATGCAGCTGTCACACCGATACGATCGGCAATATCAGAACCACTTTGCCAAAGCCAGGCAAAAATGCTGGAATTAAAGACAAACAAGAAAACTTGCTCTGGGAAACATCTGATGATTTTAAAGATATTTCTTATCATTTTATGCTTGATACAACTCCTTTACTGCTTGAACATCTACTGCTTGAATACCATAAAACGAGCCAGCGGACTGCATGACGGATTTTTCTTCATTGTGTTCCAATCCAATCGCATGTCCCAGTTCATGCTCTGCTGTGTTTACGATTCGCTCATAAGAGTAGCCATATTGACTATTCAATAGATAATAACGATTTAGTCGAACCGTTACATTTGTGAAACGTTTCGTCAATAAATTAGTTTGTGATTCTGCCTCACCTGTCGCACTCACCGTACCATCATTCATCTCTGTCGCAACAATATTGGCTTGATTTTTATCATTTACAATCTGAAAAATGAAAGCCCCTGTCTGATTCCAAGTACGAATGGCTTCCTGATAAGCTGAGCGAAATGTCTCATCTTGTGCATCAATATAAACCGTAGCACTCGCTTTATCCCAGCGTGCACCAGAAGTTTGGTAAACATGATTGTCCGATAGCTGTTTGGTCAGGTCTTTTACATTTTGTCCAACGCCTAGTTGACTGTCTTGACCACTTACATATCGATAAATTTGACTGACATCTTGCTGAAGTGTTGTCGAAAAATTGCTTTTAGAAGGACTCATGATATACAAGATTCCCACTAAAAAGAGTGCTGTTAATGCAATGCTATAAACTAAACGCCATATCAAGCGCAACAGCGCTGAAAATATTCGAAATATAAACCTCATACTTCCCTCCTAATCCCAAATGTAAAGAGTAAATATCATGAGATTCACTTAAAAATTTCTTAAAATAGAGAACTGTAAAAGAAAGAATAAAATATTGACAAAAAAATGTAAATTTCTGTCAAAAAGGGCATCTCTCAAGCAACTTTAGGATAAGCGCTCTTCTACTTCAAAATCAATCGGCAGCCATTTCAGAAATTCCTCTAATTGTTTTTCCCAGTAATACCACTCGTGTTTTCCCGGATTATGATGATAGGTGATATCTAAGCCACATTTGCGCAATTGTTTAACAGCTACTTCATTTGCTTGATAAAGAAAATCTTGCTCCCCACACCAAGCGTAAAATTTAGTCTTTTTATCTGACTTCTTTGCCATTGTCGTCAAAAAATGCCGCTTGACATCAACTGCTTTCAAATCACCAAACACACCTTGCCAATAGTTGAGCGTACCGCCAGGAAGTTCTTCTATGTCCACATCATCTAGACCGAGCCCAATAGCGCCTGAAAATGACCCTGCATAAGAGAATCGATCTGTCGTCAAGGCTATTTTATAAGCCCCATAACCTCCCATCGACAGGCCTGCAATAAAGGTTTTCTCTCGTTTCCGACTCATATTAGGAAAGAAGCGCTGCATAACCTCAGGCAATTCTTTTGCTATGGCATCATAATAATTCAATCCATAAGCAGTATTGGTGTACCAAGCAAGATCTGTTGACGGCATAATGACAATTAAATTTGTATGGCGCAGTAAACGCTCAATATTCGTCCGTTTTCGCCACGAATTTTCATTGCCGCCCATACCGTGCAAAAGGTAAAGAACGGGAATATCCGTATCTGCTACCTGACTGGGATCTACTGCATCCGCATCCGGATAGATGACATTGACACGACGCTCCATTTCCAACACTGCTGAATGATACTCTATTTCGAAAAATGCCATTTTTTCTCCTTTTCATATAAATGTAAGAAAGGGGTTGGACCAAACGTCCTGACCCCACTATTTTTGTTACTATAGGTTAAATGTACTTATTTATTTGCTTAACGTACTTCCATTACAACGGGTAAAATTGCTGGACGACGTTTAGTTTGCTCAAAGAGGTATTTCGCAAGATTGTCACGCACCGAGCCTTTCAACTCACCCCAGTCAAAGTTATCTTTTTCAAGATAATCTTCCACTGTTTTATTGATTAAGTCAGCACTTTCACGCAAAATATCACGGCTTTTCTTGACATAAACAAATCCACGTGTATGAACCTTGGCTTTGGAAATAATCTTCTTGTCACGACGGTTTACTGTAATGGCGACGATAAAGATACCGTCTTCAGACAGAACTTTGCGGTCACGAAGAACGATATTTCCGACATCACCAATCGCATTTCCATCAATCATGACATCACCAGAAGATACCGCACCAGAAGGTACAAAATCACCCTTTTCATATTCCATAATGCTACCACGTTTTGGAATAAAAATGTTCTCTGGCAACATACCAATTGCCATTGCAGCTTTAGCATGTGCTGCCAATTCACGATATTCTCCTTGAATTGGGAACAAGAATTTCGGCTGCAAGAGGTTTAACATCAATTGCAAATCGCGCTCATTTCCATGACCAGACACCCGCAAATCTTGCGTAATCAATTTAACAACACCACCTGCTTGGTAAATCATGTTTTCTACACGTGCCACCAAGGCTTCTTTTGCGATAGACGGTGTTGTAACAATATAAACCAAATCGCCTTCTTTGATTTCTACATAACGGTGACGTCCGATAGACATCTTGCGCAAGCCATTGATTGGCTCACCCATACGCCCAGTTTCCAAAATAATCAGTTCATGATCTTCAAACTTGGACATTTCTTTAGGTTTAATCAACAAACGTTCGTCCACGAGTGATAATTTCTTCAAGCGAATAGCAGTACGAACGATATTTTCAATGTCAAATCCAGTCAATACAACACGACGACCTGTCCTAGCAGCAGCTTCAAAGACTTGTTGAATCCGAGAAAGATTGCTTGCAACCGCCGCAACAATCACGCGTCCTTCCCAGTCTCCAATTGTATCGCTAATTTCCTTTGCAACTTCGCTCTCACTTGCCACTTGAATCGTACTATCTGCATTTGCAGAATCACTAAGAAGAGCTAGAACGCCTTCACGACCAATTTCCGCCAAGCGAGCAAAATCTGTTGCATAAGACTGACTAGCCGTCTGATCAAACTTGAAATCACCTGTGTAAACAATATTGCCTTCAGACGTTTTCAAAACAATCCCTAAACTCTCTGGAATAGAGTGCGTTGTTTTAAAGAAAGATACAACCGTACCACCAAAATCAATCTCTGTGTCTTCATCAATCACATGAAAATCATTGAACTTTTTGACCGTATCATTTCCTTTGACAAATAACTTAGCCAACTCAATCGTCAATTCTGAGCCAAATACAGGGACTTTCGTTTCAACCAATAAATAAGGCAAGGCACCAATTGCATCCGCATGCCCGTGTGTCAAAAAGACCCCTGCAATACGGTCCTTATTTTCAAACAAATAGTCCATATTGGGAATGACAAAATCCACACCAAGCTGTTCATTTTCCGGATACTTTAATCCGACATCCAGGACAAAAATAGATTCATCCACTTCAGCGATGTAAAGATTTTTCCCATTCTCACGTACGCCACCTAAAGCAATCAATTTAATATTGCTCATTGATTCTCCTTTTCAAATTTTTTTACTAACGGTCCTTGGAATCCCAAGTCGAATTACAGTTTTGCAAGTATTTTGCATATTTTATTTATTATACTACTTTTCATGATTTTTTTCAAAGAACAGAGCATACAAAAAACTCCTAGTTACTGTATACCTACAGAAAGCTAGGAGCCGTCTCTATTTGCTAATAAGTGATAGATAGACTTTCAGAAAGTAATTATCTGAAAAGAGATTCTTATGATGATTCCATCGTTATTTTATTAAAGAATGATTTTCTTGTCCACAATATATCAAAAACAAGTTTTTTCATCTAAAACAATAGCGGTTTTATACCAAAGCGTGAAAATCATTAAAAAGCTTCTACCGATTGCATCAAATAACATTCTTATTTATTCTTACTTTGCGTTCTTTATACGCGATGCAATTCTACAAACCACTACATGACATCTTCAGAAATATTTATCAAATACCTCCAATTAAGAAAAACAATTAGCAAATAGAAACTAATACATCATAAACGATTTAAAATATGAACGTTCCGACACCCATTGGAATCAGCCCTTTCTTATCTTTCTTTAATTATATTGTACACCTTCTTTTTTTAAAAGGCAAGCGTTTACATTCATTTTTTTTAAAATATTCTTTACAAATAAAAAGAGGCAGAATTAACCATTCAAACCTCTTCTCAATATAGATTTTTATGCCCGTACTGTGACACTTGTGCCGTCTTCTTTATAAAGATTTATCAAACCTTCTTTACGACTACGTACCATATCACCTGGATAAACTGGATGTGGTAAGGAAATCGTCAACAATTCCATCGGATTAGGAGCCCGATCAATTTTATTTCCATCTGAATCGTGTAAATCTGTAATGACTGCATCAAAATGACGGAAACCAGGACCATAAAATTCAACTGGGTCGCCCTCATTGATGACATTTCGTTGCCGAATAGTCGCTGTTTGCGTATCAGGGTCATAAGCCACCACTTCTGCCACAAATTTATATTGCGGAATTTTGCGGCGTGCTCCAAAAAGCTGTTCATTTTCAGTTGGCGTATGATAATAAAATCCTGTCGCCAATTCACGCTGCGCCACTTTCCACATCTCATCGACCAAGTCTTGCTTGATTGCTTCAAACTTTTCTGGACTTTCAAGATAAGCATCAACTGCAGCTTTATAACAATTTGAAACAGTGGATACATAGTGAATAGACTTCATACGCCCTTCAATTTTCAGACTATCCACACCATTTTTAATCATATCAGGAATATGATCAATCATGGACATATCGACAGCCGACATGGAAAATTCTTCTGGAATTTCACCTTTTAAACTCTTGCGCTCTTGTCCAAAGGGCATATCGTAGAGATCATATTTCCAGCGGCAAGATTGAGAGCAGCCCCCACGATTGGCATCCCGCATGCTCATATGATTGGATAAAGTACAACGTCCTGAGTAGGAAATACACATAGCACCGTGAACAAAAGCTTCAATCTCAACATCGGTATGTTTGCGGATTTCTGCCAATTCTTCCATGGAAACTTCGCGCGCCAAAACGACACGTGTCAACCCCAAATCTTTCCAAAATTCCAAGGTTTCATAGTTTGTTGCGCTAGCTTGTGTTGACAAGTGTACTTCCAAACCTGGCGCTTCTGTACAAGCAATGGCAATCAAAGCTGGGTCAGATACGATAACGGCAGAAATGCCAATATCCCGCAAAGTGCGGAACCATTCCCCAGCTCCTTCTTCATTGCCTTCGTGGGTTACCATGTTCGCAGCCACATAGACTTTTGCGCCATGTTCACGAGCAAATTGAACGCCCTCTTCCATTTCTTCAAACGTAAAATTTCCAGCACGACTGCGCAAACCATAAGCTTGTCCGCCAATGTAAACAGCATCCGCTCCATAACGAATGGCGACTTTTAATTTTTCCAACGTTCCAGCAGGCGCCAGAACTTCTGGTCTTTTCAAAGTTTTTGTCATATTCTCGCTCTTTTCTAAATTCTAATACTTAGCCTTTTTATTTTATAGCAAAAAGGGCTTGAAATCAAGCTAAAGGAAACAGATTGTGAAAGTTAAACAAGCAGTCGCAACTCGCGACTACCTGCGTCCCTTATTTCACCTGATCTGGATCATATTCATAAAATCCAGTATCCAAGAAACGATTCTTTGGATGCAATTGATGAACCTGATCATCCAAAAGGAAAGCCTGATCATGTGTAAATTGATTGGTCTCAATCAACTCACGCGCTTGCACAAAGAGTTTGGCAATTTCAACAAAATTGTGTCCTGGCGTATAAATCCCTTCAAGCTTCCAATGTGTGAAGCCATATTCTACCAATTCTCCAAGTTTCGTCATCATATCCAAGTCATTGTTCGCAAAAATATGCGTCCCATGATTGTCCTCAAAAATAGAATAATGGCTATCTGGGTCACTCGGCTCTGCAAGGAATAAATTACGCTCACGACTCTTTTCGTCATCAATATGAGTGAAATTATAATAATTCTGCAAAAGCGGTCGCTTAGAATGATGAATGACGCTAGCACCATAGACTAGTATCTCAACAGGAATTTCTAACACTTCCTGCATTTTAAACAATTCTGCCGATGGAATTTCCCGTGCTAAAACCGCCTCAGAAGCGCCAGCTTTTTGCCCCCAGAAGTTCACCTGACGACTGCTGGCAACCATAGTCGAGGCATCATAAATCGTCTTAAACGGATAACCGTCACGTTTTAACACATAAAACACACCAGCATCTCCCACAGTAATATAATCTGCCTGAATATCCACTAAAAAATCAAGAAATGGCTTGATTTTATTCATCATTTCCTGATGCATCAAAGCATTGACAGCAACTGTCAACTTTCTGCCTGCCTCATGTACAAGGGCTGCAATCTGCCGCAATTCGTCATAAGAAAAGGTATGGGGTAACCGAAGACCATACTCTTTTTCACCTACATAAATGCGATCCACACCTGCTTCTAAAAGCTCTTTTACTTGTTCAACGCTCTCAGCTGTCGCTGTAATGATAATCTTTTCCATAGCAAAATTATAACATATTTTTGAGTTCTCTTCTATTTTTTAATTTGAAAAGCATTTTTAGCCTTTTTGTAACCGTTATGTAATATTTATCTAATTAAAATCATGATAAAATAAGAGAGTACTGTAAGGAGAGAGAACATGACCGCAAGAAAATATCAGTCCTATCAAGAGGACTACACCTATCCAGAATTAGAACAAGAACAATATCCTCTTTATCAAGATTACATTCCTGAAGCAAAAACGAATCCAAACCTGAAAGAATTACTATTTTTCGTGAATATTGCTACATTTTGTATCTTGACAGCTTTGTTTAGTTTTTTGTTTTTGTCAATTAAAATAAATACATTTTTAGCCTTTGCTTTGGCAATCGCTGTTAGTTTAGCGTGTATCAAAGTGCAGCAAACATTTATTCGTCGAAAAAGAAATAAATAGTTTTGGGATTGAAGTGCCTATTTGCAAGGCACTGTTTTTGTTGTGATTCGTTGTGATGTAAAATCGATGTTAAAAAGTTAAAAAAATTGAGGTGCTAGTCCTCAATTTTTTTGTCTTCATTTTCCAATTCTTGGTTTTCTGTCAAATCAATGACAATATCCTCCGATGTGGTTTCTTTATCAATTGGTTCTTGCTCAGTTTTTTTGAAATCTTCTGGAGAGATACCTTCTGGTGTCATTTTTTCTTTCCATTCTTGCATTTTCTCTTGTGAAAAGTCAACTACTTGTTTCGTTACTTCTTTCACAGAGTCAAGAATTGTTTCACCTGTAATTTCTCCGCTCTCAACCTTTTCTTTGGCTTGGTTGACTGCTTCTGCAGCTTGATTAGAGAAATGATTGGCTTTTTGTACTACTTGTTCTTTAAAATCATCTGGATTTTCTTTGACGCCATTCATAAAATCAGAAACCTTCGCAGTCACTTCTTTTCCTTTTTTGCTAGTAAGAAATACAGCTGCAGCTGCTCCAGAGAGTGTTCCTAAAAGGATAGATGAAAATTTACCCATAATAAGCCTTCTTTCTTATTTTTTAAATAGTTTTGTAATCATGCGCAAAGCTGATAAAGTTGCACCAGCTTTGACACTATTTTTTCCTGCTGCAGCAGCTTTTTTGCTCAAATGACGAGCAGAATCATTCAAATCCGAAACGGACTCAGATAAATCTGCAACTGCAGTGAAAAGCGGGTCAATGGTTGTCATTTTTCCATTAATATCATCTGCTAAAACATTCACTTTCGTTAACAATTCATTGGTTTGATAAAGTGTCACATTGACATCTGTCGTCAACACCTGAATTGTTTTTTCTGTTTCATCAACGACATTTGAGATTTTCCTAACCAAAAAAATCGTATAAACAATCAAAGCAATCAAAGCGAGGGCAACTAGACTATAAGCAATTTCAAGCATTTTTCTTCTCCTAACTTTTTAATAATAAGGGGTATCTTTTTTTCTGCGTTGGTAAATGACGAGAATGATTCCTGCAACCACTAGAACAGCAGACAACCATTGTGACACACGCAAGCCCGCAAACATGAGACTATCTGTTCGCATACCTTCAATCACCATGCGACCTATTCCATACCAAATAAGATAAAATCCAGTCATTTCCCCACGTTTGAGGAAATTTTTCTTTCTTCTCGCAACCATCACTAAAGCAAATCCTAACAAATTCCAAACCGACTCATAAAGAAAAGTTGGTTGTCGGTAATGACCATCAATGTACATTTGGTTGCGCATAAAACTTGGTAAGTAATTTAGACTTTTAACAACCGCTCCGTAAGCCTCTTGATTGAAGAAATTTCCCCAGCGTCCAAGACTTTGGGCAATCATCACTCCTGGAACCGCAATATCTAAAAAGTCTAGCGTATTGATAAGTTTTCTCTGTGAGAAAAAATACAAGACAATCGCTCCGGTGATTAAACCGCCATAAATAGCAATTCCTCCATGCCAAATGGCAAAAATCTCAGCAGGATTTTTAGCATAATAGCCCCAATCAAAAATGACATAATAAATGCGAGCTCCAACTATTGCCAAAGGAAACGCAATGAGGATAAAGTCAAGAATGTCATCTGGAATGATTTTCTTTCGCGGTGCTTCACGCATAGCCAGATAAACAGCTAAAACTAAACCAGTTACAATACAAATCGCATACCAGCGAATACTTAGAGGTCCTATTTTAAATGCAATTGGATTAATCATGAGACACCTCATTCTCACTAATGAGATTGGCCAAGCGTTCCTCAAAAGTCTTCGTGGCATCAAAGCCCATCTCTTTAGCACGGTAATTCATCGCTGCTGCTTCAATCACCACCGAAATATTCCGACCTGTTTTTACGGGAATGCGAATCCTTGGAATAGCCACACCTGATACTGCAAACTCCTCACCATTGTTTCCCAAGCGGTCAAATGTTTTATTGACATCATAATTTTCCAGATAAACAGCCAACTGAACCTGTGATGAATCTTTTACAGCACTTGCCCCATAAAGGCTCATAACATCAATAATCCCGACGCCACGAATCTCAAGTAAATGGCGCAAAATTTCAGCTGGCTCACCCCAGAGAGTCATTTCATCTTTCGCGTAGATATCCACACGGTCATCTGCGACTAAACGATGCCCGCGTTTAACTAGCTCCAGTCCAGTTTCGCTTTTTCCAATTCCGCTATCACCTTGTATCAAAACGCCCATGCCATAAATATCCATTAGAACGCCATGAATACTGGTTCGTTCAGCCAAACGTGAATCTAGATAGCTAGAAATTTCACCTGATAAACGACTCGTCGGTGTGCGGCTGCTGAGAACAACAATTTTATTTTCCTTTGCAGCCTTCAACATCTCATCAGGTACTTTCAGATCACGCGCCACAATCATAACAGTGTCTCGTTCAAACATTTTTCGTAAAACCTGATAGCGATTATGGGACGTCATCTTCATCAAGTAAGACCATTCTTTCATGCCCATTAGCTGAATACGCTCTGGGGTGTAATAGTCAAAATAACCTGTCATTTCAAGTCCTGGGCGGGAAATATCAGAGGTCGTAATTTCTCTTTCCAACATTTTCTCGTCGCCATAAACCACATTTAACCTGACTTTTTTTAATAGATCTTTGATCTTTACAGTCATATTCTTCCCCTTTGATAGTTTCTTTTTCTATTATAGCAAATTTTGAGATTAAAGGAGAGTTTCATCCTTGATTTTGCAAAGAAAATGGATGCAACCATATATAATATATAGCATTTACTACTTCTCTGACTGGAGCATTTTTTCTACAATTTGTTTTTGATTTTGAAATAAAGGATAACGATTCATAAAATAACGGAGTTCACTAGGTTTCAGCCAGATGTGGCTATCCGTTTCACCTTCTTGATATTTCACGTCTTTCTCTGTGACGATTGCCTCATAAAAATCAAAATGGCAGTGATCTTTAGGTGAAGTCGTCTGCTCAATCAGTTGTATTTTTCTAGGAATCAGCCCAGTTTCTTCCTGCAATTCACGATAGGCTGCGGTCATGCTATCTTCACCAGCCAACACACTCCCTCCTGCACCAAACTCATAATAATTAGGATGAATTTCTTTTTTTGGACTGCGGTGCATCAGGAGAAATTCCCCATCTATATGACGAACGAAGACATTGACACAGAGGTGATACTGCCCTTCCGCAATTGGTTGACCTCTCTTTAGAAACTTTCCTTGTCGCTCTCTTTGCTCATTATAAGCATCCCAATATTCCATTTCTCCTCCTCCCAAAATAAAGGAGTCCATTGTCCGAACTCCTTTCTAGCATATATAACCAAACGCTTGCTCCAACACACTCACCAAAACCAGCCGTCATCTTCTTTGATTGCTTCTGCTTCTTTGCGCTTACGAGGTCCTGTTCCATACATTTCTTCTTCTACGTCTTCCTTGTAAGGCATCACAGCTGCTAAGATGATATAGATGATAATCCCTAAGCCAAAGTTAAAGATAGTAAATAAAACGAATAAAAAGCGAACGAGACCAACATCCAAACCAAATTTGTCAGACAAACCAGCCAAGACTCCTGATACAGCGCTATTTCGGCGTAATTTATAAAATTTTGTTTTCATCATCATTTAGCCTCTTTCATTGATACTAAATCTAGTGTAGCACATTTTAGTCATCACGCCATCCGTCCCTAGGCGGATTTCTGATTGTTTCGTCAAAATAATCATTAAGACTGCAATTGTCTGACAAAAATGAGCTTCCCTTGGCAACGTCCGCAGCAATACCGCTCAGTATTGATTCGTCTTTTTCTATGATATTGTGCACGACAATGCAAGCATTGATAAACAAGCGTTTTTGAAGTTGATTGGCTTGATAAAGTAGGGGTATAGCGCAAACCATCCACGGCTTTCAATAATTGCTTGAAATCTCGATCCTTATGCCGATAGCCCTTCTTTTCAAAGTAAAGATGATAGTGACACAACTCATGCCGCACAATTTTTCGGAAGGTTTCTAAACCAAACTGTTCATAGATTCTAGGATTAAAATCAAGATGACCATCCTTTGGAAAAAAGCGTCCACCTGTTGAGCGAAGACGCTTATTCCAAGAAGCCGTATGTCGAAATTCTTTGTCAAAATCTTCCAAAGAGACTTGTCTGACATAGTTAGTTAGATTCACGCGGTGCCACCAAGGAAAGATTGACCTTTTCTCTTTCTATATCCAGCTTATCCACCCACACGGTTACCAAATCACCAACAGAAACTACTTGGCTTGGATGTTTGACATAGCTGTTGCTGAGCTTAGAAATGTGAATCAAGCCATCTTCGTGAATGCCAATATCGACAAAAGCACCAAAATCAACAACATTGCGGACAACGCCTTCTAACTTTTGCCCAATTTGTAAGTCCTTTATATCAAGGACATCTTGACGCAGAACTGGTGCATCAAATGAATCACGCATATCACGTCCTGGCTTGAGCAAGTCTGCAATGATATCCTTGAGGGTAACTTCTCCCAAGTTCAAATCTGCAGCAACTTTTTTGACATCTAAAGACTGCAATTTTTCTTGAGCGGCTTGATCTAAGTCCGTAATTGCAAGCGTTTGGAACAATTTCTCAACAGCTGGATAACTCTCTGGGTGAACACCTGTATTATCCAAAACATTATCACTTTCGGGAATCCGTAAGAACCCTGCCGCCTGTTCAAATGCTTTAGCACCTAGACGAGGAACTTTTTTAATCTCCTCACGCGAGCGAATCACACCTTCTTCTTCACGATATTTGACAATATTTTCAGAAATCGTTTTGTTTAACCCTGCCACATGCGATAGAAGAGATGGGCTTGCGGTATTGATATTAACGCCGACTTGGTTAACAACGGTATCTACGACAAAATCCAAGCTTTCAGATAATTTCTTCTGGCTCACATCATGTTGGTATTGACCGACACCGATTGATTTTGGGTCAATTTTAACTAGCTCTGCAAGAGGGTCTTGCAGTCGACGTGCGATAGAGATAGCCGAACGTTTCTCAACGGTCAAATCAGGGAACTCATGCCGCGCCAATTCGCTAGCAGAATAAACAGACGCACCGCTTTCATTGACAATAACATAACTGACGTTTGGATGAGTTTTCAATACTTCAGCAACAAACGCTTCACTTTCTCGACTGGCTGTTCCATTTCCAATAGCAATGATTTCAACACCAAATTGGTCAATCAAGTCTGACAAATCTTGCTTAGAAGCTTCAATTTGCGCTGCTTTTGCCGGTGGAACAGGATAGATAACCTGAGTTGTCAGCATTTTTCCAGTTGCATCTACGACTGCTAATTTTGCTCCTGTCCGAAAAGCTGGGTCAAATCCTAGTACCACGCGTCCTTTGAGTGGCGCAATCAAGAGCAGATTTCGCAGATTATCTGAAAAAAGCTGAATCGCTCCGTCTTCTGCAGTTTCGGTCAATTCTGCCCTAATCCGACGTTCCATAGCTGGAATGATTTTCTTTTTCACAGCTTGCTGGATTGCTTCATGAATGTAGCCATTTTTGACCTTAAAGCGCACTTCAAAGAAGCGGATAATCTTATCTACATTGTTCTCAAAATTAACTTTGAGAACACCTAGCTTTTCACCACGATTCAGTGCTAAGGTGCGATACCCCTGCATATCCGCGATTTTTTCGGAAAAGTCATAATAGATTTGAAACACTTGCTTTTCGTCCAAATCTTGATCTTTTAAAGTTGAAACAATGCTTGAATTTGTCAGCATTTCATGATAAGTCCAAGCACGCAGTTGTACATCTTCTGAAATGGCTTCCACTAAAATATCTACAGCTCCAGCTAGAGCTGCTTCTGCTGTCGGAAATGTTTCGTTAGTTAAGGCAGTTGCTTCCTCTTGAAGAGTGGCAGCATTTTGTAATATGAGTCGTGCCAAAGGAAAAAGTCCTGCTTCACGTGCAATCGTAGCTTTTGTCCGACGCTTTTCTTTGTAAGGAAGATAAAGTTCTTCCACATCAGCCAACTTTTCAGCTGCTTCAATGGCCGCACGCAATTTGTCCGTCAGCTTTCCTTGTTCTTCAATCTTTGCCAGCACCGTTGCCTTACGCTCTCTGAGGTTCGTCAGACTTTTATCCAAATCAAGAATAGCCTTAATCTCTACCTCATCCAAATTACCTGTCATTTCTTTCCGATAACGAGCGATAAACGGAATCGTGTTGCCCTCTGCTGTCAGTTCCAATACTTTTTCAATTTGCTTCTGA
Organism: Streptococcus sp. HMSC034B03; assembly: GCF_001838575.1. Classification (NCBI taxonomy): domain Bacteria; kingdom Bacillati; phylum Bacillota; class Bacilli; order Lactobacillales; family Streptococcaceae; genus Streptococcus; species Streptococcus sp. HMSC034B03. Next base: position 160,817 of record NZ_KV837619.1, read on the forward strand.
CTAATCTTTAAACTTTGCGATAGTTCGATAATATTTGTTTCCATAAAGAACATTATACCACATTCCTCTCCTTCTTTCACAAGCTAATCTTTATTCTGCTGACTTTATTTCACCATAATTTTCAAAATGATAGTATAATAGTTAAAAAGGAAAAGGAGGCTGTTATGGCTATTAAATTTACGCGTTCAGATGATTTAGATAAAATGTTTGAAGAATTTGCAACGTTACCTAAAATCGAAAAAATAGAATTTCCTGATGAAAAAGAAAAAAAGATTAAAAAAGAACAAAAGGCTAAAAAGTTATGAGTTTTTTTAATCAACTACCACCTAGCGTTTTGCAAGCTGGTGCGATTTTCCTCTCCATTATTATTGAAGCACTACCTTTTGTGCTGATTGGGAGTATTATTTCAGGTTTTATAGAGGTTTATATCACACCAGACAAAGTTTATCGCTATCTGCCTAAAAATAAATGGTGCCGAATTTTCTTTGGTACTTTTATTGGCTTCATTTTCCCTTCTTGCGAATGTGGAATTGTGCCTATTATCAATCGCTTTTTGGAAAAGAAAGTACCGAGTTACACAGCTGTACCTTTTATGGTGACAGCGCCGGTTATCAATCCCATTGTTCTTTTTGCGACTTACTCTGCTTTCGGGAATTCCTTTAAAATGGCTTTGCTCAGAGCTCTTGGCTCTATTGTTGTAGCAATTGTTCTAGGAATTTTCTTTGGCTTTCTCAACACGGCAACTATTCAAAAAGAGAATCGAATTATTCAGCATGAACACGACTTCTCCCATTTAAGTCAGCCAAAGAAAGTATTTCAAGTGTTTGTGCAGTCTATTGACGAATTTTTTGATACAGGTCGTTACTTAGTCTTTGGTTGTCTCTTTGCCAGTCTAGTGCAAGTCTACGTGCCTACACGCATTCTGACTTCCATTAGTGCAACACCGCTTATGGCTATTTTGCTATTGATGCTGCTTGCATTTCTTCTCTCACTTTGCAGTGAAGCAGATGCCTTTATCGGCAGTTCGCTCATTTCTAGCTTTGGTTTAGCGCCAGTTCTGGCTTTTCTCGTCATTGGACCAATGCTAGATGTGAAAAATATCCTCATGATGAAAAATTACCTCAAAGTACGATTCATCTGGCAATTCATTGGAATTGTTAGTTTAGTTGTTGTCATTTACTCTTGGCTTGTGGGGGTGGTGCTATGATTCGTTTTCTAATTTTAGCTGGTTACTTTGAAATCACCATGTATTTGCAACTTTCTGGCAAGCTCAATCAATACATCAACATGCATTTTTCTTATTTGGCATATATTTCCATGATACTTTCTTTCGTGCTAGCTATTGTGCAGCTCATCGTCTGGATGAAAAAAATGAAAGTACACAGCCATTTGACGAGCCGCTCAGCAAAATTTGCTAGCATTGCTTTTCTTGTTGTACCACTTATCGTTGCTCTCTTCTTTCCAACGGTCAATTTGGACTCTACAACCGTTTCTGCTAAGGGCTACCATTTTCCTCTAGCTGATGGTAGTTCAAAGAGCATTCAGGCTGATGAAGGTACTACCAATCAATACCTGAAGCCTGATACCAGTACCTATTTTACTAAAAGTGCTTACGAGAAGGAAATGCGGGCAGCTGCAAAAAAATATCTAAAAAAAGATGTCATCTCCGTTACGACGGAAAATTATATGGAAGTCATGGAAGTCCTCTATGATTATCCAGATGAATTTGCAGGGAAACGGTTAGAATTTACTGGCTTTGTCTACAACGACCCAAGTGATAAAAACAGCCAGTTTCTTTTCCGTTTCGGTATTATCCACTGTATCGCAGATTCAGGGGTTTATGGACTTCTGACAACTGGTAATACAGAGCATTTTGAAAATAATACTTGGATAAGAGCGAGTGGAAAAATCACTATTCGCTACCATAAGCAACTAGGACAAAGCTTGCCAACGCTTGAAGTGGATAGTTTCAAGAAAGTTGAAAAACCTAGCAATCCTTATGTTTACCGCGTATTTTAAACAACATTAAATAAGCAAAAGAAGACCTGAGAAGTATTTCTCTAGGTCTCCTATTATGCTCTTTTATAAGTAATTATGATAAAATAAGAGAAATTTATATTTTTAGGAGGTATTATGTCACATCAAAACCAACCCGTTTCAAGGAAAACCTTGCTCTCTATTCTCGCTACAGCACTCATTGCTTTTGCTGGAATTCTGTCTGAAACCAGTATGAATGTCACCTTTCCGCACCTTATGAAAGTTTTTCATACAGACCTTGGCACATTGCAATGGATTACGACAGGTTATCTGCTAGCTGTCGCCATCACGATTACACTTGGAGCCACTCTAGCACACAATTGGTCTGAACGTAGAATTCTCTTTACCAGCCTAGCTATTTTTACAGTAGGAAACGGTGTAGCGATGCTTGCGCCAAATTTCGCCCTACTCATGCTAGGCCGCATTTTGCAAGGTTCTGCAACTGGAATTGCCACGCCACTTATGTTTAATCTTATCGTAGAACGTATTCCGCGCAATCAAATCGGATTTTACATGGGACTGTCTGGACTCGTTATAAGCCTAGCTCCTGCGATTGGTCCCACTTATGGCGGCTTTATGATTAGTTTGTTTGATTGGCATATGATTTACACATTCATCATGCCGATTCCGATCATCTCTTTCATTTTAGGATTTTTCTTTTTAGAAAATACTCCCAATAGAAAGAAACGCCCTTTTGAATGGATTTCTTTCTTACTCCTTGCCCTCTCGCTTACTTTTTCTATTATGACCATTTCTAGCTTAGAAGAAGGTAGCTTTAATTGGACTTTTGTCATCATCTTTTTATTATCACTTGTCCTTTTCGTTTGGCGAAGTTTAACGGTAGAGCATCCTTTTTTAGATATTCGTATTTTGAAAAATCCAGTTATTTTACTAGGAATTATTCCTTTCTTTCTCTACCAATTTTCAAATTTATCAGCCAATTTTCTGATTCCTAATTTCTTAGTTTTAGTAAAACACGAGGCTACTTCTGCTGCTGGTTTTGCACTGCTACCTGGAACAATGTTAGGAGCTTTTTCGGCACCTTTCTTGGGAAAATTGTATGATACCAAGGGACCCAAACTTTCCCTATATGGTGGGAATCTTCTCTTTTTCTTAGCCGTCTCCGTTTTTGCATTCTTTACGAAGTCCCTAACATTACCACTGATTATTCTCTTTTATATTTTCTTTACGATTGGGCGCAATATGGCGTTCAATAACACGATGGCTTTGTCTGTTTCACAAATTGGTCGTGAGAAGTCACCAGATGCTACAGCACTCTTTCAAACGGCTCAAACATTTGCCGGTGCTTTGGGAACAGCTATCGCTGCTATAATCGTTAATCAATCTCCTAATACAACGACCGGTGTGCATCTTGTCTTTCTACTCCTTTTCTTCCTTGTTATCCTTATTTTTTATCTCTTTTACTCTTTATTTCGAGCTATCAAAACTCGGAAATTTTAATCAATTTATGATAAAATAAATAAAATATTAGAAAACAGGTGTTCAAAATGTCTTCAAAAGTGATTATTACAATTTTTGGTGCCAGTGGAGATTTGGCAAAAAGAAAACTCTATCCTTCTCTTTTTAGATTGTATAAATCTGGCAATCTGTCTAAGCATTTTGCCGTTATCGGTACAGCTCGCCGACCTTGGAGCAAGGAATATTTTGAATCTGTCGTGGTCGAGTCTATCACAGAACTTGCAGACAGCCCTGAACAAGCGCAAGAATTTGCTAGTCATTTCTATTATCAAAGTCACGATGTCCAAGATACTGAGCATTATATTGAATTAAGGAAGCTACAAAACAGCCTTGACGAGCAATATCAAGCAGAACATAACAAACTTTTCTTCCTGTCTATGGCTCCTCAGTTTTTTGGTACGATTGCCAAACATCTCAAATCCGAGCAAATTGTAGACGGGAAAGGGTTCGAACGCTTAATTGTAGAAAAACCTTTTGGCACAGACCTAGCTTCTGCTAGCAAACTGAACAACGATTTGTTGGCAACATTTGACGAAGAGCAGATTTTCCGGATTGACCATTATCTCGGCAAAGAAATGATTCAAAGTATTTTTGCCATTCGCTTTGCCAATCTTCTTTTTGAAAATGTCTGGAATCGTGATTATATTGACAATGTACAGATTACCTTTGCTGAAAAGTTAGGTGTGGAAGAACGTGGTGGTTATTACGACCATTCAGGTGCACTGCGCGATATGGTGCAAAATCACACACTTCAACTCCTGTCTTTGCTTGCTATGGACAAACCCAAAACTTTTACCAAAGATGATATTCGTGCTGAAAAAATTAAGGCTTTCAAGCACTTACACAAGCCGTCCGATAATGATTTGAAAAAGCTCTTCATTCGTGGTCAATACACTTCTGGCAAAGTGGACGGGAAAAAGTACATTTCCTATCGTAGTGAACCAAATGTTGCCCCAGAATCTACCACAGAAACCTTTGCTTCTGGTGCATTCTTTGTAGATAGTGACCGATTTCGCGGGGTGCCATTTTTCTTCCGTACTGGAAAACGTCTCACTACCAAGGGAACCCATGTCAACATTGTCTTCAAGCAAATGGAATCCATTTTCGGCTCCTCGCTTCAACCAAATGTGCTGACGATTTACATTCAACCAACTGAAGGATTTTCTCTTAGCATGAATGGCAAAGAAGTGGGCGAGCAATTTAACTTAGCTCCATTGACACTTGATTATCGTACAGATGCAACAGCTTCTGGTGCGTCACCAGAACCTTATGAGAAGCTCATCTACGATGTGCTAAACAATGACTCAACCAATTTTAGCCACTGGGACGAAGTTCGCTCTAGTTGGGAATTGATTGACCGTATTGAAGCCTTATGGGCAAATAACGAAGTTCCACTTCATCATTACAAATCAGGCACTATGGGACCCGAAGCCAGCTTTGAGCTCCTTAACCAATTTGAAGCTGATTGGAACTGGCGTCCAGATGAAGCCTATCGCAAAGAAGGACGATTGGGGTAAAGTAAATATATACAAAAGACTTGCAATTCATTCATTTGCAAGTCTTTTTTCTTATACCAAGCCCTCTAAGAGCCCTTTCATAAAGTTTTCAGAGTTAAATACTCCAATATCGTCAATTTTTTCTCCGAATCCAATCAGTTTAACTGGAATATCCAGCTCTTGACGGATTGCAAGAACAACACCACCACGCGCTGTTCCATCAATTTTCGTCAAGACAATTCCTGTTACTGGCGTAATTTTTGAAAATTCCTTAGCTTGAACAAGGGCGTTTTGACCAGTTGATGCATCCAGTGCCAAGAACGTTTCATGTGGCGCAGCCGGATCTACCCGTTTGATAATCCGTCCAATTTTTTCTAATTCTGCCATTAGATTATCTTTGTTTTGCAAGCGTCCGGCTGTATCAATCATGAGAATATCCACATTTTCAGCCTTTGCACGCTCCATACCGTCATAAACAACGCTAGCTGGGTCACTCTTTTCTGGACCTATCACAACAGGAACATCTACTCGATGTCCCCATTCCACCAATTGAGCAACAGCTCCTGCACGGAAAGTATCTGCTGCAACTAATATGACTTTCTTGCCAGCCTGCTTATATTTATAAGCCAATTTCCCAATCGAAGTGGTTTTCCCAACTCCGTTTACACCCACAAAAAGCATGACTGTCAAACCGTCTTGTAAATTGATTTTTTCATTAAACTGGCCATCTTTCTCATAGATGTCTACTAACTTTTCAATGATGACCCGACGAAGAGCCTCTGGCTTTTTGGCATTTTCAAGGCGAGCTTCTTGGCGTAAGGCTTCTGTCAGATTAGAAGCGACTTGCACTCCCACGTCACTCGTAATCAAGAGTTCTTCTAACTCTTCAAAAAATTCCTCATCTACCGAACGAAAATTAGCAAAGAAAGCATTAAGCCGCGCTCCAAAACCTGTCCGTGTCTTTTTAAGACTACGGTCATACTTTTCCTGAACCGTTTCTTTTTGAATAGATGAACTTGCTTCAATTGGTTCGCTAATAGTCTTCTCTACCGTAGTTGACTCTGCTGAGCTTGACCATGCGTTCGCTTCGTTCAGCTGCCTCATATTTTCTTGTTCTGCCTGCTGTCTTCTAGCTTCTGCTAGACGTTCCTGTAAATCTGTAGCAGCACCTGCTTGGTGAGTTGGATTTGGTGAAAGAACTTTTTCATCAGCTTGCGGAACAGCTACAGCCTCATTTGGTAATACATGATTTTCTGGAGCTTGCGAATCATTTTCAGCTGACTCTGCATCTGCTACTATATCAGCCAACTTTGGCTCCATTTCTTCTACTTTTTCTTGAATGGTTTCAAGACGTGCTTCATCCTCAGCAAGGCGTTCTTTCAGCTCTGTTTGGAATGTTTGTTCATCTAGATTCTCAGATTGTATATTCTCTACAGGAGCTGTTTCTACTTTTTCTAGATTCTTTCCTTGGTCATCCTCTGATGCTGTTTCTACAGCTCCTTCAGGAATATTTTCAACTGGTTTTTCTTCTTTTTGGCGACCAAAAAGGCGATCAAATAACCCCATTAAATCCCTCCTTTATTTCAGTGCATATTTTTCTATAGCCCAAGCAACAGCATCTTCGTCATTCGTCATCGGCGTCACTACATTGGCGACTTCTTTGACTGCTGCTACTGCATTTTGCATAGCTACACCAAGTCCTGCCCATTTTATCATAGACAGGTCATTTGCTTCATCTCCGCAAGTCATGACTTGACTTTGTTCAATTCCTAAATGAGCAATCAATTTTTCTAAGCCATTTGCTTTATGGACATTCTTCGGAGACCATTCTAACAGCATATCGCGCGACTTAAAAATTTCATATTTGTCAAATAAATCGGATGAAAGCTGAGCAATGCCACGATCAAGCGGATCTGGTGCATAAGCTGTTACACATTTATTATAAGTCTGTTGGCTAGATAAGTCTGCAAATGAAACCGACTCAAATGTTAAAGCAGGATTGCAAGTTTGGTAAAGCGATTCATGGTCTGACTGGATTTGGTAGACAGTTCCTTCGCAAATCGCATCTAGTGGCAAGCCTAACTTTTCTGTTTCCTCAAAAATACGAGCCACATCGTCATAGGCAAAAACTGTTTTATCAAGAATTTCCCCTGTATTGCGTTGCACCAAACCACCATTAAAAGTAATGGTGTATTCGTCCTCTTGATTAGCTACACCCAATTCGTTTAAGAAAAGCTCCATTGCTTTGAGAGGGCGACCGGTCGTCAAAACAATCTTGATTCCCTGCTCTTGAGCCATCTTAAGAGCTGCCAAATTTCGCTCTGAAATGTTTTTCTCAGAAGTCAGTAAAGTTCCGTCTAAATCCAAGGCAATCAATTTTATATCTGCCATTATAATCCCTCCATATACGTCATCACTGAATGTGCTGCATGGTGGCCAATAACTTCTTTGGCTACTTCCAAAATCTCTGGACGAGCATTTTCAGGAGCAATGGGATAACCTGCTACTTGCATCATGTGTAGATCATTCAAATTGTCACCAAATGTCATGACCTGATCCATCTCAAGATTTAATTTTTTTGCCAATTCGACAATAGCAACTCCTTTATCCACATAGTCTAGGACAATATCAATTGACTTATAACCTGTCGTCATGGCTTTGACACCAGGAACGTGTTCATTGACCCAAGCCTCACCAGCAGCTACTGTTTCTTCAGAAAAATTGGTTGTAAATTTGAAAATTTCATCTGTAATATCCTCCAAGCGAGCTACTTTTTGGATGTTTTCATTATAGTGCGCACTAAAAGCTAAATAAGCTGGATCAACCGTTTCCAAGACATAACAGCCTTTTTTACCTGTTAGAAGCAATTCACTGGTATTGATGAAAGGAGATGTCTTCAATTTCTCAAAAGCTGACAGATAAAAATCTTTGGACATAGTTGCTTCATAAAGATCTTCTCCGTGAAATTCTACCAGACTGCCATTTTCAGCAATAAAAATTATCTCATCTCGCACATCCTCAAATAGCTTTTCTAATGACAGCAAACCGCGTCCACTGGCTACTGCAAAATAGATGCCTTTTTCTTTAAAACGGAGCAACAACTGCTTCAGTCGAACCATATCAAACTGCCCTTTGTCATCTAAAAAGGTGCCGTCCATATCTGTCGCAACTAATTTTATATTCATTTTACATACTTTCTAAATCTTTTAATTTTACGGAGACAATCTTTGACACACCAGATTCTTGCATGGTCACTCCATAGATAGAATCCGCTGCAGACATTGTTCCCTTACGATGGGTCACCACAATAAACTGGCTGTCCTTATCAAAACGATTGAGATAGTCTCCGAAACGTTTGACATTGGCTTCGTCAAGTGCAGCTTCCACCTCATCCAAAATGACAAATGGAATCGTTTTGACACGGATAATGGAGAAGAGTAATGCCAAAGCTGACAGAGCTTTTTCTCCTCCGCTCATCAGATTGAGCGACTGAATTTTCTTACCAGGTGGTTGTACTGAGATTTCTACCCCAGCGGTCAGAAGATCACCTTCGGTCAAAATCAAATCAGCTGAACCACCGCCAAACATCTGTCTGAAAGTCACCTTGAAACTCTCACGAATTGCTTCAAAAGTTGTTTTGAAGCGTTCTTTTACTTCATCATTCATTTCTTCGATGGTATCCAAAAGCAGATTTTTCGCAGAGAGTACGTCATCTCTTTGAGTATTGAGGAAATGCAGGCGTTGACTGACTTCTTCAAATTGCTCTACCGCATCAAGATTGACTGGTCCTAAAGCCCGAATAGCCTTTTCTAAGTCCTTGACCTTAGTTTCAGAAACCATAAGATTTTCTAGTGGACGAGCCTGTTTGCTGGCTTCATCAAAAGACATTTGATAGTCATCTGTCAAATTCGTCAAAAGGCGTCGAAGGACATCTGCAATCTTATCTTTTTCAGCTTCTGCCTTGGCTTGACTACGAATCAGATCCTCATTTTGCTGGCGGGCTTGTTCCAGATGACTGGTAAGATCTTCTGCTTGCCCTTCCAAATCGTCCAGTTCAAACTGACACCGAATATTGGCTTGGTTCAAAGCTGTCTTTTCCTGCTCTGCCTGTGTTAATTGCTCTTCTAAAACAGCAATATCCACTTTTGAAGCGGTCTCTTCCTTTTGCTCCATTAGAAATTGCAAAGTTGAAATCTCTTTGTCCAATTCAGATTTTTCATTGGACAAACGTGTGAGATCCGTCTGAACGTAACGCTGATGCCCCGTCAGCTCGGTACGAGCCAAACGAAGCTCAGATAAGCGGGCTGTTAGCTTGTCTAAACGTGCTTGAACAGCATCTTTATCCGACTTAATCTGCTCAATCTCGGCTTCTGTTTCGGATTTCTCTTGCTCAATTTCTACAAGGCGATTGACTAACTTTTCTTTTTGCTCCGCCATATCAGGAAGAACTTCACGAGATAGCTCTCTTTCTTGCAGCGCTAAGAGCTCGGATAAGTCTTCAACCTGTTTATGTGTTTGCTCATAAGCCATTTGAGCCTTTTGCTCTGCTAATCGTGCTTCCTCACCACTTACTTTTATTTCTTCTAACAGACTGTTGGCTTGGCTTAGCTGCGTGTGCAAATCTTCCACTTGCCTTTCTTGTTCGGCTAATGTAACATTCTTCTCAGAAAGTTCCTTTTGTAAAGCGTCCAGCTCCGGCTTGATGAAAATCGTATTGTTATTTCGATTAGCGCCACCTGCATAAGAACCGCCTGTCCGCAATTCTGTTCCATCCAGCGTGACAATTCGTACTTGATACCGAACTTTGCGAGCAGCTGCTCGCGCATTTTCTACCGTATCAAAAATGGCTGTCGTACCTAGCAAATTTTGGAAAATATGCTCTAAACTCTTATCATAGTGCACCAAAGACGAAGCCAAACCAAGAAAACCTGTGCTTTTTTCAATGCTTGCTTGATGATGATCTGGTAAATGCCGCGCTTTAATCGTTGTCAGTGGCAGAAAAGTTGCCCGTCCTGTTCGATTGCGTTTCAGAAATTCAATTGCTCGTGTCGCAGCTTGTTCGTCCTCTACGATAATATGCTGGCTACTTGCTCCAAGTGCAATTTCAAGTGCTGTCTGGTAATGCGAATCAAAGCTCAATTTTTCACTAACAGCACCGATAATACCGCCCAGGCGCTCTGCTTCTTGAAGAACGCTTTTCACCCCAGCATAGAAATGACTGTGATTTTTTAAAATAGCTTCTAAACTACCAATGCGTGCCCTTTTATTCTTTACATCATCCATCATATCAAACATTGCTGCTTGATTTTGCTGATAATTCGTTTTTACAGTTTGAACTTGCTTTAGCTGTGCCTGATAATCTGCCAGTAACTGCTGAACCGACTGCCGAGCTGTTTCTAAATCTTCCAGTTGACTTTGCTCGTTGATTTGAAGATTCTTTAAATTTTCTTTCAACTTAGCAAATTCTGCTTGCTTGCTTTCAGATAATTGTAATTCGTTGGCTAAGCGACTTTCTAAAGCAGTTAAGTCATTGGACAAGTCCGCTTCTTCTTGCATCAATTGGACAAATTCAGCACGTAATTTTTCAATCATCTGGTCAGGATCATCCGAAAATGCCTCAATTTCAGCTTCTAATTTATGAATCGCTTGTTGATTTTGTTCCAATTTTACAGCAAAATCAGTCAACTGCTCGTCTTTTCCCTGCCATTCTGTTTGAACCGCCTCTAATTTTTCTGTCAATCCTTTCAGGCGTTCCTCATTTTCCTTCCGACTGTTGGCAGCTTGACTAGATTCTAATTTGGAAACTTCGATTTGGCGTTCTAAGTCACTGATGAGGCGTGTTAGTTCAAGCAAACTCGCTTGGTCATCTGCCATTTGTTTTTGCAAATCATGGCGTTTTTCTTTCAGAAGAGTATTTTCTTGCTCTAGCTGGTCACGTTTGCTGTAATAAGCAGACAAAGATTGCTGAATCCCCACAAGCCGTTCTTCAGTATCATTCAGCTGTGTTTTATTTCCCTTTATTTGAGCAATCAATACATCCAAATAAAGAGCACGGCGTTCCTCATCCAATTTCAAAAACTGCTTAGCTGTCGTAGCTTGCTTTTCAAGAGGCTTCACTTGACTATCGAGCTCATAAATAATGTCTTCCAGCCGATCTAGATTATCTTGTGTTTGGCTGAGCTTACTTTCAGTCTCCTTGCGCCGCGTCTTGTATTTCAGTACGCCAGCCGCTTCTTCAAAAATGACACGGCGCTCCTCTGGCTTGCTATTGAAAATTTCTTCCACCTTTCCTTGGGAAATAATGGAAAAACTATCTCGCCCAAGCCCTGTATCCATAAACAAATCATGAATATCTCGCAAACGTACCTTCTTGCCGTCTATTTTATACTCGCTATCTCCACTACGATAAATATGACGCTCCACACGAATCTCATCTGCAGCTTGCTGGATGAAACGGTCTTTATTGTCCAAAACGACAACAACAGAAGCATAATTCAGTGGTTTGCGAGTTTCAGTCCCCGCAAAAATGACATCTGGCATTTTCCCGCCACGAAGACTTTTAATACTGGACTCCCCCAGTGCCCAACGCAGGCTTTCAGTAATGTTACTCTTTCCTGAGCCATTTGGTCCAACGACTGCTGTCACTCCCTGATCAAATACTACCTTGGTCTTATCTGCAAAAGATTTGAAACCTTGAATTTCAATTTCTTTTAAATACATGAATGACTTTCCTTTTCAAATGCATTTTTAGCAGCTTCCTGTTCTGCTAATTTTTTAGAGCGTCCTTGCCCTTGTCCAACCGTTCTGCCATCAACAGAAACCGATACAGCAAATTCTTTGGCATGAGCTGGGCCGGACTCAGAGATGACTTGATAGACAATCTCGACATCACCATTGACTTGGAGCAGTTCTTGTAGCTTGGTCTTGTAATCAACCACCTGCTCAAAGTCTCCAACTTCTACCTTTGGAATCATGACTTGATACAGGAAGTTTTTGACCGCTTCCACTCCCTTATCTAGCAACAAAGCTCCTAAAAAGGCTTCAAATAAATCCCCAAGAATGGTATCCCGATTACGCCCACCTGACTTTTCTTCGCCACGACCTAATTTGATAAATTGATCAAACTGGCAATCTCGACTAAAACCAGCCAAACTCTCTTCACGTACAATGGTTGAGCGAAGTTTTGACAAGTCCCCTTCTGGTTTTTTCGGATATTTTTTATAAAGATATTCTGAAATCAATAATTGCAGAACAGCGTCTCCTAAAAATTCCAAGCGCTCATTGTGTGAAATGTTTAAGAGGCGGTGCTCATTGGCATAGCTAGTGTGTGTAAAAGCTGTCTCCAGCAACTTTTCATCTTGGAAGACAATTTCAAATTGCTGACTTAAAACTTTATGTAAATCTCTCATTTTTTCTCCTTTCAAGAAGAACTTTTTCTTTTAATACTTAATGAACATCAAAAATTTAACAATCACCTCCAGCTGTCTCCCAGACAATTGGAACTAGAAAGCAAGCTGCGGGGGAGCAAAAGTTCAAGTAGAGCTTTTGAAGTTGCAGGTGTAATCAACGAAGTCAGCAACAAAGAGTACAGCAAGGTTGGCAAAAGTTTCGCTTTCCTTCTTTGCCACCTCTCACAGTCACCCGAACTGTGAAATCCGACGAAGTTTGAAGAGATCTTCACAGAGTATAAAATGAAAACAAATTCTCTATTATTATATCAAAAAAATCCTTGATACTCCAACGATACCAAGAATTTGATAGGAAAAGTTCACCAGAGATGAAATGAATTTTCATTCTTTATCTAGAATGACTTTGAATAAATAATACGTCATAAAAAGGGTTAAGGTAGCTAAAGCAAACTTCACCCAGATAAGAGGTGCAAAGAAGATAGAAATTCCCATTAGAATATAAATGGAAATAAGAATTTTTCTTTTACGCTCCCGAGCAATAGCACCTATTTCGCGAAAGTCCGCCACATAGATTTGATACAACTTAGTATGGTATAGCTATTTTTCAAATCGTTTGGAAGAGCGTGAAAAGCATGCAATCGCCAACAGTAAAAAGAGGGGGTGTCGGTAATAGCGGTAAAGCAACTCCCAAAAGGGCTAATCCTACTGAAATAAAACCAATCATTAAGTAAAAAATTCGCATTCTTTCTCCTAAATATTTGTTAAAGGTGTCGCCGTATCTGGCGATGTATCACAAATATGAAAATCATGCTCAACCGCCAAATCAGCCTGTGCCAATTGATTGACCATTGTGATATGAGCCAATTCTTTGGTATTGTTTTCTTTGCTAAGATGACCTAGATAGATTTTCTTAGTGCGATAACCCAACGTACGAATCATGGTTTCTGCCCCGTCATCATTCGACAAATGTCCTTGGTCAGATAAAATCCGCTGCTTCAGGCTCCAAGGATAAGCTCCGCTACGAAGGATTTCAATATCATGGTTGGACTCAATCAAATACCCGTCCGCATTTTCAATAATCCCCGCCATACGATCGCTAACATAGCCAGTATCCGTCAGTAGAACAAAACTTTTATCATCTTTCATTAGTCGGTAAAATTGCGGCGCAACCGCATCATGACTAACACCAAAACTTTCAATGTCAATATCGCCAAATGTCTTGGTTTTTCCCATTTCAAAAATGTGCTTCTGACTAACATCAATCTTCCCAAGCGCTACTTCCATAGCATTCCATGTTTCTTGATTGGCATAAATGTCTAAATGATATTTCCGTGCCAAAACGCCCACACCATGGATATGATCCTTATGCTCATGCGTTACCAAAATGGCATCCAAATCCTCTGGTTTACGGTCAATTTCACTCAATAAGCTAGTAATTTTCTTCCCAGACAAGCCCGCATCAATCAACAACTTCTTCTTTGGAGTTTCTAAATAAAAACAGTTACCGGTAGAACCTGACGCTAAAATACTATACTTAAATCCTTTCTCGCTCATGGCTATCCTTCTAATTCATCTTCTTCCCAATCATCATCTTTGACAGCTTCTTTGTCATATGGCAGAACGATTGTAAACGTCGAGCCTTTGCCGTACTCGCTCTTTGCCCAGATAAAGCCGTTATGTTGCTTGATAATCTCTTTGGCAATGGCTAAGCCCAGTCCGGATCCACCTTGGGCGCGACTTCTTGCTTTGTCTACACGATAAAATCTATCAAAAATTTTCGGCAAATCTTTTTTAGGAATTCCTAAGCCTTCATCTGAAATCGACAAAATCATTTGGGTATCCGTCGTTTTCATACTGACCGTAATTTTACCACCGTCAGGAGAATATTTAATGGCATTGTTGATAATATTATCAATCACCTGTGTCATCTTATCTGTATCAATTTCGACCCAAATAGAGTTAATCGGATAATCTCGTATAATTTCATACTTTTTATCATCATTCTGGCTTCTGATTTTATCAAAACGGTTCAAAATAAAGGTGATAAAAGCTGTAAAATTCGTCAATTCAATATCCAAATGACTGGTTGCATTGTCAATACGTGACAAACTCAGCAAGTCCGAAACCATGCGCATCATCCGATTTGTCTCGTCTAATGAAACCTTGATGAAATCCGGTGCGACTGGTTCTGATAAGGCACCTTCATCTAGTGCTTCCAGATAAGACTTGACACTGGTCAAGGGAGTACGTAATTCGTGACTGACATTCGAAACAAACAGTCTCCGCTCACGCTCTTCTTTTTCCTGCTCCGTTGTATCGTGTAACACTGCAACCAGCCCTGAAATAAAGCCTGATTCTCGCCGAATCAAGGCAAATCGAACACGTAAACTTAAAAACTCTCCATTTTCATCCTGCGAATCAATGGTCAATTCTGGAACTTTCGTAATCAAGTCTCGTAAGTCATATTCGTCTTCGATATCCAACAGTTTTAAGATATTCATCTTTCGTGCTTCGGATTCTTTGACCCCCAACTGCTTGGTCGCCATATCATTAATCATGATAATCTGCCCACGACGATTGGTCGCAAGAACGCCGTCCGTCATATAGGATAAAATACTCGACAGGCGCTTAGTTTCTTGCTCTAAATTTTCATGCGTTAGACGGATTACCTCAGATAAATCATTGATACTGTTGGTAATATCCGTAATTTCTGGACCACCTTGTACATCTAAAATTTCTGAGTAATTGCCTGCAATTAAATCTTTTACTTTTTGATTCAATTGGCGAATACGAACGTTGTCACGCCTGTTTTCCAAGGAAAGCAAGGTAATCACCAAGATGAACCCTAAAATAAGTAAAACAAATACAAAGTCTTTTGATACAATAAATTGTCTAATATTATCAATCATTGTTTCTCATGTAATATCCAACGCCGCGCCGCGTTAAAATGTACTCTGGTCGGCTAGGAATATCCTCTATCTTTTCTCTCAAACGACGAATTGTCACATCAACAGTCCGCACATCTCCAAAATAATCATAACCCCACACCGTTTCTAGCAGATGTTCACGCGTCATCACTTGCCCGATATGCGTGGCCAAATGGTGTAGCAATTCAAACTCACGGTGTGTTAAATCTAATTCTTCGCCATGCTTTTTCACGACAAAAGCATCGGTCAAAATCTGCAAATCTCCAATCACAATCTCTGTCGGAGCAGCTTCTGCTTCTTGATTTTCAATTGTCAAATCTGTGCGACGCAAAATAGCTTTGACACGCGCCTGTAACTCACGATTAGAAAACGGCTTTGTCATATAGTCATCTGCTCCAATTTCGAGACCAATGACTTTATCAAATTCACTGTCTTTGGCAGAAAGAACGATGATGGGAACATTGCTCGTTTTCCGAATCGTTCGCGCCACCTCTAAGCCGTCCAGTTCAGGCAACATCAAGTCCAAAATCAAAATATCTGGACGTTCTGCTTCAAACATCTCTAACGCTTCGCGACCGTCGAAGGCAGTCACTACTTCATAACCTTCTTTTACCATGTTAAACTTTATAATATCTGAGATCGGTTTCTCATCATCTACAACTAATATTTTTTTCATTTTATTCACCTTTTTCTATCTTTTTATTATACCAAATTTTTCTTAAAATTTACCAATTCAACTCATAACACATCATTTCTTTACTTTACAAATTTAAAACAAATATGTTAAAAATATGACAGCAAAGACAGTCTTTTAAGTCTTTTATATCAAAAAATAGTCCAGACAAAAGCCTTAGACCATTCATTGAATTCTTAGGAAAAACTATGAAACGCAATACACCTGTCTTAACTTTTCACTGCTACTGTAGTAATTTCCTAAAGAAGCAAATGTTCGAGCTGCTTGATGTTCATTTACTTGTCTTTCTCCAGCAAAATATCCCATAACCTAACAGCGTCCCCAACAATAAACAGATAAAATAGGCTGCATGATACAGTAAAATCCATTCCTCAAAGGTCAGAATCGTCACAAAGAACATGAGCGTTGCTAAAAGCAAAAAACGGCAAGAAAAACCATATAGCCCAGCATAGACAACTGCTACAAGAAATGTTGCCAGCGGTGAATATATCAAAACATTATTTACCACCAAGCCCTTTCGTAACAATTCGTCCATCGGTATCATTTGAACAATTCCATAAAATAACAAATAGAAAAAGAGTAGTACGGCTAAAAAAGGAATATCGCGTTTCATTTTCCCACCTCGCTAGTTTTGGAATTTTATTTCAGGTATTTCTGTATATTTTTGATTTGTCGTTTAGATGCTTTAAACATTCGCGCTGATCCATTTACAGGAAGGGCAATCGCTTTTTTGGGAAGATAAATGACAGATTTTGCTAATCGCTTACTAACAGACTCCTCCGGATATAAATCATTGTTGAAATCTTTTGAAATGATTAAATCCAAATAAAATTCATAGACACGACGTCCAAAGTTTTCAGCAGAGATTTCGTATAATTTTGCAGCGAGACTTTTCTCATCCAAATCCGGTGTTGCAATAACAGCTTCCAAAATCGCTCCTGCCAAATCACGTTCTTCATAATAAAGCGTTCCAAACATTTTATCATTGATAACATTGTCTAGATAAGGATTTCCATGCGCAATAATCGGAGTGCCACTCGCTAGACTTTCTAAATACGTCAAGCCCTGCGTCTCACTCGTTGAAGCGGAAATAAAGAAGTCAGCTGCTTTATAATACAATGCGGTCTCACTTGGCGCAATCATTCCCGTAAAAACGACTGCATCTGTAATACCCAAGCGTTTGGCTTGTGCTTTTAAGTCAGATAAATACGGTCCATCTCCTGCCACTACTAATTTCACATCTGGATTTTCTTCCAAAACAGTCGGCAGAGCAGCTAAAACTGCCTGAATATTTTTTTCATACGAAACACGTGATAGGCTAAGCAACATAGTTTCTTGATTTGAAATGCCTAATTTTTCCCGTAAATCAGCCATGTTCTCACTAGTAATTTCTGGACGTTCAAATTTAGCCAATTCAATTCCAGTAGGAATAACACGTTTTTCTACTTTTACTTTGTATTTCATGAGCAAGTCATAAACAATCTCGCTCGGACAAATCACACCGTCTAAATCACTCATAAAACCGCGAACAATGTATTTGACCATGCTAGGACGAATGACCATGCCTTTAGCAATATAACGTACATAATCCTCATACTGTGTATGATAAGTATGAACAACTGGAATTCGCAGCTCCTTTGCAATCCAAACACCTAATAAACCCAAAGAAAATTCAGTCTGGGTATGAATAATATCCAATTGATATTGGCGAGCAATCTCTAAAGCTGTTGAAAAACCGCGATAAGCAATTCGCCGATCTTTAAAGGCAAAAAACGGCACGCTGGGAATTCGAATAATCTGCCAATCCTCATAACGATTGACATCCTTATCTGTCGTTGTAAAAATAAAAACAGTATGTCCAAGCTTTTCTAATTCTGTTTTTAAAGTACGAATACTCGTTGCCACTCCAGAAACTTGAGGAAAATAGGTATCCGTAAAAAGACCAATTCGCATGCTACATCTCCAATACTTCTTGATAAGCATCCACAAGTTTATAAGCCACATCATCAATTGAACGACTCTGCGCTACCTTATAGCCAGCTTCTCGCTTATCTACTTTACCATCCAAAATCTTTTGGATAGAGTCTACAAATTCATCTACATTATGCCCCAATTCAGCCGATTGCTCATCAATCCAGCCCTCATATACAGGAATATCCCGTAAAACGACATGTTGATGACTAGCCAACGCCTCTAGCACTACAATCCCTTCTGTCTCCTCATAACTTGGGAAAAAGAAAAGACTGCTACCACTCATAGCTCCTTCAAAAACGGCACCTTTAAAATAACCCGGGAATTCAACATTTTTAGGATGATTAAAAAGCACAAGATTTCTGATTTTCCGTGGAATGATCCATTTGTTAATACTGCCCAGCCAAATAAAGCGAACATCTGGCATTCTGCGTGCTACTTCTACAAAGTCTTCTATTCCCTTGCGTCTAAAATAAAGTCCCGCACAGACAACAACCTTGTCTCCTTCTTGGATATGAAAATGTTTTCTAAACACTTCTTCTTTATGTGGATCTTTTTGATATTTATGAAGGTCAATCCCATTAGAAACAGCCACAATTGGTGTTGTCACACCATAGCCCTGAATCAACTTTTTGGAGTATTCAGACGGTGTAATGATAAAATCCGCCATTTGATACATGTGAGCTAGATATTTCCCAAAAGCAGAGGCAAAAAGATTTGACCCAATAAACGAATTGCGAAAATCTTCCTTCGTTGAATGCCCATGCATAATCACTTTTTTTCCTTGCTTTTTTGCTTTGTGCAAAAGTCGCAAACTCCTAGGTCCATAGGTATTGATATGCACTACATCATAATCTCCTGAAGGATCTGTCGTGTAGGGAATCCCAGCCAGGTCTAGAGCTTTCATCTGATGTTGCAAAGCTCGTCCAATGCCTGATTTTTCCAAAACCGCTTTACCTTCTAAATACAGTAATACTTTCATGTCTTCTATTATACCCAAAAGATAGAAAAAATAAAACCACAAAGATATAAAGCCTCTTGAAAACAAAAATGTCTGGGACAATAACATCTCAGACATAAACTACTCTTATAATAAACGAGTAGCAAAACGATTGGACAACGAACTTAAAATTGAAAATTTCAAGTTCTGTCTAACTCTACTTACTTTCTTGTTGAACGGCGCTCAATAAGACCATGAGCTAATACCACTTCGCGTTCTTCTAGCTCTTCCTTGTGCATAATCTTAGTCAACATGCGCATACTAATCGCACCGAGGTCATACAAAGGCTGACCAATAGTCGTCAAATTTGGACGGGTAAAACGTGCTACCTGCGAATCATCACTAGTAATGATTTCAAAATCTTCTGGTATATTTACACCTTTGTCTGATAATCCATTTAACAATCCAGCTGCCAGTTCATCACCAGTCACAAAGGCTGCTGTAGCTTTAGAAGCAATGACCCGTTCTGCTAATTGATAACCATCATCATAGCTGTATTTTGACTCAAAAACCAATCCTTCACTATAGGTAAGTTTAGCTTTCTTCAAAGCTTCTTTGTAACCAGCTAAACGAATCTTACCATTGATATCATCCACCAAAGGTCCGCTTACAAAAGCAATTTTTTGATTATTTTTCGTAAGACATTCAACTGCATCCATGGTTGCTTGCTTATAGTCAATATTCACACTTGGTAATTGATGCTCCACATCAACTGTGCCTG
Organism: Streptococcus sp. HMSC034B03; assembly: GCF_001838575.1. NCBI lineage: Bacteria > Bacillati > Bacillota > Bacilli > Lactobacillales > Streptococcaceae > Streptococcus > Streptococcus sp. HMSC034B03. The sequence goes on from NZ_KV837619.1 coordinate 180,551, forward strand.
CAAGCACAACTGGCGTCCGCGAACGAGAAAACTCGGAGCGAATCTTTTCTGTTAAATGATAGCCCATAAAAATGATACCATCTACTTGTTTTGAGAACAGCGTATTGACAACAGAAACTTCTTTGTCATCATCTTCATCACTATTGGCTAAGACAATATTATATTTGTACATCTCTGCGATATCATCAATTCCTTTTGCAAGCGTTGCAAAATAACTGCTTGTGATATTTGGAATGACAACCCCGACAGTTGTCGTCTTTTTGCTAGCTAAGCCACGCGCTACCGCATTTGGTCGGTAATCCAAGCGGTCAATCACTTCCAAGACTTTTTTTCTTGTATTTTCTTTTACATTTTTGTTTCCATTTACCACACGGCTAACGGTTGCCATCGAAACTCCCGCTTCACGCGCGACATCATAAATGGTTACTGTATCGTCTGTGTTCATGTTTCTTCCTTTCTATGTTGAAAATATCGTTTTCACATTCCTACCAAAATCATTTTATCACTTATTGGAAACACTTTCAAGCATTTTGATAACTTTTTGAAAAATCTTGTTCTTTAGGCAAATTTCTAGCAATTTTATCAATGATTTTACAAGAAAAATCTACCCAATCTGTGAAATTTTTGAAGCGACAAAAAAGTTCTTACTGTCCTCTTGATTTTTACTTGTTTTTTTGCAAAAATAGAGGAGTAGAAAGAAGGTAACAGAATGACCAAAATAAATCAAATTATTTCTTATTTAGAAACAGAGAAGACATATGTCGCCGTGGTTTCTGATCCTGTCACGATTAATTATTTAACAGGATTTTATAGCGACCCTCATGAACGCCAGATGTTTCTTTTTATTTTCACAAATCATGAACCACTGCTCTTTGTCCCAGCTCTTGAAGTAGATCGCGCTAGTGCGATTGTTGATTTCAAGGTTGTGGGTTATGTTGATTCTGAAAATCCATGGAAAAAAATCAGAGCAGCCTTGCCAGCTAGCAGTTTCCACAAAGTTGCTGTTGAGTTTGATAACTTGATTTTGACAAAATACAATGGATTGCGTACTGTTTTTGAACAAGCTGAATTTACAAACTTAACACCTTGTATCAATCGTATGCGTCTCATCAAATCATCCGATGAAATTAAGAAAATGTTTGTTGCTGGAGAATATGCAGATAAGGCTGTTAAGATTGGTTTTGAGACTATTTCTCTCGATAAAACAGAAACAGATATTATTGCTCAAATCGACTTCGGTATCAAGCAACTCGGATATGAGATGAGCTTTGAAACCATGGTTTTGACAGGTGATAATGCTGCTAATCCGCATGGCATTCCGGGTGCAAACAAAGTCGAAAACAATGCCCTGCTTCTATTTGACCTTGGCTGTATGGTCAATGGTTATGCCAGCGATATGACACGGACAGTTGCTGTTGGAAAACCAGATCAGTTTAAAAAAGACATTTACAATCTAACGCTTGAAGCTCAACGGGCAGCTCTTGACTTCATCAAGCCCGGAGTAACAGCTCATGAAGTAGACCGCGCAGCACGCGAAGTCATCGAAAAAGCCGGTTATGGTGAATATTTCAATCATCGTCTGGGACATGGTATCGGTATGAGCGTACATGAGTTTCCATCTATCATGGAAGGAAACGATATGGTTATCGAAGAAGGTATGTGCTTCTCTGTTGAGCCTGGAATTTATATTCCAGGAAAAGTTGGCGTTCGTATTGAAGACTGCGGTCATGTCACCAAAGATGGTTTTGAAGTCTTTACAAGTACAAGTAAAGATCTGCTCTATTTTGATTAAAATACTGAAAAAGAAGCTAAAATAGTTGATTTAAGGACTGAAGCCTGTATTGGTTTTGGTTCTTTTTATTTTGAACTCTAACTTTGTTGTAATCATCGCATTAACTAATTAACTCGTTTAGTAATTAAATCTGTTTTCAAATCTATAAAGCATCTTAACTTTTAACACACCAAAGAAAATTTTATTGTTCTTGATGCCAATTTCTTTTCATGTCATAAAAAGATGAAGAATTCTTTTCGACAAAAAATAATGACAAAATCAATTTTAAATATTGTTATATTCTATTCATAACTCATTTCATAAGAAAAAACTCCATAGTTGAATTTTTAGCCAACTATAGAGATTTGTAGAGCTACTTATTATAGCTTTTTACTCACTATGTACTATAAAAAAATCTTTTGACAAATAGCCTTTACCCGCCACCATATCATATTGAACAAGTTTCAGGTCTTCTGCAATTTGCCGCCCTTCCTCATCCAAATCTTTTTTATCAACACTTGCTTTGTGTAAAACTTCTGTTAATAAAGCATAATAAGGTGACACTTTTGAATTGGTTTGTTCTAATAATAGAGCTGTGAAGTCACTTGAATTTACAATCGGATAGTCCAATTTAGGTGTCTCATAATTACTCCACACAAAATAGTCTGTTAAATATTGACTCTCTGGATTATTTTTGAAAGCTGACTGTGGATAAAGCCCTGGTAAATGATCTCCATAAAAAACAACTGTAACTTTCTTATTGACTTTTGAAAGTTGATCAAGAAAATCTTTTGTGGCTACGTCCGTATGATACAATAAGCAAGTATAGTTACTTAATTGGTCGTTTTCCTCGCTAGAGAATCTATCGTTGCTTGTTTTTAATTCACTCGGTTCTTGCTCAGCCCATGGCGAATGATTTTGCATTGAAATAACAGAAAAGAATTGTCCGTTATCATTCATATTATTTAAAACAAACTGATAAGTTGATGCATCACTTGGATGATAACCTTCATTTTCATATTTAATATTTTTAGTATCTTGTGTAATAAAATCTTTAAAACCTAATTTTTCATAAATAACATTACGTGCATAATTTGTTGAGCTTTCTAAATGGATAGCAATTTTATTACTTTTATTATATTGATCACTAATCGAAGGAAATTTATTCATTTTTGGAACAACTTCAGTATAGATTACAGATACACTTTGAGAGAGATTATAAAAAGGCAAACCTGTTAATGTCTGAAACTCCATATTTGCTGTTTCACCACCATAGCCATCCGATTTCATGAGACCACTAGTTACGTTATTTTTAATTCCTTCAGTATTTGGAATCGGATTTTCACTAACAGATACACCATCTATGCGCCTAGGGTCGGCAAAACTTTCACTTAAAACATAAATTACTGTTTGCTTTTCAATAACCTCACTACGAGATTGATTCATGATATTAGTCAAAGATTTGTATTTTTTTCAATACTTTTAATTTTTTCTTGATTATATCCTTTGGGATATTGCATATTTTGGGTTGTAAGCTGATTAAGCCAAACAAAACTTAGAGATTTAAAATGAGCATGAGTCGTATTTCCCATCCATGTAATATCTTGATTATTATTAATTTTAGATAAAATTGGAATACCATTTACAATTTTATTATCTTTTTTATTTGAGAATATTAAATGAACAAACAAGCATGCTAAAATAATCATAGTCAATGATGTTATTTGATATCTTTTTGATGAAAAAATATTTTGTTTAAAAAGAAATTTTCTTAAGCCAATATAAAGAACTGATCCTGCTAATAATAAAATCACAAGATATTTTATGTTATTTGGGCTAACAAAAGATAAAAGCACTTTGGGCGATAACAACCAAGCTAAATCACTCGGTAAAATTGGTTCACTTCGCATACGAAATTTCAAAAAATTAGCATAAGTAAAAATTGAAAGTATAGTAACTAATAATATGCTAGCTAGTAAAAATCTATTGAGTACAAAATAAATAAAGATAGTAATGCTATTGTTATAATTTGGAAACTAGTCGAACCTGGTAACGTATAAAGTCCCCAATAATCACCAACACCCAATCCCATACTCATTTGTATAAGTACATTAAAAAACAAGCCAAAGAAAATACTAACCACAATTGATGAATAAACTGTCCCTCTATTGTTTACAATATCTTCAATACCACGAATACTCAAATATATGATAAAAAGAACAAAAACCATAGCTAACGATGTTTCAAAAAAATAAGAAACCGTTCCAAACTGATTAAAGATTCCATCATTTGAAATAACCCAAGTTATTTTACTATCATTAATACAAAATAAAAGGAAAAATTGAGAAAGGAAAAAATTCTCATAGAGTGAATTAGTAGAAAATAAAAATGTAAGTTTATCAACATCAATTATTTTCTTGCCTCTCTTCCCTGGACTTATCATCCTATAAATAAATGTACTTAAAATAGAAATACTTAAAATTAAAAGAACTGGAAGCAAACTTTTATATTGCAGTAAATGATTTTTGTTAAAGCTCAAAATATTAAAGTTTGGATTATTAATATTCATTGATATGGTAACAAGATAAGAGAATATACAATAGATAATATGAATAAGTACTAATTTGAAATAAAATTTTTTACGAAATTTACAAAAGAATACACAAAGACCCAATATCAAAATGGAAAAATAGTATAAACTTTCAGGTAATATCCCAGAAAAAAATTCTACTTTTCGAGTAATTAAACTTCCTTGATCACTTCTTATCAAACTATAATTTCCTAAAATATAAAAAAGAAAAAATATAACTGCCAAATAGATATAATCAATTTTAATTTTTTTCATAGCACTCTCAATTCTTTTTATTTAGAATCCTTTTAATAATATATTTAATCGCTCTGGCTGGTCCAATAAAGATATATTTGAAGGCTCCTTTTATGCCACCCATGTATGTAAAATCCACATAAGTGTGTGGTGCCCTATCGCCACGTTCATTGTATAATTTATTATCGACAAAAGGTGTTATTTCAATTTTATTTTTAGAAATTCTAAAATCATAATGTTCATTCCATGCAACATAAACTATTAATCTTTCGATAGCATGTAAAATTGAATTTTGAGGTAATGGTTCAATAGGAACATCTTTATCTGTCAAATCTAAATCAAATAATGGTTTCAATGCATCATACTTAAACCAAATAAAAGTTCCATAACTCATAACAAAAGTATGAAAAGTATTAAAATCAATTGGCTTAGTCATCTTCATTTTGTACCATAAATCATTCATTTCAGGAGCGATTAAGTGTTCATTCCATGCATCTACAATTTTATTATACCTGAAAAAGGTTGGAATATCTGAAATAACAAGGCCTAGCTTATCATTTTCAAAATTAGCAAGGATATTATCAGCAGGTTTGATTAACATATCAATTAATTCATTACGCCAAGATTCGCCTGCCCAGAAATCAGCTTCCTTAGATTTCTTTGTATGAAAATGTCCAATATAATCATAAGTTGACAGATATTTTTTCAATTTCAACATTGGTAAAACGTCACGACCAATGTTACCTGTCACAAAAGTATGAGCATTTTTATGATTCTGATTTAAAATTGCTTCAATTTCTAATTTCTTAGTATCATTATCAGTTGTAATGAATAAATCATAAGCAAAATGGAAGTTTTCAAATGCTTTTAGGAAATCTTCTAACAAATCAACATAAAAGACATGCAGATGCACCCCAATTTTCTTGTTTGACAAAGAAGTAGGTGCCGTTGTCTGAATATATTTGCGTGCTAAAAGGTACTTAAAATCAGGGAAATTAATTTCAGACATATGTGAAACAATCAAATCCACTGGATAATCTGACTTTTTAGCAATTTCTTCCAAGAGATAGGGGGCTATGTGCTGATTATTATCAATCGCTTTAACCTTTATGAAGGGAACTTTGTGATTTAAAATAGCCGTTGGATTATAGTAAGAAAAGTCAGGATGAAGCATGCCTGTTGTATCTTCATTAACTGTATCAAAGACCGTCTGGTAGCGGAAACCAGCAGCCAAAAAGGTCGTTGTTACCTTGGTTTCATAATCATTGATAACTTCTTGGACATCTGTATGATTTTTCACATTTTCCCAAAAATTTCTAAAAGCCGAAGATGCAATAACCGGCTTTTTAAAAGTAATAAAGTAACTTTGGATATGCTCAGGAAAGCCCTGCGTCTGACGAGATTTTTTTGTCCTACGATTATTGGTCAAGCCCCAGAAATCAACTTGGTCGTTGGCTTCATAATTGAGATAATAATCTTTGATATCCCAAAGAGGACCAAAACAAGTATCATTCATGATAGTAACAACATCATAGGTTGTAATATCATCAAAGCCGACATGAGTCATGCCATCACGCCAAGCTGCAAAATCAAACCCGACATTTTCACGTTGAATAAAATTATCCATCAAATGTAAATCAACTAATTTCTGATAATCATGCTCGCTAACTTGGCTATTTGAGATAAAAACAACCTTTGAAAACAGTGGTCGCATCTGTGTCAGTTGAAAATAAACATGCGAACTCACACGATTATATTTATTAAAATGCACGTATAAAAGCAGACGCTTCATTTTCTTCTCCTAAAAAAGTTGATAATTTTTGTTGGAATCATCCAACGACGTGAATGGGTAACCAAATTGTAACGAACGACCATTTCTTCCAGAGCTTGCTTGTAGTGCAGACGCTCTTGGCTAGCTATTTCAAACTGAACTTTATAAGAACTAAGTTCTTTTAGTTCTTGCGATACTTTAAAAAGATCCTTAGCTAGGAGTTTTGCCACAAAGTCATTTGAAGTGATATTATCTACATTAAACATTGAATAGTTTAATGTAAAATCTTTCTTTTCAATTTTCGAAATATCATAAATCAATTGTGGATCCGGATGATTGAAAAAGACATAGTCACCAACTAACTTGCCATTAGTTAAACTTGGAAGGATTTCTGTTTGATAATCATTAGCAACCAAGGAAACACGTTTATAAAAGCTTTCAATTTCAGAAAGGTCAATTCGCAACCGCACTGTATCTTCTGGCAAATCAAATGAAAAACTATCCTGATACTTCATAGGGATTTCCAGCACTCGCTCTTGGCTAAACTCTTCATCATCACCTGAAAAATAAATCGTCACATACTGCTTATCAACCTGTGATACCAGATTACTTTTCTGAGACAGAGCAATTTCAAAACGATTATCTTGTTTAAGTAATAGCTCAAGCGCACGCTGGTAGTCGCAAGGATATTTTTCTAAATATTCCAACTGTGTTTGTAATAAACGCTCAAAACGCCGTTGAAGCTTGGCATCATCCTGAGTGCGTGAATCCGACTCTGGATTCATTCGATAAACCGTGGTCGAGTCTGGCAAAAAACTCAGGGTCGTTCGTCGAAATAATTCTAGTTGGATGTTAAAAGTATCGTCCGCAGTGTTAACATCAATGAGGTCATTAACTTCTCGCATCAGATCAGTATCAACCAGCCAAGTTGAAGCCATGGTCATTCCCTTCAAGACAAGCATCTCTTCGTAAGAAGTCAATAGTGGAATAACTTGGTTTTTAAAGACATCTGCCTGTGTTGTTCTACCAAAGGAATCCACCATATCAAACTCTGTATTAGACCATTTAGAATTTGGTGTAGTTTCCAACAAGTCAACCTGTTTTTGCAACTTCTCATCATCTATCCAGTAATCATCCCCATCACAACGGGCAATATACTGACCGCGAGCTTCCTTACAAATAGCAACCCAAGTTTTGGCAATCCCTTGATTTTCAGAATTGAAAAAAGTACGAATTTTATCAGGATAGCGCTGTCCATAATTGCGGATAATATCAACTGACTCATCTGTAGAACAATCGTCAACCAGAATAATTTCAAATTCAAAATTGGTTTTTTGGCGCAAAAAACTATCAATAGCATCTGCTATCCACTTTCCCTTATTGTAATTTGTACAAATAACAGATACTTTTGGCATGCTTATATCCTCAACTTTTAATCATTAAAGATCCAATTTCCATTTCGCTGAATTAAACCACTAGCAGAATCCAAGGCAGATTTGTCATCTGGCGCAATATCATCACGGTTAATCCAAATAATCGGTGTTTGTATACTATCAGCAAAACCAAGCATTTGTCCTGCTTTATCACGCACAGTAACCTCTAATTTCATTTTCAAATTATTAACATTTGGCAACGAACACTCATAAGTTACTTGCTTATGACCTGTTCCCGATGTTGGCAAATCCATTGAATTATCGTTATAAATCCAAATATTGCGGTCAATATCCGTCAAAGACAAAGCAATATAAGTTGGAATATCTTCAAGGACATCATAAGAAATTGTAAAAGATACCTTTTCGTTAGGCGTTATACAAGTAGGAGAATGAAGACTAACACTAACATTTTCAACTTGGATAACTTCATCCTTGATATTCTCGACTTCATCTTTTTCAATAATTTGCTCAGTATTGTCATAACTATATTGATTAGCAACATTAAACGGTTCTCCGTAAGCCTTTATTAAACCATCCTCAATCAACACAGCTTTATTACAATATTTCTTAACTGCACCCATATCATGAGTGACCAGAATGGTCGTCTTGCCTGATTTTTTGCGTTCCATGAAGTAATCATTACACTTGCGTTGGAAAGCTTCATCACCCACTGCCAAGACCTCATCCAAAATCAGGACATCACCTTGTGCCTTGATAGCAACAGAAAAAGCTAAGCGGACCTGCATACCGCTGGAGTAGTTTTTTAATTTTTGGTTCATGAATTCTTCGAGTTCTGCAAATTCAACAATACCGTCATACATATTATCAATTTCATTAGTACTAAAACCAAGAAGTGCACCATTCATATAAACATTTTCACGTCCAGTTAATTCTGGGTTAAAGCCGACACCAAGTTCAATAAAGGAAACCATTTTCCCGTTTACCGTGACTTTGCCCTTTTCAGGAACATAAATCTGAGAAATAATTTTCAAAAGTGTTGATTTCCCAGAACCGTTACGACCAACAATCCCAAAGAAGTCACCTTCTTCAACTTCAAAGTTGATATCTTTTAAAACATGCTGCTCTTTATACCCCTTAATGCCCCTGAAGCGATTCACTAAGGTTGTACGAAGACTATTGGTTGCTTCTGTAGGTAGTTTAAAATATTTGCTAACATGATCAACTTTTACTGCAATTTTTTTATCTGACATTATAAAATCTCCGCAAATTTTTTAGCATTTTTATTAAATATCAAAAAGCCAACTATAAAGATAAGAAATGGCAATAAATATGGAATAGCTACAATAAACTTATTATTTATCATTTGCCAAATAGGAGTGTTTGCCTTATCAATCAGGAAATAACGCATATCCTGAATAATTTGAGCTAATGGATTCATCATGACAAGCTTTGCAGCCGTAGGATTTTTATCTGCAATAAAACTAATTGGATAAATAATGGGGGTTGCATATAATCCAGCTTGTAACATGACTTCCCAAATTTGAGATAAATCACGAAAACGAACAAAAAGAGTCGCTAAGATAAAGGCTAAACCACTTGCAATGAGAAATAATTCTACAAATAATGGAAGAAGCCATAAAGCAGAAATGGTAAAGCAAACCCCGTTAGCAAGCGCAAAAATCAAAACAACTATAAGGTTAATTGAAAAATTGATGGCTGCCCCTGCTACTGCTGAAATGACAACAATATGTTTAGAAAAGTTCAACTTACGAAGTAAATCTCCACGGGTAACAATTGAAACCATGCCCATTGAAGTCGCTTCTGAAAAAAAAGACCAGATAACATTAGCTAAAAGAAGAGCTACTGCAAAATGAGGTACATTCCCACCTAAACGAAGAAATCTAATAAAAACAAAATACATAATTGTAAACATTAGAAGGGGCTTTAAAATTGACCAAAGATAGCCAATCAAGCTCCCTTGATACCGTAATTTAAAATCTGTTTTAATCATCTCGCGTAAGAGAATCATATTTTTTCGACTAAATAAGTCCATCATTACTCCTTATAAGCAAATTTTGTAAGAATTAGGGTTGTAAAGACAAAAGTGTGGAAGGCGCGATTCTTTCGATAGCCATATTTTTGAAGACGATGCAAGCGCTCCATAAACGGGACTTCCATAATTGTCACAAAATTTTCTATCAGTTCTTTATTTTGAGCAGTCAGAGGCAAGGCCAATAAATTCCTTGCTTGTTCTTGGCTATCTTGAATCAATTTCCAATATTTTGCGAAGAGAATATGCGGGCGAATCCAATTCTGCATTCTTTTTCTGAGGGTTCTTGCACCTAAAACATTATTGGAATGTTGCCGATATAATTCACTTGGTTGGTCTATATAGACTAAATGACCAAAAGCTGCTGCCAACAAAGCCAAATACCAGTCATGCATGAGAAGATCATGAGCTTCTTGGCCTGTCCATAAGTCAGCCAGAGATTGGTTAATCATCGAAACGCCGCCTGTAACAGTATTTTCTGTTAATTCTTGGAGCAGTTCCGTGTTTGCATGGTCAGACTGTGTACGAATCATACTTCCATGTACGACATTTAACTCTTGATCTACAACTTTTAAATCCGTGTAAACCAGCAAAGGCTGACTGGTATCGTGTTTAATCACTTCTTCTAGCTGCATTTCTACTTTCTCAGGTAGCCAGACATCATCTTGATCGCTAAAAAAGTAAATATCTGACTCTTGATATTTCAAAAGATAAAAGAAACTTTTGATAACACCAAGATTTTCAACGCTATCAGGATTCACAAAATGAATGCGATTATCTTTTTGACAAAAATCTTGAATAATCTCACGCGTTCTGTCTTTAGAACCATCATCTCGGATTAACAGCTGCCAGTCTGTATGGGTCTGCTGCCGAATACTTTCAATTTGTTCTGCTAAAAACCGTTCACCATTGTAGGTGGACATGAGAATAGTCACTTTCATGATAAAAATAATTCCTCGTATTCACCCACAATTTTTTCCCAAGTGTAGTGTTCTTTCATGTTTTCTTTCGCAGCTTGACCTAGATCTGAAAAGTCGGACTGTTTATCTACCTGATGAATGCAATCAACTAGGCTGTTTTCTTTCTTATCCCAGTAAAGAGCTGTTTCTTTTGCCACTTGTCGGTTAAAGTCCACACCCAAGACCAAATTCAAATCTGTCTGAGCTAAGGCTTCTAAGAGACCAGGATTGGTGCCGCCGACCTCATGACCATGAATATAAGCAAACGCTTGATTGCGAATATACTTCAATAAATCTTGATCATAAACAGTACCGACAAACTTAATCCGCTCATCTCGGTCAAAATTTGTTTTTTGTCGTAGTTCTTCAAAATAAGCATTACCTTGATGATTGCAGACAATCAGCAAGTCTCGCTGCGTCTGTGACTTCATAAACTCGTGAATGATGATTTCATAGTTATTTTCTGGAACAAAACGCCCAACAATCAAATAATAATCTTTTTCCTTACTTGCCCACGTGTCAAAAAAGTGTCGAACTTTTTCATCCTGAGCAGTTAAAGACGACAAGCGCAAATCGGTCCCATAGGCAATAAAGGTGGTTTTAGCCCACGGATAAGCTTTCTGGATATAGCTTTCAATTCCTTGATTGTCCGAAATCACCAAATCGGCATGCTTGGTCATCACTTTCTCAGAATATTTGAGGTACTTTTGAACGGGCTTAGACCACTTGGCACGTTTCCACTCAAGTCCATCAGGATTGATATAAAAGATACCACCAGCATGGTGAATTTTTCGAGCAAAAGGTGCGATAAAAGCTCCGATTGTATTTCCTAGGATATAGAAAATAGGACGCTCAATCTGTTGTTGCTTGACTAATGTAAGTGCGTAGTTGATTGCTATCATATCATAGGCAATAACGCGAGCTGGACCAAGTTTTGGCGCTCTAATCGTAAAACAATCTACGCCTTTGTAATCAAAATGATGATAAGCTTCATCATCTGATAAACAAGCTACATGGTATTGGATTTGAGGAGATATGCGGTTCTCCACTAATTTCTCAACAAAGGTTTCAAATCCACCATATTTAGCAGGAAGGCCACGACTTCCTATGATGAATACATGTTGCATGATTTTCCTCATTTCAAGATTTTGCAATCTAATCTATTATATCACTTTATAAATCGTTTGTGTAACATAAAATAGAAAAGAAAAGCAACCTTTCGGCTGCTTCTACCTTATTTCTTTCCTTGTTTATAAAATTCCTTGAGGGCATCTTGCCAAGTTGGGATGACAAAGCCGGTTGCCTTAGCTTTAGCTAGGCTCATGGTAGAATTGAGTGGCCGCTTCGCTTTCGCTGGAAACTTACTAGAGTCTACTGGCAAAACTTCGACATCTGTATCTTTTAAGATTTCTACTGCAAAGTCATACCAAGTCGTATCTTCTGTGGCATCATTCGACAAGTGATAATAGCCAAATTCTTTTTGGTTTTCTGCTAAGTACGTCATAAATTCAGCCAACGTACGCGTCCAAGTCGGACGACCGTGTTGATCATTGACAACAGTCAGAGTTTTATGTGTTTTCGCTAAATTTTGCATAGTGAAAACAAAGTTCTTTCCATAATTTCCAAAGACCCAAGCTGTGCGGATAATGTAGAAACGGCTAGAATATTTCTCAACCAATTCCTCTCCCATGCGCTTCGTGCGACCATATTCTGTCTGAGGGTCTGGTTGATCGTCTACCTCCCATTCCTGCCCAACTGGCTTATCTCCAGCAAAAACATAGTCTGTAGAAATGTAAACAAGTGTTGCACCATGCTTTTCGGCTGCTTTAGCAACATTTTCAGTTCCTGTGACATTGATTGCATAATCCAGTTCTTTACCTTCATCTTCTGCTGCGTCCACAGCTGTATAGGCAGCACAGTGGTAGACAAGACTTGGCTTCACTTCTGCAAAAACCTTCTCTACCATTTCGGCATTGGTAATATCCATTTCTGCTACATCAACTGCCACATACTCTTCATTGCGTTCATCTAAAAGATAACGAAGTTCTGTCCCAAGTTGTCCATTAGCACCTGTAATTAAAATCATTTGAAATTCCTTTCTGAACAATAAACATTCAACAAATCCATTATATCAAAAAAAGCAGAAAAAATCTGCTTTCTACTCGCTCTTCTCTTTAACCACGTAAATTGGTCTTTTTTTGGTTTCCATGAAAATTTTCCCAATGTATTTTCCTAAAATACCAATAGTCAACAACTGAAAACCACCTAGAAAAAGAATAATCGATACCATAGAAGGCCAGCCAGCTGTAGGATCCCCAAAAATCAAGGTACGAATAATGACAATAATGATAAGGAAAAATGCCAATAAGCAGGCAACAATACCTCCCCAAAAAGCTATTGTCAAAGAAGCATCTGAAAAGTTTATAATCCCTTCTAGAGAATAATTCAATAATTGCCAGAAATTCCAACTGGTTTTTCCTGCAACTCGCTCCACGTTCTTATATTCCAAATATTTTGTTTTAAATCCAACCCAAGCAAAAATCCCTTTGGAAAAACGATTATACTCAGAAACCTCTAAAACAGCATCTACCATCTGTCGACGCATGAGACGGAAATCACGCGCTCCATCTACCATCTCAACTTGGCTAATTTTATTAATCAATTTATAAAACATCTTCGCAAAAAAACTACGAATCAGAGGTTCTCCCTCGCGTGTTATACGACGCGTTCCTACGCAATCCAATTCAGCATTTTCATCTAGCATATTTTTCATTTGAATCAATAATGCAGGTGGGTCTTGCAAATCCGCATCCATGACCGTCACAAGCTTTCCAGTGGCATGCTGAAGACCAGCATATAAAGCCGCCTCCTTCCCAAAATTTCTAGAAAAAGAAATAAAGTGGGCATTGGGATCCATCATATTAAGCTCGTGCAAAACTTCCAAGGTTCTGTCTTGAGACCCGTCATTGACGAAAATATACTCTAAGTTATCATGAAGTCTTGGCTTTATTTTTTCCATTTCCGCATAGAAAAGCGGAAGGCTTTCTTCCTCATTGTAACAAGGAACAATTACTGAAATGGTCATAGTCACTCCTTTATTGTTCTATTGTATAGTCTCACTATTAAAAAGTCAAATGATTAAAAATTACTTACTCTTCTTAATAATGTAATCGAAACTTTATAAGATACAAGAAATAATTTAGCTAAAAAACTTTTGCCCTTAAGCAAAAGTTTTTGTAAATAATTGTATTCTCATATCAGAGATAATATTGAATAATTGTCGTCAACAGGCTTACAATTATGAATAATGTTGCTACAAAGAATAATAACTCTTCAACCTTTTCTTTTTTACATTCTTTTACGACGAGACCGCTATCTTGAATGCTTAACCTAGCAGAGATACTTGCAGTCAAGGCAAGTAAAATAACAACTCCTGAGAAGTACCGTCCTTGGATTCCCTTAATCGACATATCCGTTATTTCTCCCCACATTAAATACGCAGTCATTAGAATTCCAAAGATAATACCTAATGAAACCAACCAAACACCCAGTTTACTAATTTTATTCATTTTAGGTGCCTTCGGAGAAACTAAAATCACAATACTTATGAAAACTAAATAGAGCCAAATAAAAGCTTTTACATCATACGCAAGCCAACCAAAAGTAAAGAGAGACTGGAGTTTAAAAGGAATAAAGTTTACACCTTCTTTTACCATCATTCGAACAAACTCAGGCATATTCTCAATTGTATATTTTATTTTCTCTATTGGATTTATCTTAGGATTTACATTAATAACATTTAAGTTTAGGCCGCTAGTTATTTTTAACCAAAGTAAACTACACAAGGCTGCCGTTCCTATCAATAATACTACCATTAAATACTTCTTCCGAGACATCTTCTCTTTAGGAATGAATAAAAGTAAGCCAATTAATAACACATACGGTAATTTAGACAAGGCTATTAATACAGATAATAGGAAATAAATAAATAAATCTTTATAACTAACCTTATCCTTATCTAAGAAGGAATAAAACAGGCCAATTGCTAAAAATATAAGGCCATTGGCCACTGCATCCTGGTTAAAGGAAGCAGCAATATAAATATTGATTGGAACAATTGCTAATATACCAAAGATTTGCTCTCGTGGACCTGATTTTTTAACAGCTAATCTACATAGGAGAGCAAAGGCTAATAGATTAAAAAACCTACCAAGTAAAATGGACGCGGAAATACTTAAATGGAATACCTTGGCTATCAATATCCCAAAAGTTTGTGGTATATAACTGACAAAGGAATAACCATTTGTATTAGCTAAATTATTGTACTGAACTTTTTTTGAAGACACTTCTTTTCTTCCTAAATCAGTGTTCACTAAAGGTTTTTTGAAAAATTTTTCAACATCAGAAATATCTGACGAAACTAATAAATCCTGTTTATTGCTAGGTAAATAAAGATGCCCCTCACTAATGTACAAGGCTCTTGAATAATGAAAATTCTCGTCTGGCGAATCCATTACAGGAGTAAAAAAACAAAAGAAAGATCCTGTCAGCATTATAATCGAGAAAACCTTGTTATACACTTTCCCCTTTATAAATAATAGAGCGCTTAAAGAAAGCCCCAGTAATAGAAAAGTTTTCTTTGGAAGAAATGCTAAATGTCCATCTAAGTATACATAAGTTATAATCAATGTTACCCAAATAGCAATTAAATAATATTTTTTTTCATATAGTTCTTTAAGAAAAGAATGCGAAAATTTAGATAATCTTTTTTTCATCTCTTTCTATTTTTCCTTGTCTAGTTCTTCAAACAGCTGATACCATTGATTTAAAATTATATCCTCTGAATAAGAATCAATAATATGTTCCTTTCCCTTAAGGGCAAGTTCTTCCAATTGATGAGGATTTTGTAGATAAAATTTCATTTTTTCAGCTAATTCTTCAATAGAGTTGTTTACTAGTAGTTCTGGAGTGGCCGATTGAATCTCCTCTACTCCCTGACTACAATTATAAGTTATTGCAGGAGTTCCAGCTACCATAGATTCAACAACAGACATTCCAAAAGCTTCAGATTTTGACGTTAATAGAGTAAAGAATGATTTTTGATAAACTTCTAAAACTTTATTCGTTCTCCCTTTCAGTTTAACAAACTCTTCTAGAGAAAGTGAATTGATTAAAGCTTCTAACTTTTGTTTCTCAATCCCCTCGCCGTAGATTTCCAAAGTGACATCTGGAAAACATTGTTGAATTTTAGAAAAAGCTAAAATAATATGATCAATTTGCTTAACGGGATCCAAGCGCCCAACAAATGAAATAATCGATTTAGCAAAACCAGTTTCGCTGGTAGAAATATTGATATAGCGAGGTAAGGGATTTGCAATTGCCCCCATTTTCTTAATAGGTATCTGATAAGCTTCGCTAATCTGTTTCGAATAGGCATTTGATAGAAAAAGTATCTTATCTAGTTTGGGATACTTGTTTTTAATTAAATAAGGGTAAACAGAATATAGCCCCTTTGAATCAAAAACAAAATCAGCAGAACTATGCATTTGTCCAATGAATATAACTGTATCAGAGTATAATTTTATCACTCTCTCCATCAATAAGTAAACAATTGGATTTGCAAGAATAACAATAGGATCTTTAGCCCTATCTAAGACTTGAATCAAACTTTTCTCTAATTTTTTAGTAATAAATTTTTCCTGGAAAAAGATCCAAGGTTTTTGAAAGAAGATGTCTTGAGAATATAACAATACTTCTTCATAATTTTTTGATGTTTTCTGATAACTTTCACCTGCTTGAACACCACAACCAAATACAGTTACTCTATTTCCGTCAGTTGCAAAACTTTCAGCCAGTTGATCTACAACTCTTTGTACACCTCCCAACCCTCCAAGATGATGGGTTACAAAAATAATATCTCTATTCATTTTCCATTCTCTTTCTAGGTATAGCAATCAGATACATTGCCCCGTTTCCTATAACATAAACTAACATAACAATAAAAAAACTAATCGCGGCACCAAGCATACCTTTTTGATAAATAAATGGTTCTGTGATCAATTTAGTAAGTATCAAAAGAACGATATACAAGCCAACTAAAAGATGCTGTTTACGTATAATCGTTAAAATATTCTCAAAAACAATTGCTAAAGCATATAAAACTCCTGAGAATATAAGAATAGTAAAAGGAAGTGCATATTTGTTTAAATCCACGCCAAATATTAAGCTAAGTACAGGCACACCGAATAAATAAGCTATAAATGTGACGAACAAACCGCCTAAAGATAGGAATCCTAATAATCTTTTTATAATTAACGAGAATTCTTCATATTCTTTTTTATTCCATAAAATGGCTAATTTTGTAATAAGGGGTCTAACAATTAAAATAATAAGACTCATAAAGAACACAGGCATAAACAGAATATTAAAATCACGTTGCATGCCAGTTTGTAAAAAGCCCTGATTAAGACCTTTTTCAATGATTATTTTAGGCTCATTTAAAATATATAACAAAATAAAACCATTTACAAATAGCGGCCAACAAGCTAACAATATATCCTTTATATCTTTTTTATAGCGAGTAGACAACAATTCTCGGATCTGAATTTTTTCGAAATATGCTACAAAACGCATCTCGTAGGAAAAAATGAGTAGTCCATTCCACAGAACTAAAGAAAGCAAAGCAAGCAGAACAGACTCTGCTAATAGCAATGTTATTAGCAATACTAAAACACTCGTAGAATATCGAATAAACATTGTTTTACCAGCAATGTCCATACGCTCTCTTTGCTGAAACAATCCTTGAAATAGATCTGATACTGCATCCCACATGCGATAAAGAATCATAAGAAACGTCATTAGAAGAGTTTCTAATGAATAACGGCCTTCTCCGACAATATATAAATAGGGATACAATGTAACCAACATCGCTAAAATTGTTATCAACCTAGTTTGAAAATATCCTATGAAAGAATGCTTTTGATTCACATCCGTTCCTTGATAATTTCTGACTTGGAAAAGTCCGATAACAATCCAAAGAGTCCCAATGGAATTCGCCAAGCTAAATTGGTCTGCTACTTTGGCAGAAGTTAATCTTGTTACAATCAGTAGATAAAGGACAGAAACTCCTGAAGCCGCTAAATTCCCCAATAAATTCCAAAAATAAATCTCTTTAGCAGAAGGATTAGTTTTTATTTTCATCTTTCTCCCTCAGTGCGATTGTTTGAACTAAATTTTTAAATTTCGTATCTAATTTTGATAATTTAATAGTGAGTTGGAATTGATTGATGAGTAATAAAAAAATGACAAATAAAAAGATAAAATTGACTGCTGATACAATTCCTAATGCACTTGCAATTGCTTCCGCTAAACTTGGGAAGATGCTAAATACTAATAGAATTAAAGAGAAAAACACCCAAAATATAGCATCGTTGATTTGAACTTGTGATTTTCGAATGCTACGTAAAATAAAGGCACAAGTCATAATAGAGACAAAAATCAATACAATTTGAAACCAAATAGTCATTTAATGTCTACCCTCTCTTTCTGAAATTCTGAATAATCAAGATAGATACAAACATGTGCGTCATATATTGAATAGAGCGAGAAAGTGTCAGATAACTCTCACCAGCTTGCCTCTCTTCCATTCGTACTTGGGCTTCTGCCACTTTCACACCATGGCGAATTAGATATGAGACGGTATCTGGCTCAGGTCCATAATTGATATTGAGAGCAAATTCTTTGATAAGTCCTTCAGAAAACATCCGCATACCAGAGGTTGGATCGTTGATTGTCTTTCCTGTGGTTAATTTAATGGCTGCACTAATGAGAATATTCCCCATCATCCGCAAAGACGTTTCGCGCTTTTCCGTCACAAAACGAGATCCGATAACCATTTCATAGCCTTCATTCATTTTTGCTTCTAAAACTGAGATATACTCAGGCAAATGTTGACCATCTGCGTCAAACTGCACTGCCTTTTTATATCCTTGCTCATAAGCATATTGAAGTCCTGTTTGAAATGCGCCTGCCAATCCTAAATTGACCGGCAAATCCACAATATTATAACCGTTTACATGGCAAATAGCTGATGTTCTATCCTTTGATCCGTCATTGATAATCACATAATCATATTGTGAATAATTCAAGATAATATTTTTTACAACATTTTCGATAGAGCCTTCTTCATTGTAGGCAGGGATAATAATCAATAAATCCGAAGATTTCACTTAATCTCATTCTCCTTAAAAATTATATAACCCCATTATACTATATCCACACGGCATTTTCTACTATTTCCATAAAAGAATCAAGAAATTTACTATAAAGACAAACCAAAATCACTCATCATGCAAACGAGTGATTTTGTGCTAATGTCAAGAAAAGCTCTGCATAATTCTCTAAAAAGAGTTCCTCTGCACTATAAATTATCTGAGATTTGACGGATGAGAAGCCACTTTGAGACAGTTTTCCTTCCAAATCAGCAAGATGAAAGCCATGATGATTTACGTCTGTTTTAACAAAATCTGCAATAAAAAGCTGTCCGTCCTCTACAAGATGATTTCTAAACATTGCTAGAGTCTTCTCAACATTTGGCATATGATGAAGAACACGACTAACCACGATGATATCAAATAATTGGTTTAATGGGTTTGTCAACAAATCCTGCTGCAACAAATAAACATTATCAATGGCTTGCTTTTCCACTTTTAGGCGAGCTTGCTCAAGCATTTTATCTGAAATATCAACAAGCGTGACTGACTTGGATTGTGCCGCTAATGGCAGAGTCACCAAGCCTGTACCACCGCCAAAATCCAAAATGCGCTTGTCAGAAAAATCTACTATTTGTTTCTCCACTTCTTTGCAAATGAGATCGGCAATAAATATATTTTTTGGAGAATCGAATGATTCTGCCTTATGATTAAAATGATGTTCCATATTTTTAGTTTAACAGAAAGTAAATCATTCTTCCAGAAAAATGCTTAACTGGTTTTCTACTTTTTTAGTAAGCTTACTTTCAAGTCATCACGCAAAAACCTCAGAACAGTGAATTCTGGTCAACTTCCACAAGGCTGATTAGGTACTTCTTACGAGTTTGACTAGGAAACAAAATTAACCTTACCTCGCAAGCATTATTCGCAACTTCAACGCAATGTTTTGAACAATCAACTACTGTGCATCAAGCTTATTTCTATTTAATAAGCGAGGCTGAGAAACTATATCCCAGCCTCGTCTACTATTTGACATATTTTTTATTTAGTCATCAAATCCATTTGGGTGTTTGCTTTGCCAATGCCAAGCATCTTGACACATACGCGTAATATCAAATTGTGCTTCCCAACCAAGCTCTTCTTTTGCTTTTGTAGAGTCGGCATAGCAAGTTGCAATATCACCAGGGCGGCGGTCAACAATCTTGTAAGGAATTGGTTTGCCGACTGCTTTTTCCATATTTTGGATAATTTCTAAAACAGAGTATCCTTTACCGGTACCAAGGTTATAGATATTTAGACCAGCAGTTCCTTCAATTTTTTGCAGAGCAGCCACATGTCCTTTTGCCAAATCCACCACGTGAATATAGTCACGAACGCCGGTACCATCAACTGTTGGATAGTCATTGCCAAATACTTGCACTTCTTTTAATTTTCCAACAGCAACCTGCGTCACATATGGCAAGAGATTATTTGGAATGCCATTTGGATTTTCACCCAAATCACCACTTTCATGAGCACCAATTGGATTAAAATACCGAAGCAAGACAACATTCCAGTTTGCATCAGATTTGTAAATATCCGTCAGCATTTCTTCAATCATCAGTTTTGTACGTCCGTAAGGATTGGTGACTGACAGAGGAAAATCTTCTAAAATTGGAACGGTATGAGGATCTCCATAGACAGTTGCAGAAGAGCTGAAAATGATATTTTTGCAATTGACTTCTTCCATAACACGTAGCAATGTCAATGTTCCTGTAATGTTGTTTTCGTAATAAGTCAATGGAATTTGTGTTGATTCACCAACTGCTTTCAACGCTGCAAAATGAATCACACCTGTTGGTTGTTCTGCTTTAAAGATTTCAAGTAAGGCTTTCTTATCACGAATGTCCACTTGATAAAATGGAATTTTTTGACCAACAATTCGTTCTACAACTTCTACACTTTTTTTGCTGCTGTTCACTAAATTATCAACAATAACAACTTCGTGTCCAGCATTGATTAACTCAATAACGGTATGCGTTCCGATAAATCCGGCTCCACCTGTTACTAAAATTTTATGTTTCATGATTCTCCTTTTAAGACAAAACTTCAATAGTTACTTTTTATTTTAATACTTTTTGAGTCTTGGCATAGTTGGCTTCGACAGCTTCCTTTTCAGCTTTCCACCAATCTTGGTGATCCGTGTACCACTTGATTGTTTCTTTCAATCCAGCCTCAAAGTTGGTAAATTCTGGTTTCCAACCTAGTTCATCACGCAACTTGCTAGCATCAATAGCATAGCGCAAATCGTGACCCGCACGGTCTGTTACATGGTCGTAAGCGTCAGCTGGTTGTCCCATTTCTTTGAGAATGAGCTCTAGCACTTCTTTGTTATTCTTCTCACCGTCTGCACCAATTAGGTAGGTTTCACCAATCTTCCCTTTTGTGAGAATGGTCCAAACCCCTGATGAATGGTCATTAGTATGAATCCAGTCACGAACATTCTTTCCTTCACCATAAAGTTTTGGACGAATGCCTGAAAGGATATTGGTAATCTGACGCGGAATGAATTTTTCGATGTGTTGATATGGTCCGTAGTTGTTTGAACAGTTAGAGATGGTGGCCTTAACACCGAAAGAGCGCACCCAAGCCTTGACAATCAAATCAGAAGCTGCCTTAGTTGAAGAATAAGGTGAGCTTGGATTGTATTTGGTTTCTGGGGTGAATTTTTCACCCGGTCCTTCACCATGCCCCGGAAGATCTTCACGAAGAGGAAGGTCACCATAAACTTCATCAGTAGATACATGGTGGAAACGAAGATCGTATTTACGAGCCGCTTCAAGAAGCGTATAAGTTCCGACAAAGTTCGTATCAATAAACGGACGTGGGTCATTAAGTGAATTGTCATTATGACTTTCGGCTGCATAGTGAACAATTGCATCCGCATTCTTAGCTACTTGATCAACAATTGCTGCATCTGCAATATCTCCAACGACTAACTCCACTCGGTCGCCTAGAATTTCTTCAATGTTGGCACGATTACCAGCATAAGTTAGCTTATCCAGAACTGTGATATGCACATCTGGAAAGTTATTGTACACATAGTGAACAAAGTTAGAACCGATAAAGCCAGCACCACCTGTCACTACAATATTTTTATATTCAGTCATGAAAAGATTTTCTCCTATTTTCTGAGGGTATTATAACATATCTTTGGTCAAAGGTTTAACATCCTTAAGCATTGGATGATTCTTATCTGCTTCAGAGACTTCTGCCTGGTCAAGACTTTCCCATTCAATCCCAAGAGCAGGGTCAGCATAGTTGACAAAGGCATACTTAGGTTTTAATTCCAATGCCCAGTAGTCATTGACTAAATAGCTATAAGAAACCGTTTCTGACAATACTTGAAAGCCATTTGCTACACCGCGAGGAACGAAAATCCCTTTGCTGGCATCAATAACCGTTTGGTAGGTATTTCCGAATGTTTCCCCTTCACGCAAATCAACCCAAGAACCGAGAACTTTTCCGCCATCTGCGACAGAAATGTACTTGTCCCAAGGTTCTGCATGGAGTCCACGGAGCACATTTTTGCGGGAAAAGCTGACATTGTTTTGAAGCTTACCTTCTGCAAAAAAGCTTTCTGGAAAACCAAGGGGCACCATTTTTTCTTTTTGAAAGTTTTCCTTGAACCAGCCACGATTGTCTCCATGTACTGGAATATCAAATTCCAGCATGCCAGGAATGGCTTCAATCTTACGAGCTGCTAATTTTTTTTCAAAAAATTGTTCAGACATGTTTTATTCTTCTCCAATCAAGCGCAATAAGTAATGACCGTATTCGTTCTTTTTAAGTGATTGTGCCAAATCATGCACTTGTTCTTTGGTAATATAACCCATACGGTAAGCAATTTCTTCTAAGTTTGCTACTTGCACATTTTGCATACGTTGAACGGTTTCAATGTATTGAGCCGCTTCTAACAAGCTCTCATGTGTACCGGTGTCCAACCAAGCAAAACCACGTCCCATAAGCTCAACAGACAAATCGCCGCGGTCTAAGTAAGCCTTATTGACATCAGTGATTTCCAGCTCTCCACGTGGACTAGGCTTGATATTTTTAGCAATTTCTACTACGTCATTGTCATAGAAATAAAGTCCTGTAACTGCATAGTTAGAACGTGGTTGTTCTGGTTTTTCTTCAATAGAGATTGCATTCATATTGTCATCAAATTCAACCACACCAAAACGTTCTGGATCTTTCACTTGGTAACCAAAAACAGTCGCTCCTTTTTCCTTCGAAGCAGCCTTTTGAAGCATTTTGCTAAGGCCTGGTCCATGATAAATATTATCACCTAAAATCAAAGCCACATGGTCATCACCGATAAAGTCGGCACCAATAATAAAGGCTTGAGCCAAACCATCTGGACTTGGTTGCTCAGCGTAAGAAAGTTTGATGCCAAACTCCGAGCCATCACCCAACAAATCCTCAAAGCGAGGAAGATCTGTTGGTGTTGAGATAATCAAGATATCCTTGATACCAGCCAGCATGAGGGTTGACAATGGATAATAAATCATGGGTTTGTCATAAACCGGCATGAGTTGTTTAGATGCAGCTCTAGTCAAAGGATATAAACGTGTACCAGAACCACCTGCAAGGATAATACCTTTCATAATGAGTTTCCTCTCTTAAATGTATTCTCCTTATTTTACCATTTTTGAAAGCGGATGTCATCCTTCAAGAAAGAGAGCATTTTCATTCAAGGCTTTTCATACTTAATAAAAATTAAAAACGGAACCAAAAATCTGCCAAGATAGAACTGTTGTTATCTAGGCAAACTGATAAAATAGACGCCTAATTTTAAAAAAGCATCTGCTATCCCAAAGCCACATCCAATACCATCATCAGTACAAAGCCCACCATGAGACCTAAAGTTGCAACATCTGTATTGCCATTTGTCTGAGAATCTGGTATCAACTCCTCCACGACGACGAAAATCATAGCTCCCGCCGCAAAAGACAGGGAATAGGGTAGAATAGCCGTCATTGTCATAACCGCATAAGCACCAAGGACAGCTCCGATAGGCTCAACAATAGCCGACATTGAACCCCAGTAAAAAGCTTTAAGACGCGATTCCCCGTCTGTCCGTATAGGAATGGACAAGGCTGCCCCTTCCGGCACATTTTGGAGACCGATTCCCAGAGCCAGACCTACAGCTCCGATAAAGACTTCTGGACTGGAATTGCTGGATAAGGCACCAAAGGCCACTCCTACTGCCAAGCCTTCTGGAAAATTGTGTATGGTAATAGCCAGAAAAAGCAGGGCCGTTTTGGACAGTTTATTCCGGCTGTGCTCCGGCAGACTTTCTGCCTCAGATACATCCTTCTTGCTAAGGTGTAAATGAGGTACTACCGCATCAATAAAGCGCAAGAAGAAACCACCCAACAGAAAACCAAGGGCGGCTGGCATCCAGGACCACACTCCATAGTTACCTTTTGCATACTCAATTGAAGGCTGCAAGAGCGACCAAAATGAAGCTGCAATCATGACACCAGCTGCAAATCCCATCATGATATCCAGCAGCTTACGACTGACTGTTTTAAAGAAAAAGACAACCGCAGAGCCTACAATGGTGCAGCTCCATGTAAAGAGTCCCGCCAAAAAAGCCTACAGCACCACAGGCTGCTCCTGCAACCAGTTCATAACAACTTCATATCCTCATTATCTTTCATCATACAATATCGTCTTGGTTTCTTTGATGCAATGGTTCTCTTCATCCCAATAGTGAATCCGCTCAAAGGAGCCTTTTCGCCAGTACAAAGGAAGCCTATCTCTGATGTCGTCCTGCATGTCGAGCTGGTCCAGTTCATCAATTGACCACCATTTTGGCTGACCTTCCCGTGATTCCGTTAATAGTTCCCCATCAAATTCCTCGCAGAGAAAATCATAATAGACATAGCGCTCTGCTTTTGTTTGATTGGTAAAACCCGAAATGCCTTTAAGCTGTAAATTCAAAGCTGTCAGCCCCGTTTCCTCTTTCAACTCACGAGCTGCTGCTTCAAAAAGAGATTCTGGAAACTCAACTTTCCCACCTGGCTGAATCCAACCTTTAAAATCGTCATGCTGCCGATTGAGCAAGAGAACTTGATTCCCCTTTTTCACACAAATATTGACCCAATTTAAATTTTTTTCTGTCATCTATTTCTCTTTCTTAATATATCTTTCAATAGGATAATCCGCTGGATTTAAACTGCCACTTTTTCCCTGAACCATCTGAGCTAAATGATATCCGATGAGAGGACCCGTCGTCAAGCCAGAAGAGCCTAAGCCACTAGCTGCAAATACCTTCTGAAGATCTGGTACCTGACCAAAAAAGGGAGAAAAGTCACTAGTATAGGCTCGAATTCCGACCCGTTCGCTCATTCTGTTTGCTTGAGACAAGCTAGGAAAATAGTAAAAAGCTTCCTGTTCCATTTTATCCAGCAAGTCTTTATCCACTCTTAAATCATAGCCCATTTCATTTTCGTGAGTAGCGCCCATACTGATTTTGCCATTTTGAAAAGGAATAATATCTAGCTCTCCTTCTGGCATGACCACTGGATAATCATTTGTCACCAGACCAGTCTGATAATCTCGTAATTGACCTTTTTGTGGACAAACATCCACTTGATAACCTAGTGGTTTCAACAGCTCAGGCAACCACGCTCCTGTTGCTAATATAACTTGATCAAAACAAGAACGATTAATCCAGCAAGCATCATCTCGAATATCCAAATTTACTTTCTTTTGGATTAGGTTTGCACCACTAGCCGCAAGCAGAATCTGAGTCAATAAAGAACCGTCCACGCGTGCTCCTCCAGAAGCATAGAGCAGCCGGTCAAAACCTTGAAGCCCCGGAAAGTACTCCATTGCTTCCGCTCGTGAAAATAACTGCAAGTTACCAATTAGTTGCGACTCATGCCGCCGTTGGTTTGCTAACTCATAGAGCGTCTCCAGACTTTTCTCTTTTTTCTTCAACAAAAAGACGCCAGTTTGCTGATAAAACTTCGTTGCAAAACCGTCCTTCTGTAAATCAGCTATCAAATCCAGATAAAAATCTGCTCCCAGTCGTGCCATACGATACCACGCTTTATTACGCCGTTTGGAAAACCATGGGCTGATAATACCAGCTGCTGCCTTGGTTGCCTGACCTATTCCATGATCAAAAATGGTCACCTGAAAGATAGAATTTTTCGATAGATAATAAGCAGCAGTCGATCCGACAATCCCTGCTCCGATAATCGCTACTTTTTTCATACAATTTCCTACTTAGATATGTTTAAACGGATTTGTAGAAACCTGACTGGCTAAAAATTCAACTTCCCAGCCCTCTTCTACTTTCCAGTCTTGAAACTTTTCAACTAATTTTTCCACAAAGAGCACTTCTATATGATGACCCGGATCCAAAGCTAGAAGCCCCTCGCTCAGCATATCCTGCGCTGTATGGTAGTAAATATCACCTGTAATATAAAGCTGAGCGCCCTGTGCTAAAGCCTCCTTGTAAAAGGACTGACCACTGCCACCACAGATTGCTACTTTCTCAATCATTCGATCCAGATCCACAGCCGAATAAGTCACCAAACGCAAACTATCCAGACCAAAAGTTTCCTTAACCTTGCCTGCAAAGTCTCCAAAAGTCTGAGGTGCAATCTTGCCAATACGACCAATGCCGTGTTCAGGAACCGTTTCGCTAAGATAATCCGTATCAGTGATTTCTAGTAGATCACAGAACCAGTCATTGAGACCGTCATCCACAATATCAATATTGGTATGGCTGACATAGACTGCAATATCGTGCTTAATCAGATCGATGTAAATCTGATTCTGAGGTCGGTCTACCACTAAATCCTTAATAGGCCGAAAGATCGGTGCGTGCTTAACCAAAATCAAATCTACATCTTTTTCAATCGCCTCTGCAACTGTCTGCTCGCGAATATCCAAAGCTACCAGTACTCGCTTAACTTCTTTATTCAGAGTTCCAATTTGCAGTCCACAGACATCTCCCGTCATGGACAGCTCCTTAGGACAGTATGCTTCATAACGGTTAATAAATTCACTTGCTAGCATGCAGTACCTCCTTGATTTGCTTGATTCTTTGGGACATAGCAGAGCGTTCCGTTAGATTTTTCTCAGGGATTTTAGCCAAAGCTTTTTCCAGCTTGTCTACTTCTCGCTGCCATTTATCTAGAAAAACAGCTGATTGCTCTCTCATTAGATAAGGTCCGAAGCGTTCTTGTTCAGCATTCAACACTTGATACCCCTGTTCAGCTATCATTATCTCGTAAAATTTCCCATTTTCTTCCACAATAGCTTCTTCTGTAATTTGAAAATCATGACCACACAACCACCTGCGAAGTTCATCTTCCCGATTGTTAGGCTGAAGAATCAGACGCTTAACAGATGCCAATTTCGCACTGCCATTGTCTAAAATATCTGCTATCAATCCTCCTCCCATTCCTGCAATAACGATAACATCAATCTGATCTTCTACTTCAAAAGCTGCTAAACCATTTGCCAAACGAACAGAAATTTTATCAGACATCTGATTATCTGCTACATTTGTCACCGCAGACTGATAAGGTCCCTCAACAACTTCACCAGCAATGGCTGAGGAAATTTTACCCTGCTGAATTAGATAAATCGGTAAATAAGCGTGGTCACTTCCTACATCCAAGATTTTGGCATCCCGTGGTACAAAACCAGCTACTTTTCTCAAACGTTTTGAGATATTCTTTACTTGCATGATAACTCATTTCTAAAATAATCGTTTCACTTAGTATATCATTTTTAAGGAACTAAAAAAAGAGTCTATTCCAAGGGAATAAACTCCGATTTCTTAATCTCGCCACAAATCCATAGCCTTCAAAAAATCATCCGAGACAGTGATATTTTGTGGATTTGTCGCCTCACGCTCTTCTCGCTTCGCTTCTACCTGTGCTACTGTTGTAATGCCTTCACGGCGCCAATTCCGCAAAATAGCTTGGATGTATTTCCAGTTTGCCTTTCCATTAAAAACAGCTTCACGAAGAGCAGCAGTAACAAGTTCCGGACTGGTCTTGTCATCTTGAATCGTTTTTGTCAAATCCTCGATTTCAAACGGTGTCAAGAGACGACCTAATTCTTGCTGGAAAGTCTCGACCAAGTCTTTTAAAACATTCTGAGAAATAGCTTGCGCAACGCTTGAGTGATTCTCTACAATTTCATCCAATCGTTCAAGCGCTGGCAGTGCATCAAAAACTGCCTCAATTTCACCATTGAGGGCAATTGTTTTATATTGCAACAATCCTTTTTCTGTCAAATTTGACATAGAGCGATTGACCTCTGCAACGGATTTCCCAATACTTTCCGCAATCTGAACAGGAGAAATCTCTTCTAGCGACGTTGTATTTTGCAAATAGAAAAATTGCCAGACCAAAAAGTCATCACTATTATCAAATATCTCATGAAAATGAAAAAGAAGCTCAGTTGGCAATACTAAATTGCCCGTCTTATACGCTGATAAATAAGTCATAGCACCTCTTATAAATAAGCAAACAAGGAAGCGTCATTTGCTGCATTTTCCCAATCAAATGGCGTTTCTTGATAAACAGCATAATTAATCCAATTGTTGAAAAACAGCGCCGCAGCCAGATTCCATCGTAAACAGGGGACTGAAGTAACGTCATCATTTTTGAAATAATTTTCTGGAATATGCGGATTCAGCCCTTCGTCTACATCACGCAAATATTCTTTTGCCAAGGCCTCGCGATCATATTCTAAATGTCCAAAACTATATACTTCGCGAAGATCACGACTTGCCGCAACGGAGACACCAACCTCTTCTCCACAAGCTAAAATTTCCAAATTACTCTTATTTAAAATATCCTCTTTGCGAACTTCTGTATAACGCGAATGAGGAGCTGCATATTCATCATCAAAGCCGCGGAACAGCAAATTGGGTTTTTCTGGTGTGGATTGGCTATAAATACCGGACAACTTGCGCTTCATCTGGTGTTTGGCAATGCCATAACGAACATAAAGAGCTGCTTGCGCTCCCCAACAAATATGCAACGTTGAGTAAACATGCGATTTGGACCAGTCAATAACTTGTCGGAATTCTTCCCAATAATCTACTGCTTCAAAAGGCAAATGCTCGACTGGCGCTCCGGTGACAATCAAACCGTCAAAATAACGACCCTTGATCTCATCAAAAGTCTTATAAAACGTCTCCATATAGTCCGCATGTGTCGTTTTGAAGGTATGAGAAGTCATATAAAGAAATTCAATCCGAAGTTGCAATGGCGTATTTGCTAAATGGCGCAACAACTGCGTTTCCGTCACTGTTTTTTGCGGCATTAAATTCAAAATCAAGATATTCAGAGGACGAATATCTTGGTGTTCTGCACGCTCATCATCCATGACAAAGATATTCTCAGATCTTAAAATGTCAACAGCTGGTAATTTCTTATCAATTTTAATAGGCATGAAAATATCTCCTTTTGCTTTCTGCTTTTATTATACTGAAAGGAGATATAGTTTTCAATTATACTTTTTCTACAACAAGATATAGCTTTTAGTTATACCTTAATAATGCATGAGAACTTTGTAATCGTAGTTACCAATAGCTTCGCGTCCCTTCAATTCATCCAATTCAATAAGGAAAGCGCAACCTGCAACGATACCACCTAAACGTTCAACCATTTCAATTGTTGCTTTAACCGTTCCTCCCGTTGCAAGAAGGTCATCAACAATCAGTACACGCTGTCCAGGCTTGATAGAGTCTGCGTGCATTGTTAAGGTATCTACACCATACTCTTTTTCATAACTAGCTGAGATAACCTCACGAGGCAATTTCCCAGGCTTACGTACTGGAGCAAAACCAACCCCAAGCTCATAAGCTACCGGACATCCAACAATAAATCCACGCGCTTCTGGACCGACAATCATATCAATTTTCTTGTCCGTAGCATATTGGACAATTTCACGAATAGCATAGCTATAGGCATTTCCATCTGCCATCAATGGGCTAATGTCACGAAATAAAATCCCTTCTTGCGGGTAATTTTCAATGGTTGCAATATAATCTTTTAAATCCATAACTGTCTTTCTATCAAAAAGTTTTTACTCTCTATTATATCATGTTTTTTAGGAAATGGGGCAGAAAACATACTTGCTTTCAAAAAATAGTCACAGCACAGTCATTCTCGTCTTTTGCTATTTTAAAATAATACTTGCAACAATTGGACTGACAATCACATACATAATCCCTGTCACGCCAATAGCTAGACCAGCCATAGCTCCTGCGACTTGTCCATATTTAAAAGCTGTCCCTGTCCCAACAGCATGTCCCGTTCCGCCAAGAGCTAAGCCTACTGCAACAGGATCTTTGATTTTTAAGATTTTTAAAACAGTCGGACCGATCACACTTGTCAAGATTCCCGTTGCAACTACAACTACCAACGTCACCGTCGTCAGCCCTTGCATTTTATCTGTAATTCCAACCGCCATAGCTGTTGTTACTGATTTGGGAAAGAGTGAAATTGCTAAGAAAAAATCCATTCCAAAAGCCTTGGCGACCAGGGCCGTAAAACTAGTATTCACTACCACTGCTACAAAAGTACCAATCAAAATGCTTCTGGCATGGTGTTTCATGAGATGAAATGTTTTATACAAAGGAATTCCCAGTGCAACCGTTGACGGCACAATGAGATTATTCAAATACGCCCCGCCTACGTAGTAATTCTTGTAAGAAATTCCTGTCAATTTTAAAAATACAATGACAAATATGGTGGCTAGAAGTAAAGGGGTTGTCAAAGGATGCGGAAATCTGCGAAAAATCAACATTCCTACCAGATAAGCAAAGATTGATAAAGCCAAACCAAATAAAGGATTGCCCCACAAATTAGACATTTCTTGTTTCTCCTTCTCCGTAGTCTCCTTCAAAGCGATTTTTGATAAAATGAACAACCACGGCAATGACAACTACATTGATCACAATCGCTCCAACAATAATCAAAACAATCGGCAGCAAATAAGGCGCAATGACATGAAATTTATCCATAATTCCGACTGCTGGCGGCAAAAATAAAATGGTCATATTGGCTAATAAAAAATTTCCCACCATACTCACATGCCGCAATCTGAAAATTTTAAATTGCAAAGCCAAAAAAAGAAGAAGAAGCCCAATAATACTCCCCGGAATAGGCAAATGAAAAAGATAGGAAATCCCTTCTCCTATCAAAGAAATTGAAAAAATAATCATCAATTGTACGTATAATTTCACAAGAAACCTCCAAACTTTCTAGTAACAGTCTACTACTTTTCAGAAAAATTTCAATATTTTTCAAAAAAATAAATGAGTGAATCCGTTCTCTTCACTCATTTTATCTTCTAGTAAAAAAAAAACGCCACTAACGTGCGTTTTGTAGTAAAACGGAAGACATGGGATTCGAACCCACGCACGCTTTCACACGCCTACTGCGTTTCCAACACAGCCTCTTAAGCCTCTTGAGTAATCTTCCATATTTAACAATGGAGCCGGTGGGAATTGAACCCACGTCCAAACACCTGCCAACACATTTGTCTACAACCATAGGTTATGTATTGGATTTAACTTCGCTTTGACACATAACTCAAGCCCAAGCCAAGCGAGTCTATCAGTCTCTTATCAAGCCCCTAGACAAGGCTTAATCGTATCTCGCTATTATTAAGACCGGTCATCGAACACGAGCGATCCGAATCTGGTCACGCTGGCTGTTTTTTAGGCAGCTAAAGCGTAAGAATTATTATTTTTTGCAGTTATATTTAACTGGCGCTTTACATCCGCTCGATGAGTCGCAAAATGTGCCTCATAATGCCTGTCGAATCCGTAACGACCCCAAGACATAAAAGTATTATACCATATTTTTTAATAATATTTCAATTTTTAAGTCTATTCTTTTTGAATCTATTATTTTTTACAGGAACTTTTATGCTATACTAAAAAGGAATCTGTTTGAAAGGATTGTTATCACATTATGGTATTGCATCTTATTTGGCTTCTTCCTGCTCTTCTTTTTCTTGTCTTGTTTTATATAGAGCCAAGGCGACTTTTCAATGCTTATCTGCTTAGTATCGTTTTAATTTTATTTTCCGCTATCGTTTCTGGTTTGTTTGTGATGCATATGGAACAACTTGTCAATAGAAATCTGGCAATGCTTTCTTTGCTCATCTTAGCACTTTTCATTCCTTTGAGTGTTATAATTTCAACCATTTATCTCATTTTTAATGGTAGACAGATGATGACCTTTGAAGGTAGGCGTTTAGCAAACCTTCTCTCCCTCTTTTATGGACTCGCTATTGCTCTTTCCCTAGCGCTTACTTTTTTCTTTCCTCATTTTATCTTTCTTCATAAAATCCTATCTCTTACAAATGGACTTCTAATTTATGGTAGCTATCTTTATGTGACCTATATCCTTTACGGTTTTGTTTATAATACTTTTCCCGTCATAAAACATCCAGACTACATCATCATCTTAGGGTCTGGTTTGATAGGAGACAAGGTTCCGCCTCTTCTCGCTCAACGACTTGAAAAGGGGAAGATGATGTATGAAAAATTTCATAACCATCCCAAAATTGTCGTTTCTGGAGGACAAGGTGTCGATGAACCAATAACCGAAGCAGAAGCAATGGCGCAATATTTAAGGCAAGTAGGTATTCCACAAGAAGATATTATAATTGAACAGCAGTCAACCAATACCTTAGAAAATTTGCAGTTTAGCAAAACTATTTTAGACCAAAAAAGTAAGGAAAATTACTATTGCTTGGTCGTCACCAACTCTTTCCACTCTTTGCGAGCAGGTATTTACATGCGAAAGCTCGGCATAAAGGGACGAAGTATCGGCTCTAGAACAGCACTTTATTTTCTCCCGTCGGCTTGGATACGTGAAACGCTTGGACTAATCATGCTTTATTGGAAATGGCATGCCGTTTTTCTTGGATTGTATTTCATTGTTTGGCTTACTAACCTCTTTCGATAAGGCGTAATTTTACTTAACGGAATGAACAATTCGTAGAAAACGATTGAAGCTGTCGACCGAGGCGACAAAGTAAACTGAAACTGGTTCAGACCGTCGACCAGGACGATGAAGTAAACCAAAACTCATTCGCCTCGTCCGCTCGGCTGACACTATAAACCAAAACTAGTTTACTTCGTCCGCCGGGCTGACAGTATAAATCAAAACTAGTTCATTTCGTCCGCTGGGCGGACGGAAGAAATGTCATGCAGTTTTGAAGATTTAGCAAAAAATAGTTGTGAGACAGAGCAATTGCATTTTAGCTTTATGTCATCAAAGATAAAAAAACACGAACTCGTCCAGATTAGCTAGCAACTAGTCAAAGACAGAGTTCGTGTTTTATTGTTTAATTGGAGTTTTCTTTTGCTCCTTTATTCGTTAGGCTTCTTTCTTAGCAAACTGACTTGTATATAAGTCGTAATAGAAACCTTTATCAGCTAAAAGCGATTCGTGAGTTCCTTGCTCAATGATTTGCCCGTCTTTGAGAACCAAAATCTTGTCCGCCTCTTGAATCGTCGATAAGCGGTGAGCAATGACAAAGCTTGTTCGTCCTTGCATGAGGTTCTTCATCGCTTTTTGAATCAAGAGCTCTAGGCGTGTATCAACGGACGAGGTTGCTTCATCCAAAATCAAGATTTTTGGATCGGCTAATAATGCTCGCGCAATGGTCAGCAATTGTTTTTGTCCTAGCGAAATATTGCTGGATTCCTGATTCATTTCCATATTATAACCACCTGGAAGCGTCCGAATGAAATGATCGACATTAGCCGCTTTGGCAGCTTCCACAATCTCTTCATCTGTCGCATTCAGATTTCCAAAACGCAAGTTTTCTTTGACTGTTCCTTCATAAAGCCAAGCATCTTGCAAGACCATTCCAAATTGTTTGTGGTATTCTTGTCGTGATAAGTTACGAATATCGTGACCATCGACAGAAATCGAACCAGCAGTTACATCGTAAAAACGCATGAGCAGATTGATGAGGGTGGTCTTTCCGGCACCCGTTGGACCGACAATCGCTACCATTTCGCCCGGCTTAACTTCTAAGTTAAAGTCTCGAATGAGCGGTTTGTTTTCCACGTATTGAAAGTCAACATGCTTGAAGCTAACCTGACCTGTCAAATCATGCTCCAGCCACTCTTTCACATCTGTTACTTCGTCTGGTTCATCCAAAACTTGGAAGATACGATCCAGCGAAGACTTAGCACTCTGCAATTGCCCAGCCAGTTGCGTTAAGTTTTGGATTGGTTGGTTCACTTGCCACACATATTGTACAAATGCTTGCATGTTCCCAATCGTTAATTGTCCAGAAATGACTTGCAGACCGCCAACAACCGCTACAATCAAATAGGTCAAATCTGAAACGGCGTTCAAAATTGGCATCATCAAACCCGAAATAAAGCTAGCTTTGAAGCCAACTTCTTGGAGATTTTGCGTGATTTCGCGAAAATCTTCTGAAGATGTTTCTTCACGGCCATAGAGTTTCAGCACATTAAAACCGCTCAGATTTTCCTGCACAAATCCGTTCATAGCACCCAGCGCATCTGCTTGCTTTTTAAAATACGGCTGCGATTTCTTTAAGATAAAATTCGCCCCAAAGTAGGTCAAAGGAATGCTGACAATGACAATCAGAGCTAATTGGAAATTGAGGTATAACATCATGCAAATAACTAAAGTGAGCGTCAGAACACCATTAATCACTTGCAGAAAAGATTGCTGAAGCGCATTAGAAACAGTTTCTACGTCGCTGGTAAAACGTCCTAGCAAATCTCCAAATTGATGTTTATCAAAATAAGAAACTGGAATTTGATTGATTTTAGAACTCAACTCATTGCGCATGTCACGTACTGTATTTTGCACTGCATTGGTCATAAAATAATTCGAATAGTAAGCCCCAATTTCATAGAACAAACCACGCAAAAGGTAAAGTGCCATTACCCAAAAGACATATGTTGTGTTTATACTGGCGCCTTCGACTCCTTTTGCTATATCCAGCACATTTCGTGTCAATTCTGTAATAGCAAGACCAAGTACAAAAGGCTCTAGCACGCTCATCACAATACTCACCACCTTCAAAAAGATA
Source organism: Streptococcus sp. HMSC034B03 (assembly GCF_001838575.1). Lineage (NCBI taxonomy): Bacteria > Bacillati > Bacillota > Bacilli > Lactobacillales > Streptococcaceae > Streptococcus > Streptococcus sp. HMSC034B03. The sequence continues at coordinate 215,655 of NZ_KV837619.1, forward strand.
GCAAGGATTACTGAGAGTTTATAAACTTTTAAATAACTCCACAAGCGCATAAAACTATGTTGTTTCATCTTTCCCTCCTATTCTTCTGTTAGTGATTGACTATTAAGCTGAGAATTAGCAATTTCGCGATAGATATCGTTTTGTTGCAACAATTCTTCATGTGTTCCGCGCCCGACAACTTCTCCCTTATCCAGAACAATAATCTGATCTGCATCCATAATGGTTCCCACACGTTGTGCTACAATCAATACAGTAGCATTTTGCGTAACTTCTTTGAGTCGACTTCGAAGAATGGCATCGGTCTTATAGTCCAATGCAGAAAATGAATCATCAAAAATATAAATATCTGGCTCTTTTACGACTGCCCGCGCAATGGAGAGACGTTGCTTTTGACCACCAGAAAGATTGCTTCCCCCTTCAGCTAAATGGGTTTCAAAGCGTTCTTCCTTACTTTCGATAAAATCTCTAGCTTGTGCTACATCTGCCGCTTGTGTCAATTCTTCATAACTGGCATGTTCTTTCCCATACCGCAGATTTTCTGCGATTGTTCCCGTAAATAGCAAAGCCTTTTGTGGAATGAAACCTATCTTCTGCCGAAGCGCTTTTAGGTTATAAGAACGCACGTCCACTCCGTCCACTAAAATCTTTCCAAGTGTCACGTCATAGAAGCGCGGAATCAATTGCACCAATGAAGACTTTCCTGAACCAGTTGATCCGATAAAAGCAATCGTTTCACCAGGTCTCGCTTTGAACGAAATATCATGTAGCACTGGGCTTTCAGTCTCACCAGGATAAGCAAAAGTAACATTGTCAAACTCTAAATAACCGTGACTGTCTGTCTCCGTAACACCGTCTTCGTTTGGATTGATCGAAATCGGCATTTCCATTACTTCTTTCAAGCGTTCACTTGAAACAGCTGTACGAGGATACATGGTAAACAAGCTAGATAGCAACAAGAAAGACAGCAAAGCATGGAAACTGTATTCGATAAAAGCAACCAAATCCCCAATTTGCAAGTCTCCTGTACCAAGTGGTTTTAAAGCAAACCAGACAATAGCAACAATCATTGCAATGATGATTTGAACAAAGAGCGGTTCTGTCAAACCAGTTAATTTAAATAAGCGATTGGAATTATCCGCATAAATTTCATTTTGTGAAGCAAAGCGCTCTTCTTGAAATTCTTCTCGTGCAAAAGCCCGAATGACACGCAGACCCGTTAAATTTTCACGCGCGTATTGATTGATTTTATCTAACGTTTTTTGTTGCTTTTCTGATAGAGGACGTGTTTTTGTCGCCACATACCAAACGACAATGCCAAGAAAAGGAACGGAAATTGCGACAATCCAAGCTAAGGAAGGACTAGTGAAAAAAATCATCATCACACTAGACATCATCATCATTGGTGTGATGACACCCATTTTTAGGGATTGTTCTGCAAACTGCATCAAAACAAAAGCATCACTGGTAATCCGTGTCACCAAAGACGAAACGCCGATTTGCTCATATTCATGATGCGAATACTCTTGCAATTTATCATACACATCATTGCGCATGTCCCGTACCATGCTCGTCGTTAATTTCCCAGCAGCATAGGCAAGGACAATCCGTCCAAAGACTCCTAGCAAAATGACAATGAGCATCACAATCGCCCAATAATACAAACGATTGCTATCTCCTCGATTAATCCCTTCATCAATCATTCGTGCCAAAACAGTCGGCAAACCGAGATTTACCACAACAAAGAAGATAGCACCAAAGAAATCCAACATCAACCATTTGGGATATTTTTTCAAATAAGACCAAATATACTTCATATTTCTCCTTTCTCCTCATAAAATAAATCCACAATAAAAAAGCACCAACGTACTTTTTAGACAAAATGGGAGTGGGACAGAACTTATCTTGAAAAATTTAAGTTCGTAGTCCCACCCCCGCAAGGGTGATTAGGTGCTCTTTCAAGCTTGAAAAGCGAATAAAGAGTCCAATCACCTACTGCGTCATTCGCTTATCACTAAATTAGATAGAGACTGAGATACTTTTTGTCCGACCTCATGTAAAAATAGTATAACAAAAAGATGATATAAATGCAACGTTAGCAATAATCTAGTTGGTAACGGTCACTTCTCCTGTCTGATAATTTAATCGAATTCCTGTCTGTACGTTGGGGACAAAGACATTTATTTCCAGATTGTCGTCATTAGATTTGCCTTCAATATGCGAACCAACCGGCACCAAATCCTGTTCATTGGCATAAATCAAAGTCACCCGATACCGAACTCGTTTATTTTTGTCTAGTGCCTTACGTATCTTTGTTTCATAAAAATTTTGACCCGTAGAATAACTAGTATTGGCTTGATTAGCCCAAGCTGTTTGCACAGCGATGTTTTTCGGGTTGCTGGTCGAAGCATCAAAGCCTTTCAAGTTACCAATCAAGGCATAACCTAGCAGATGTCCACGGTCAACTGCATGATGATATTCACCCGATAAATGCTTCACCTGATGCCAGCCAGCAGGTGTCCAAGTTGTTGAACCATTACCTGTTTCTTCACGATTCCTATACTGACGAGTAGCTTTGGATAAAAGAGCATTAGCTACAGTCGGAACAGTCTGACCTCGAACAAGCTTGGTCTTATTATCCGCGTAAGGAACGCTTGCAATTTTGGCATCCAATGTTGTTTTATTTTCGTTGATTATAAAGGCTCCCGATCCATTCCATTCGATCTTTCCTTCGAGCTGTCGTTTAACGGATTCTGTCACAACACTCTGTGCTAATTCTTGACTGGGTGCTGCATGATTCATCCGAATACTTCGATTAATAGCAGAGCTATCAGAATGACTCGTACTAGTGCGATGATTGCTAAAAGAATAACCTCCCAGCGCAAGAACGAGTGCAAGAAATACGCCTACTACACTTTGCGCTACTTTCTGGTTGGACTTCTTTCTCGCCATTTCTCCCCCCTTTTTAAATAAATAGGAAGCGGGACTCAAAGCCAACTTCTACGAAATCACGACCTCTGTCTCACTCCCTTTTTCCTATCAATATTATTGTCTATTGTCCTGTGAATTTGCTAATAATCTCCTGCCACTTATCTGGCGATAAAATAGCCCATGGATTTTTTCCACCGTAGCCAACAACTAAGCCAAGTGCAAACAAAATCAAACCAAGCAACAAGACTGCTAGAACAATTCCAACTTGTTTTCCAACGTATTTCAAATCATTATTCATCGTCTTCTTCCTTCACTCGCTTAATAGAAGCACCTAAGTTAGACAACTTTTTATGGAACTGGTAATAGCCTCTGTCCAAGTGAGTTAGCTGTCCTACTTTTGTTTCACCTTCTGCAACCAAGCCCGTCAAAATCAGCGCTGCACTCGCACGCAAGTCTGTTGACATCACCTCTGCTCCCTGCAAGGCTTGACCACCAACGATACGAGCTGTGTCCCGCATAATTTCTGAGTGCAAGCCCATCCGACGCATTTCTTCCAGATGTTGGAAACGATTCTCAAAAACAGTCTCAATCATAGTAGACTCACCCTTGGCAACCGTCATCAAGGCTGTAAATTGCGCCTGCATATCTGTTGGGAAACCTGGATGAGGAAGAGTTTTTACATTGACAGCTTTTAGTTTAGACAAATCGGAACGAATCCGAATCCCTTTGTCCTCTTCGGTAACAGACACACCCATTTCCATCAATTTCGCGATGAGCGGACGATTATGCTCCCAGATAGCATCTTGCACAAGAACATTGCCACCTGTCATAGCAGCTGCTACCATAAAAGTTCCAGCTTCAATACGATCTTGCACCACGCTGTGGCTTGTCCCAGACAATTCCTTAACCCCAGTAATGGTTAATGTTTCCGTACCTGCTCCACGGACTTTAGCACCCATTTTGTTTAGCAAAACAGCTAGATCCACAATTTCAGGCTCCCGAGCTGCATTTTCAATAACAGTCACACCATCCGCTAACGTTGCTGCCATCATAATGTTTTGTGTTGCCCCTACACTTGGAAAGTCCATATAGATATGAGCTCCATGCAATCGATCAGCTTTTGCTTCGATAAATCCAGCCGTCTGCTTAATTTCTGCTCCCATTGCCTCTAAACCTTTCAAATGAAGGTCAATAGGACGGCTTCCAATCGTACAGCCACCCGGCATGGAAACTTTTGCGTGACCATTACGCACCAAAATAGGTCCTAATACAACAATTGAAGCACGCATTTTACTGACATATTTATAAGGCGCTTCTTCACTCAATGGCTGTGTAGCATCCACCGTAATTCTGTTTTCTTCTTGCTCAAAGGTCACTTTTGTATTCAACCCACGGACTACATTGTTCATTGTAAACACATCGGATAGCACAGGAACATTTGTAAGAGTTGTTTTTCCTGTTTTTGCTAAAATAGTGGCTGCAAGCAATGGCAAAACAGCATTTTTAGCACCTTCAATTTTAACCGAACCAACTAATGGATTTGAACCACCTTGTATAATAATTTTATCCATATTTTCTCCAAAACACTTATTTTATTACTTTTCTCATCTTATAAATTGCTATTAAATACATCACGTCCCAATGTATAGAGACTGAGGAAGAAAGAGCTGAGCAAAAAGCCTAATGCAATACTAAGCAGTAAAATTAAAAATCGAATTTTAAAAGCATTATCAGCATTCACTTTCAATAGTTTTTCCCAATTCACAACAATAGAAAGTAAGTGAAATGAAAGAAAAATAAAAATCATGTGGCTACTAAGCGTAAAAATTAACTGAATCATATCCCCATTATACCAAAAAAATAGATGAGAGCAAACTATCAGACACAAATCAGGTACTGATAACAAAAAAGCCATTATAAAAAGGCCAATTGGCCTTTTTTATAATCTTGTTCCAACGTTAATTCGGTTAATGGCGCGCTGAAGAGCGATTCTGGCACGACGTTCTTGGTCAATCAAATGCTTTTCCTGTGCTTCTTCAATAGCACGTTCAGCACGTAATTTTGCTCTTTCAGCACGACTGATGTCAATATCGCGAGCACGTTCAGCAGAGTCTGCAACAATGGTGATTACATTATCAGCCACTTCGACAATTCCACCATTCACAGCAATCCAATTGACATGATCTTCATCATCAATCCGCTTCACTTTGACCTCATCGACAGCCAAAACAGCAATCATATTTTCATGATGCGGTAAAATCCCCATTTCTCCATCAAGAGTTTTAACGGTAACAAACGTTGCATGGTGGTCAAAAACTAGACCATCAGGTGTCACGATTTGTACTGTCATTTGAGCCATAGGTCACCTCTTAAAATCCCATTTTTTCAGCTTTAGCAACGACATCTTCGATAGAACCAACACCACGGAAGGCATCTTCAGGAAGATGATCATATTTTCCTTCAAGGATTTCCTTAAAGCCACGAACTGTATCAGCAACTGGTACATAAGAACCTGGTTGCCCAGTAAATTGTTCAGCAACATTAAAGTTTTGTGACAAGAAGAATTGAATCCGACGCGCACGCGCAACCAAAGTCTTTTCTTCGTCTGACAATTCATCCATACCAAGGATTGCAATAATATCTTGCAATTCATGGTAACGTTGAAGGACACGTTTCACTTCTGCTGCTACAGCATAGTGCTCTTCTCCGACAATTTCAGGAGCAAGGGCACGGGAGCTAGAAGCAAGTGGGTCAACTGCTGGGTAAATCCCTAATTGCACCAATTTCCGCTCCAAGTTGGTTGTAGAATCCAAGTGAGCAAACGCTGTAGCTGGCGCAGGGTCAGTGTAGTCGTCGGCTGGCACATAGATAGCTTGGATAGAGGTTACAGAACCTTTCTTGGTTGACGTAATCCGTTCTTGCAATTGTCCCATTTCTGTCGCAAGTGTTGGTTGGTAACCAACGGCTGAAGGCATGCGTCCAAGAAGGGCAGATACTTCAGAACCTGCTTGCGTGAAACGGAAGATATTGTCAATGAATAACAACACATCTTGACCTTCGACATCACGGAAATATTCGGCAATGGTCAAACCAGTCAAAGCCACACGCATACGTGCTCCAGGTGGTTCATTCATTTGACCGAAGACCATGGCTGTTTTTTCAATAACGCCAGATTCTTTCATTTCCCAGTAAAGGTCGTTCCCTTCACGTGTTCGTTCTCCAACACCAGTAAAGACAGAAATTCCACCGTGTTCTTGGGCAATGTTGTGAATCAATTCTTGAATCAAGACTGTCTTTCCAACTCCGGCACCACCGAAAAGCCCGACTTTCCCACCTTTTAGATAAGGTGCAAGGAGGTCAATAACCTTGATTCCTGTTTCTAAGATTTCTGATGAAGTAGACAACTCATCAAAAGTTGGAGCTTTTTTGTGGATTGGTTGACGTTCTGCATCTTCACCAAAAGGAGCTTCCAAGTCAATGGTATCTCCTAAAACGTTAAAGACGCGACCGAGTGTTTCTTTCCCAACGGGGACAGAAATTGGACGACCAGTATCTAGGACTTCCATTCCACGAGTCAACCCGTCAGTTGATTCCATAGCAATGGTCCGAACCACTCCGTCACCAAGCTCAAGAGCTACTTCAAGGACGATTTTCGATTTATTTTCGTCATTTTTATAGACTACAAGTGCATTATTTATCTCAGGTAATTTATCACCAGCTGCAAACGCAACGTCAACGACTGGTCCGATAACCTGAGCAATTTTGCCTGAGCTCATTCTTTTCTCCTCTTTATATTTATTTTCTGTGACACTATTCTAGTGCACTTGCACCCGCCACAATTTCAGTAATTTCTTGCGTGATAGCTGCTTGTCTAGCACGATTATACTGAATGGTCAAATCATTGATAACTTTTTTCGCGTTATCTGTTGCTGTCTGCATCGCGGTCATTCCAGCTGCATTTTCTGCTGTTTTCGCATCAATAATCGCCCCGTAGATCATACTTTCAGCAAACTGAGGCAACAATTGATCCAAAATAACATCTCGGCTAGATTCCAATTCCAAATTCAAAACGTAGTCTTCGTCTGCTTCATTTGGATCCAAATCCACGATTGGAAGCATTTGTTCAACACGCATTTGGCTGGTCAAACTATTGACGTGGTGATTATAACAAACATATAATTCATCAAACAATTCGTTTTGGTACATTTCAACCGTTTTGCCAATGATTTTACGAACCTCATCAAAGCTCGGTTGATCTGCTAAACCACGTAGTTCATAAATAGGCTGAAGCCCGCGTGCCCGAAAGAAGTCCGAGCCCATACCACCGATTGAAATGATGACGAAATCATCTTTATCATGGTATTCTGCAAAAAGTTCCATCATGGATTTGAGAATGGTCGCATTGTAACCGCCAACTAAGCCGCGATCCGATGTAATAACGATATAAGCTGTTTTTTTCACCGGACGACTAATCAACATAGGGTGGTATTTGGAATTTTGCACTTCATGCCCATGAAGCAAATCTGTCAATAACTTTCTGACTTTAGAAGCATAGATTTGGAAATTCTTGGCCGCTTCTTCGGACTTTCCTAGCTTAGCAGCAGATACCATTTGCATGGCATTTGTGATTTGACTGGTGTTTTTTGTGGATGCAATTTTATTTTTTATATCATTTAATGAAACTGCCATCTGACACCTCTATTCTTACTTGAAGCTAGACTGATTGATAAATTCAGTAATTGCAGCATCTAAGACTGCTTCCTCTGGAAGGTCTTTTGTTGTACGAATGATTTCATAGAGGTCTTCATGATGAGCATCAAAGTAATCAAACAATTCTGCTTGAAAATGAAGAATATCATCAACCGGTACACTATCCAAGAAACCATGTGTCAAGGCGTACAAAATAACAACTTGTTTTTCAACTGGTAGTGGTTCATGAACAGGTTGTTTCAAGACTTCTACTGTCCGACGACCACGATTCAATTTTGCTTGTGTCGCAGCATCCAAATCACTACCAAACTTGGTAAATGCTTCCAGTTCACGATAAGAAGCAAGGTCAATACGCAAGGTTCCAGCAACCTTCTTCATCGCTTTTATCTGTGCAGAACCACCTACACGTGATACAGATGAACCGGCATCAATAGCAGGTCGAACACCTGCATTAAAGAGACTGTCGCTTAAGAAGATTTGACCGTCTGTAATTGAAATTACATTGGTTGCGATATAAGCGGAGATGTCTCCTGCTTGCGTTTCGATAAACGGCAGTGCTGTAATAGAACCACCACCTAATTCATCCGAAACTTTAGCAGAACGTTCCAAAAGGCGGCTATGAAGATAGAATACGTCTCCTGGGAAAGCTTCACGACCTGGTGGACGACGAAGCAAGAGTGACAGTTCACGATAAGCAACCGCTTGTTTTGATAAATCATCATAGACAATCAAAACGTGTTTGCCACTATACATAAATTCCTCTGCCATTGCTACACCTGCATAAGGTGCTAAAAACAGCAATGGTGAAGGTTGAGAAGCTGACGCTGTGACAACGATTGTGTAATCCAACGCTCCATACTGACGAAGCGTTTCTACTTGCGTACGAACCGTGGATTCTTTCTGACCAATGGCAACATAGATACAAATCATATCTTGTCCCTTTTGGTTCAAAATCGCATCAATCGCAATGCTTGTTTTACCAGTTTGACGGTCTCCGATAATCAATTCCCGTTGCCCACGACCGATTGGCACCAAAGCATCAATCGCTTTCAGACCTGTTTGAAGCGGTTCTGATACAGATTTCCGCTGCATAACCCCTGGAGCAGGTGTTTCAACTGGACGCGTCTTATCTGTCTTGATCTCGCCAAGCCCATCAACCGGACGACCGAGCGGATCCACAACCCGACCAATCAAAGCATCTCCGACAGGCACTTCCATGATTTTACCAGTTCGACGAATGGTATCCCCTTCGCGAATATCTGTGAAATCACCTAAAATGATAATCCCTACATCTGTTGATTCTAAGTTTTGTGCCATACCGTATGAGCCATTTTCAAAAATCAACAGCTCACCACTCATTGCATTGTCAAGACCATGAGCACGGGCGATTCCATCACCAATATATGTGACGACCCCTGTTTCTGTGACGTCAAAATTTGGCTGGAAATTTTCAATTTGTTGCTTAATTAAAGCGCTGATTTCTTGTGCGTTAATCGCCAAAATTCACACCACTTTCTATTTCAAATTTTCTTTTACTGTTTGTAATTGACGTTTAATACTTGCATCAATTGTCTTATTATTAGCTGTGATGATAAAGCCACCAATGAGGCTTGCATCCAGTTCTTCTTTTAAAGAACGAACCTGCAATCCAAATTTTCGCTCAATAATCGGAATAATTTTAGATTTTTGCTCCTCCGATAAACCTTGAACTGATTTGATTGTCACTTCAAATTCATTACTAATTTTTTCAAGCTGGTGAAGACTTTCTACTAAAATATCATAAAAAAGATCTTCACGATGATTATGAATAATAACTTCAATGAAATTGTCAATCAAGGATGAATCAGATCCTTGAAAATAACGAAGGCTTCTTTCTTTTTCTGTATCATCAACACCAATATTTGATAAAAAGGCAGCTAAATTTGTATTGTCAAAAATGTCTTTGATTTGCTGAAGCTTTTCAAAAACATCTTTTTGCTGACCTTTTTCAATCACGAGTTGGACAAAAGGTGTGGTATATTTTTCAATTACCGCATATCTTTTTTTGTCCATTAAGCATCTCCTAGCTTGTCAATATAGCGGTCAATGAGCTCTTTGTGAGCTTCTTGATCCAATTTTTGACCTAAAATTTTGCTAGCAAGATTTACAGTCAAATCGGCTACATCACCTTTGATACTGTTCATGGCTTCTGCTTTGGTTTGAGCGATTTCTTGATTAGCCTTTTCTTTTAAACGTCCAGCTTCATCAGCTGCATCTGCCAAGATTCCTGCTTTGTTTTTCTCAGCAGTTTCTTTGGCATTTTCAATAATTGTTGTCGCTTCTTGACGACTACCCGCTAATTCTGTTTCTCTCTTTTGAGCTAAATCTTCTGCTTTTTGACGAGCAGACTCTGCGCCATCAATATCATCTGAAATCTTTTTGGCACGTTGCTCAAAAGTACTTGTAATATTATCCCAGGCAAATTTCTTAATTAAAACGATTAACAGAAGAAATGAGCCTGCAACAAGGATAAAATCCCCAATAAGACTACCTAAAGTAATATTCATCTCTTTTCTCCCTTCTATTCCTCACCGTTAATTTTCTTACCCAGATACATAGATGTCAACATGGTAAACACGTATGCTTGAATACATGAAATAAAGACTGAAAAAGCAGTCCAAATGAGATTCAATACAAAAGCTACCGGATACCAGAAGACAGCCTGATGAGATAAGGTCGCAAGTAAGCCAGATAATACTTCACCCGCATAAATATTTCCGTAAATCCGCAAAGCCAAAGAAGCAAAATTGGTGAATTCTTCCAAAATATTCATTGGAGTCATTCCAACAGGTGTCGCAAAAGCTTTGAGATACGCTTTCACCCCACGTCGGCGAATCCCTTCAATGTGACAAATCAAGGTAATCAAGAATGAAAATCCTAGGTCAAATGCAAGATTAGCTGTTGGAGATGTCCACAAGTTATATCCCTTGGTTGTCTGCACTTTTGCCGTCAAGCCAAGGTTATTAGCTACTGCAACGAAAAGGAATAAGGAAAAGATAAATAGAGAGTAATTCTTCATATACTTATCGCCAATATTGCCCTTTGTAAAGCCAATGACAAAATCATAGAGGTATTCTAAGACGTTTTGCTTACCAGAAGGCTTTAGAGTCATTTTCCGACTAGCCCAATAGACGAAAGCAAATACGATAAGTACGGTTAGAAGAGACATAGCAAGTAGAGTCAAATCAAAGGTCACAGGACCTAAAGTGATAGTTGGATTTACACTTTCTTCCAACGAACTCCACCCCCTTTTCTAAAGAATAACTTCCTTTTCTTATTTAATGATGAATGACATCGCAAGTGTTACGAAGAAAGTACCTTCGATAAAGGCAATCCCCATGATCATAAGCGTTCTCAACTGACCAATGATTTCTGGTTGACGTGATGCTGATTTAAATAGATTTGCCATTAAAAAACCTTCAGCGAGCGAAACACCCATACAGGCAAGACATAATCCAAAAAATGTTAAATTCATCATGAATTCTCCTTTATGTTTAAAATTTACTTACTTAGTTTAGTCCTAAAAATTCTTTTTGTCAAATGTTTTTGTCTTTTGGAAACGTTTTATACGGATTTCTTTCAATTTCCAAAAAAGTAGGCTATCCTGCAACAATTGTGGTTTTAAAATAGTAGTAAAACGAACTTGATCCCACTATCAGTTTGTTGATGTGGAAATAGCTATTTCCAATTATCGAATTTTGTTTCCCTATATATGTATATTATAGGCAATCTTTATCGATTAAATATAGACAAAAACTACAATTCACTTTTTCAACAAAGAGGCTGGATAGGTCCCAGCCCCTAACTTAATCCTTTTTCAGGTTCCAAATTTCTTTGGCGTATTGTTCAATCGTATCATCTGATGTGAATTTATCAGACGTTGCGATATTAACAAGACTCATGCGCGCCCATTTTTCTTTGTCGCGATAGAGTTGATCAATCTTTTCTTGTGCGGCTACGTATGAAGCAAAGTCTTCTAGAAGGAAGTATTCGTCATTGTGTGTAATCAAAGCTTCATAAATCTCAGAACCTTCATTTCGGACATTTGGAATAGTTCTGTCCACAAAGCTATCCACCACACGGCGAACCACAAGATTGCTTTCATAAACACCGCGTGAGTAGTAATCATGACGGGCATAATGGTCATAGACTTCATCTTTGTCCATACCGAAAATTACAATATTGTCATCTCCGACTTCATCTTTGATTTCAATATTGGCTCCGTCAAGGGTTGCCAGAGTAATGGCGCCTGTCATCATGAATTTCATATTAGATGTGCCGGAAGCCTCCTTGGAAGCGAGCGAGATTTGCTCTGACACATCTGCAGCAGGAATGATGAGTTCAGCCAAGCTGACCCGATAATTTTCAAGGAAAACAACCTTTAGCTTGCCTTGTAGACTCTCATCATTATTGACAAGATTAGCCACTTCGTTGATCAATTTGATAACAGATTTGGCAAAATGATAACCTGGCGCTGCTCTCGCACCAAAAATGAAGACACGTGGCACCATATCTTTATCAGGATTGTCTTTTAAATCCCAATATAATTTAAGGATATGGAGTAAATTGAGCAATTGACGCTTATAAGCGTGAAGCCGCTTCACTTGTACATCAAAGATAGCTCCCGTTGATACTTCTACTCCCGTAGATTCTTTGATGAAAGCCGCTAAACGCGCTTTAGCTTCTTGCTTGACATTATAAAATTCACTCAAAACTTGTCGGTCATCTTTGTAAGCTAAAAGCCTGCGAAGTTCATGAATGTCTGTCCGCCAGCCGTTACCAATCAAGCGATCAATCTCATTTGACAATGGTTCATCTGCAATTTGCAACCAGCGACGTTGAATGATACCATTTGTTTTATTATTGAATTTTTCAGGATAAATGGCATAAAAATCACGGAGCGTATCTTCTTTGAGAAGTTCTGTGTGAAGTTTTGCCACCCCATTGACCGAATGACCTCCAATAATCGCAAGATGCGCCATATGGACTTGATTATCTTTGACAATCCGAGTATTTTCAATCACTTGCGGATCAATACCGCGTGCAGCCATATCAGAAACATAGCGATTGTCAATTTCAAGAATGATTTGGTAAACACGAGGAAGAACATTTTTAAAGAGTTCCGCATCCCATTTTTCTAAGGCTTCTGAAAGAATGGTGTGATTGGTATAACTCATCGTCTTTACTGTTGCATTCCAAGCGTCTGCCCATTCAAGACCGCAGTCATCAAGTAAAAGCCGCATAAACTCTGCTGGTGCAACCGCTGGGTGGGTATCGTTGATATGAACCGATACCTTTTCATGAATTTGCTCTAAAGGCAGCCCTTGCTTCCGATAAGATTTGATAATCGTCTGCAAGCCGGCACTGGTCATGAAATATTCTTGAATCAAGCGCAGTTCTTTTCCTTCATAGCTTGAATCATCTGGATACAAAATAGCTGTGATATCTTGTACTTTGCGGCGTGCTTCAATTGTTGGATATTCTAGCTCATATTCTTCAGGAATTTCGACATCCCAAAGGCGAAGATTGTTGACAACGTCATTTCCAAAACCAATTTGTGGCACGTCGTAAGGTACTGCACGAAGAGTTTGTGAATTTTCATAAACAGGAACGATCCGACCTTCCTTGTTGGCTTGAAGATAAACATTTCCAAAGATTTTAACATCTACAACATCATGATCTTTCCGCGTTTCCCAGACGTTTCCTAGACTACCAAACCAATCATCCGGTAATTCGACTTGATAGCCATTTACAATTTTTTGTTTGAAAAGTCCGTAGCGATAGCGGATTCCATTACCAAATCCAGGATAACCTGTGGTTGCCAATGAATCCATAAAAGCTGCTGCAAGACGACCAAGACCGCCATTCCCTAGCGCCATATCGTACTCAGCCTGTTTGACAGCTGTAAAATCAATACCTAATTCATCAAATCCTTCTTTGACAACATCGAGGATTCCAAGATTTAGTAAATTGGTTTCCAGCATTCGCCCAGGCAAAAATTCAATAGAAAAGTAATAAGCAATTTTTTGCTTGTCTTCTACTAATTTGTTTCGTCGCTCCAACCACATAGGAGTGATGTATTTACGAATTGTACGTGCTAAGGTTTGAAACAGTTCTGCCGAAGTGGCATCTTCTACTTTAATCAATTGTTCTTCATGCAAAATGTCCTTAAAATCATGAAGAAATTGCTCTTTTGTTAGTTCCATTTCTTAACGGCAAACTCCTTTCTATCAATAAAGAGATTGGTACAAATGACTGTAAGCTTGGCTAGCTGTATCCCATGAAAAATCACGTTCCATAGCTTGTATTTGAAGGTTATACCATGCTTCTTTATCGTTATGATAGAGGCTGACAGCCATATCAAATGTCCATTTCAGCCAGTAGCCTGAGAAATTATTAAAGCTAAATCCAGTTCCTGTTCCTTCATAAGCATTGTAGGGTTGAACGGTGTCACGAAGACCACCAACTTCATGTACAAGTGGCAATGTTCCATAACGCATGGCCATCATTTGGGACAATCCACATGGCTCAAAGCGACTTGGCATTAAGAACATATCACAAGCTGCATAAATTTCTTGCGCTAATTTCACATCAAAAGTGATATTGGCAGATAATTTTTCTGGATAAGCTTGACCAAACCAAGCAAATGATTGCTCAAAAGATGGGTCTCCTGTTCCTAAAAGGATAATTTGTACATCATCTTGCAATAAATTGTGTAATTGATCCACAACTAAATCAAAGCCTTTTTGCCGAGTCAAACGTGATACAATCCCTACTAGAGGTACATCATCACGCACAAGCAGACCAACTTTTTCTTGCAACGCACGCTTATTTGCCAACTTGCCAGATAAATCGTCTTTATTAAAATGATGATCCAATAACGCATCTGTTTCTGGATTATAAATATCTGTATCAATTCCATTGACAATACCTGATACTTTACCAGATTCCATTCGTAAAATTTGATCCAAACCACATCCAAATTCTGGGGTCATGATTTCATGCGCATAGCTTGGTGATACGGTTGTCACCCGATCTGCATACAAAATCCCTGCTTTCATCCAATTCAAGCAGTTATTCCAACGCAAGGTACCATCTGCATAACGCTCATAACCCACTCCAAACAAATCCCAGAGCATGCCATCAGAAAATTGCCCTTGAAATTCTAAATTGTGAATGGTTAAAACAGTCCGAATACCATGATAAGCCTGAATCCAATGGTATTTTTCTTTCACCAAAAATGGAATCATCGCTGTATGATAATCATGCACATGGAGAACATCTGGAATAAAATCTACTCTTTCCATCAACTCAACAGCTGCCATTTGGAAATAGGCAAAGCGTTCGCCGTCATCAAAATCGCCATAAACATGTCCGCGGAAGAAATAGTATTGATTGTCTATAAAGTAGAAGGTAACACCGTTTAAAACTGTACGTTTCACGCCTACATATTGACCACGCCAACCGACCTTCACTTCAAAATGGAACAAGTCTTCCATTTGGTCGCCAAACTTTTTATCCACCATATCATAGTATGGAAGAATGACACCCACTTCATGACCAGCTTTCACAAGAGATTTAGGGAGAGCGCCAATGACGTCTCCCAATCCTCCTGTTTTAGAAAAAGGTGCACCTTCTGCTGCTACAAATAAAATTTTCATTGAATTCTATCCTCTGTCACTTTTTCGCCTTTTTTAAGAACAACTGGGTTATCAACTGTTCCTCGAACGGTCACATTCTCAGCAATCTCAACACCCTTATCTAAGATTGCATAGTCTACAACAGCATTTTCGCCAATAAGGACACGTGGGAAAAGAATACTGTTTTTTACACGACTTCCTTTTTTAATACGAGTATTACGAGAAATGACAGAACCACTCACTTCTCCTTCAATAATACTGCCAGAAGCAAATTGAGCATTTGAAACCTTAGAACCGACTGCATAATAAGTTGGCTCTTCGTTTTTTACTTTCGTATAAATCTTTTGATTTGGAGAGAAAAGGGAATAGAATTTTTGTGAATCAAGCATATCAATATTGGCATTGAAGTACGAAGTGACAGAATGAATATTTGCTAAATAACCCGTATATTCATAAGCAAACGCTTTTTCCTGAGCAGCTAAATCACGTAAAACATAACGTAATTTTTGAGGAAATTCTTTTTGTGCTTCTATTTCTAACTTTTCAATCAGCCAAGGTGTATCCACAACAAAGATATCCGTTGACATGTTGTACAAATCCTGATCTTTTTTATCATCAAAAAGATGGTGATTTTTCACATGATCTGTTTCATCAATTTCCAAAACAGCATTGACTTCGGAAATTTCTTCTTTTGGTAATTTTTTATAGACAACTGTGATCGGTTGATCAGTTGTACCATGTAAGTGGAAGACTTGGTTCAAGTCGATGTTCACCAAAACATCACAGTTCAATGCTACCGTTTGATCGCTGCCCGAACGTTTTAAGTAGGTCAATAATTGCTCGTAGTATTCTTTACCAACAGTAGAACTTTCTACGCGCGTATTATAAATACCAAGATAGTAGTGACTCAAAAGAGTAGACAGCCCCCATTCACGCCCCGAACGGATATGGTCAAAGACAGAACTAATATTATCTTGTTGGAAAATGCCAAAGACGCTCCGAATCCCTGCATTGGCCAGGCTAGACAACGGAAAGTCAATTAAACGATATTTCCCACCAAACGGCAAACTGGCAACTGGACGATGATTTGTCAAAGTAGACATATCATGAAATCCAACTGTATTTCCTAAAATTGCTGAATATTTATCAATCTTCATCTGATGGTACCCCCACTTTCTCATTGTATCCGATAACTTGTACTTCGTCTGTTCCATCAATTTCTACACCATCAGAAATGATAGCTCCTTCACCAATAATAGCACGTTTGATTTTTGCACCTTGACCAATGATAGCACCACTCATAATCACAGAATCTTCTACAACTGCATCTTTACGCACTTGAGCTTCCGTAGAAAGAATGGAATGCTTAACCGTGCCATCTACCAAACAGCCGTCCACAACCAAAGAATCTTCTACATGAGCATTTTCTCCAAGGAAGTTTGGTGGGGAAATCAAGTTACGTGAATAAATTTTCCATTGACGATCACGGCTATCTAAAGCATTGTTTGGATCAATATATTCCATATTGGCTTCCCAAAGTGATTCAATCGTTCCAACATCTTTCCAGTAGCCTTTAAATTCATAAGCATAGACGCTTTCGCCGGATTCGAGATAATTTGGAATAACATTCTTACCGAAGTCAGACATATCTACATTGCTCTTTTCAGCAGTGACCAACATATTGCGGAGACGTTTCCAGTCAAAGATATAAATCCCCATAGAAGCCTTGGTAGACTTAGGTTCAGCCGGTTTTTCTTCAAATTCGACAATGCGATTATTAGCATCAGTATTCATGATACCAAAACGACTGGCTTCTTTTAAAGGAACATCCAGAACAGCTACCGTCAGACTGGCGTTGTTGTACTTGTGAGATTGAAGCATATCATCGTAGTCCATTTTGTAAATGTGGTCACCAGACAAAATCAAGACATACTCAGGATTGATAGTATCAATATAATCAATATTTTGATAAATCGCATGACTAGTTCCTTCAAACCAACGATTTCCTTCACTTGCTGAATACGGCTGGAGAATAGAAACTCCTGTATTAATACCATCCAGTCCCCAACTAGAACCATTCCCAATATGACTATTCAAAGCTAATGGTTGGTATTGAGTAATGACACCAACATTATGAATTCCTGAATTGGCACAATTGGACAAAGCAAAGTCAATGATACGGTAGCGTCCACCAAATTGTACTGCTGGTTTGGCAATACTTTGAGTGAGTTTTCCAAGGCGTGTCCCTTGCCCACCGGCAAGAATCAAAGCTAGCATTTCATTCTTCATCTGTTACTCCTTTTTGGACTTCTTACTTCCATTTGCTGATTTCACACGACGTTTAATTTTCCAAATACTTGCCCCTAATGCTGGCAAAGTAAAGGTCAACGTCTGAGGATAATCCTTCCACAAGCCTTCTTGAGACTGAACTGTTTGATTGTGTTCTTTCCACACACCTCCCCATTCTTCTAATTCGGTATTCCAAATTTCTTCATATATGGCTGCTACCGGAACACCAATGGTAAAGTCTTTGCGTTCTACCGGAGCCATATTAAAGACGCAAACTAACATATCTCCCTTGTCATTTTTCCGAATAAAGGAAAGTACACTTTGATCTGTATTATCCGCATCAATAATCTCTAAACCGTCCCAACTCAAGTCATTTTCCCACAAAACGCGATTTTCTTTATAAAGCTGATTGAGCTGAGAAGTGAAATGCTGCATCTTGGCATTCATATTATCAGCCAAATCACGCCATTCTAAAGATTCTTCGCATTTCCATTCTAAGAATTGTCCCCATTCGCTGCCCATAAATAGTAATTTCTTCCCTGGGTGACATATTTGATAAGTATAAAGATTTCGCAGACCAGCAAATTGATTATAGCGATCTCCCCACATCTTATGCATGAGACTCTTCTTACCATGTACCACTTCGTCATGAGAGAATGGCAGTAAGAAGTTTTCAGAGAAAGCATACATAAAACTAAAGGTTACTAGATTAAAATCATACTTGCGGTAAATTGGGTCTTCTTCGTAGAAGCGCAGAATGTCATTCATCCAGCCCATGTTCCACTTGTAGTCAAATCCAAGACCACCCATTTCTGCCATACCTGTAATCTTTGTATCACTCGTGCTTTCCTCTGCAATCATCATGACATCTGGATGAGCCAGTTTGATAACCGTGTTCAAGCGTTGAAGGAAGTAATAGCCTTCGTAGTTGCGATTGCCCCCGTCAATATTTGGTTGCCATGGACCACTATCATAATCTAGGTAGAGCATGTTGCTAACAGCATCCACACGGATTCCGTCTAAGTGATAAAAGTCAATCCAAAACTTGATACTAGAAATCAAGAAAGACTGCACTTCATTCTTTCCTAAGTCAAAGTTAAGAGCGCCCCAGCCGTAATTATGGGCACGGTCATGATCTTGATACTCAAATGTAGGCGTACCGTCATAATAAGCCAAAGCATCATCATTGATAGTGAAATGTCCCGGCACCCAGTCTACAATTACACCGATATTATTGATATGACATTCTTCAACAAAATCACGGAATTCTTCTGGCGTACCGTAAGTATGTTCAAGAGCAAAGTACCCCATCAACTGATAGCCCCAACTCAACCCAAGCGGATGCGCCATAAGAGGCATGAATTCCACATGTGTGTAATTCATTTTGACAAGATACGGAATGAGTTCATCTTTTAATTGGGCAAATGAATACGGGGTTCCATCTTCATTTTTCTTCCAAGATCCTGCATGAGCTTCGTAAATATTCACCGGTCTAGAGAAAAATCCCCAACGTTTTCTGCGAGCCAACCACAGACCGTCTTTCCATTTCTTTTCAGGAATTGTTCGAACAACAGCTCCTGTTCCAGGGCGTTTTTCAAAATAAACTGCCAGCGGATCAATTTTCAAAATTTCTTGCCCGCTACTTCGTTTGATGTTGTATTTGTAAATGTCTCCTTCCTTAGGTAAATCCGTAAACACTTCCCATACGCCACCTTCATTACGTGCCATAGGGATTTGATTTTCATACCAGTCGGTAAAGTCTCCAATCAGATGCACACTCTGAGCATTCGGTGCCCATACACGAAATGTATAGCCACTTTGCCCATCTACTTCATCTTGATGAGCCCCCAAATAGTGCTGCAAATGGAAATTTTCACCTGTGGTAAAAGTTCTCAATGCTTCTTGTCTATCCATTTTTCCACCTCGATTTGTAAGCGTTTTCTATGATTCTATTTTACTATTTTTCCTATTTCTTTTCAAGTAAATTTCCATTATTATTACAAAAAATTCTCAAAACCGAACATTTCTTCAAACAATGCCCACTATTAGCAAAAATAACTAGATTTTGTTAAAGTTTTGAACTTTTCATTCCATTCCTACTAAATAGTCGATAAAAGAGTAAACTTTTTTAAATGAAAATTTTCATAAAGGTCTAGACAGCTTTACAAAAAAGGCCGCACAAAGCCGCCTTTTGATTTAGTTTATAAGATTGAATTGCAACAACAGGATATAATTTCAAATATCATTCCTCCATCGTCTGGTTACATACTAGTTTACCGTATTTTTCTGAAATTTTCAATAACTTTTTCTAAAAAATCAGCTGATTTGTGAACTTTTTTATTTTTTTACAACTCAAATATTCGGAAATAGAGGATTCTATTTTTGTAAAAAAGAATTGGGAGCATTCATCAGCCCAATTCTCTAAAAATCTTATCTAGTCTACTTTTACTACTTGAAGTTGAACTCCGCCCAACAACACTAGATATTTTTCTATTTTTTCAATACCATACGAACGACGAAGGGCTTCAGCGTAAAATGCTAATTGTGCCTGGTAGCGCCCCACTAATTCACTTGGATTTGTATATTGATCTGTCTTATAATCAAAGAGAACGATACGATCAGCCAGTAGGAGATAACCGTCCAAAATTCCACGGACCACAAAATCCTGTCCGCTCGCTTGATCTTGCTTTAACATAGCAAAAGGAGCTTCACGATAAACTTTATCTGCCTGCTTTAAGAGTAGTTGACCAAGCTCTGTCTCAAAGAAACTAGCTATCTTTTGCAAATCAATCTTCTTTTTGACAGTTTCTTCTGCCTGAACCTGAGCTAATGTTTCCTTTAAAATAGCTATTGTAGGCAGTTGATTTAAAGGAATACGCTGCATCAGTTCATGGACAGCACTACCGATTTGCGCTCCTGTAACAGGGGCTTTTTTAGCAAAGTCAGGTAGTTCAAAAGAAGTTTTTCCAATAAAATCTGGAGTTTTTTTCTCCATAATCTCAACACCGTCTGTATCCATGATCGGTTCATAAAATTTCTTGATTTGGCTCGGTGTCCGAACACTTGGCAAATGGATGGCTGCTCGATACTGAGTATTTAGCCTGTCCACATTTTCCAAAATATCCAAAGCCCTGCGAATATCCTCAGACTGGCGATTGTGCGCTAAGTTCTCCTCGACAATCCGTTCCTTCAGCTTTAACTGACCTATTTTCTCACTTGTTAAATCGCTATCCGTCACAAATTGTGTTGAAAAAGCTAAATCGTCTTTCTCAAAGACTGTCTGTAAAGCCCAAATCCAGTCTTGAAAACTTGTCATAGTTTGCCTAATGGAGGCTGCTAAACGACCATTTTCAGGAGCAGGGAAGGTCTTTTTCTCTAGGCTTTCTTGACGACCTTTGCCAACCAGATACAGCTTTCTTTCTGCCCGCGTCATAGCAACATAGAGCAGACGCATTTGCTCAGAAATACTTGCCAAATGAATCTCACGCTCATTTTGCACATAAGGAAGAGTATCAATAGACAAGCGAACATGATTAGGCGCTAACTCATCAGCAGCGTCTACCACTACGTCCGCGACATACTTGATGCCGACGCCATTTTGACGACTGAGAATCAAAGCAGAACTACTATCCTTACGATTGAAGACTTTATCCATATTAAGCAAAAAGACATATTTAAATTCCAAACCTTTGCTCTTATGAACTGTCACCAAGCGGACTGCATGCTTCGGAGCCGCAACGACGACACTCGCCAAGTCGTTCTGTGTTTCCAAGATTTTGTCAATCATCCCGATAAAACGCGACACCCCCTTAAAACTCATCTTTTCGTAGTCATTTGCTCGCAAAGTAAGAGCGTAGAGATTCGCTTGACGCCCTGCGCCATTTGGTAGGGCTCCTACATAGTCATAATAAAAGCGGTCTTGATAAATTTTCCAAAGCAAATCATAGAGCGAATTTATTTTTGCAAACTCTCGCCAATCCAGTAGTATTTCTTGAAACTGCTGGATTTTCTTTAAAAGAGGAGGTGTGATGAGTTCGGGATGTTGACCGTGTCCACTCAAAGCATTTTTCAACTTCTCATAAAGATTTTCTTGATGAATAATATAATTAGCTTCAGTCACCTTTTTTTGCAAGGCCAAACGAGCCAATTCATCCTCAGTAAAGGTGAACATTGGTGACTTTAGAAGTGCCACCAAAGCATAATCATTGAGCGGATTGTTAATCGTACGCAGAGTATCCAACATCACCATGACTTCTACAGACTGAAGGTAATTGTCCTCGCCACCGTCGGAAACGACTGGGATACCGTATTTGGCAAACTCAGATAAAATCACATCGTTGCGCGTCCGCGAAGCCGTTAGCAATGTCATATCTTCAAATGGGACATTTTCCTCATTGTTCAGACGGATAATCTCTTTGATAACCAGCGCCACTTCTCCCGCAGAAATAGAAGAAACATCCTTGTCATTCTCCTCATTATTCGTCTCAAGCATTCCGTCATAAATGAGAAACTCCGTCTGATATTGTGGATTTGGCTCTTTCTTATCAGGATTTCCAGCTACTAGATAATGCGTTTCATTGTAATCAATTTCTCCCACTTCCTCATCCATGAGACGTTTGAAAACGTCATTCGTGGCTTCCAAGACTTCTACATGACTGCGGAAATTCTCTTTCAAAACAATCAATTTCCCTTGCTGGCTATCGTCTTGATAGGTTTTAAATTTCTCATTAAAAATCTGTGGATCAGCCTGACGAAAACGGTAAATAGATTGCTTAATATCCCCCACCATAAAGCGATTATGCCCATTTGATAACAGCTCCAGCATACGCTCCTGCGTATGGTTGGTATCCTGATACTCGTCCACCATGACTTCATGATATTTTGTCCGATAAAAGTGGCGCACATCAGGAAATTCTTCTAAAATCTGAATGGCAAAATGACTGATGTCTGCAAATTCAAACGCATTTTCTTCTTTTTTCCGATTCAAATAACTTTCAACAAATGCTTTCATAAACCGTTGCAAGACAAGCAGGATTTCTCTTGCTTCCTCATGATAAGTTACTTGAAATTCAAAGCGATAAAATCGATCCGCTAAATTACGTAAAACTTGAATTTTTTCCTTACGTTTTTCATTATAAGTGCTGATAATTTCTTTTAATTCTTCTTTGCGTCCGCTGTTTGTCAAAGCTTTCCCATTGCTTGCACGTGAAATCTCTACAATTCTATCAAGTGCTGTGAGATAAGCTTCCTCAGAGGACTGCTCTTGTAAGCTTACCAGACAATCAAGCACGCTCTGCACATTCTCAAGGTATTTTGCTTTGGGAAATTCCTTGGCTTCATTCGCCAAATGATAATGGAAAAATTCTTCTAGGTCAAAAAGGGCTTCTTTTGTTTGTGCCAAAAGTTGCGCTTTTTCTTCTTGGAAATCTGCACGTTCATAGCCTTTCAAAAAATCTTTTTCCAACCATGCTATTGGACTACTAGTGGATTGCAAAAAAGCATAAATCTTATAAATCTGCTCTCGAAAACCAAGCAAATCTTTTCTTTGACCGGTAAAGTTTTTGACTAATTTTTTAAATAAAGCAGCCTGATCAGATTGATAGAATTCTTCAAAAACTTGCTCGAAAACTTCATTTTGCAGCAATAACTGCTCACTTGCGCTTTGTAAAATGCGAAAATTCGGCGCCAATTCTAGGAGATAACCATATTTATTTAGGACTTTTTGAGTGAAAGAGTCCATGGTACCAATGTCAGCATTTGGAATATCAGCTAATTGCTGTGCCAAATGCTGTTTGAGCTCCTCATCGCCTGTTGCCTTCAAAGCCTTGGATAACTCTTTCTCCAAGCGCTCTTTTAATTCACTGGCTGCTTTAACGGTAAAAGTCGAAATGAAGAGCTGGTCAATGCGAACTCCCCGCAGAATTTGGTCAATAATCCGCTGCACCATAACAAAGGTTTTTCCTGAGCCTGCAGAAGCAGATACAAGGATATTTTGACCGGAGGAGTAAATGGCTTCGATTTGCTCTGGTGTACGTTTTTGAGCTTTGTCAGACTGAGCTTCTCGTTCCTGCAAAGTATAGATTTCTTCCTGACTCAAAAATGGAATCTGTCTCATTTCTCTAACTCCTCCTTCATCTTTTCTATCCATGCTTGACGCTTCTTTTCACCTATCGGGTGACTATCTAACTTAACCAAATGGCGGGCGCTAGAGAGGTGAAGATTCGCTTCAAAACCCGTAATGGATTTGTATTGTTCCACAAAAGGCGCAATACTTCTACCATTTTCCGTATAAGGATTGATGTAAAAATGCCCTGCCAAAATCTGCTCAGCAGCACGGCGATACAAGAGTGCATTATAAGCCAACAATGTCTCCAATTCCTCTTGACTCAACAGATTCACTTTCTTTTTATCATACAAACCATTCAGCTGACGAGCCTGCTCAAACAAGAACAGACCTTTGTATTCTAGGTTCTTCATTGCTTCTTTGACAGCGTCGCCTTGCGACTTCGTCTTGGCTAAAGGCACAAGTGGATTGGTCATCTGCAGATACATAGCACCAAAAGCATGCGCTTCTTCATTCATCCACGACTCTTGTTTCAAAGCTGCTAGATAGGTAGGTAATTGAGAATTTAAGCCATTGAAAAATTTCTGAAAATCAAAATTCGTATCGCTTGATTTATAGTCAACAACGCCTAGACTGCCATCTATCTTCAAACGGTCAATCCGGTCAACTTTCCCTCGAATTTGAAGGTTGCGTCCGTCTGACAAGATTAGAACATTTGTTTCTTCTTGACCGAAAACAGCTTCTTCTTGAATGGTTTCTACCAATTCATTTCTCTCTAAAACCTGTCCTGTCGCACGCGCTGTGTCCAGCAAGACTTCGTGAGCAAACAAGGCTTCTGCATTTTCTGTATAAAGAGTTTTAAATTCTGCCTCCTGACTGGTTTCTTGAATGGCTTTTTCTAGGCGATTATCAAATGGCTCACTAGACTGCTCTTGCATGACTTTTTCAAACACACGATGCAGAAAATTTCCATGGCTACGCGCATCTGGGTGAATCGTCATTTCTTCCTGCAAAGCCAAGACATACTTCAAAAAATAAGCATATTGATTGCGGTAGAATTCTGTCAAAGCTGAAGTCGACAGTAGAAATGCCTGATGAGGCGGATAAAGAGCTTGCAATGTCTGTGTTGACAAGGTTTCTGTTTCAAGGCTTGACGTTACATTAGGAATCGAAATACCTTCGCTTTCCAATTTTTTGCGCAGAACCCGCACAGCTACTGACCAAAAAGTCTGTTCTTTCTCCGTCAAAGAGCGCTCTTTATCAATATCACCTTGATTCAACTCAATAACCCTCGCCAGCAGAGCTCGATAAGTTCCAATATCATCACTCGTTGCCTGCGAACGCTTCACTTCAATCGGCAGCCCAATTGGTTGTTCATGCAATTCTAACAAATATGGAGAAATGTTGTTCTCTATTTCATTGACAATCTGAGGAGTGGAGAGCACCAACCTCTCCGTTGCAGCATTCAGAAGTGACAAAGCGACAAAACGATTTTTCTGGAGATTTTCCTGAGCAGCAATTCGCAACTCCGAATGCTCATCAGTCGCTTCATTTAATCGTAATCGGTCTTCATCTGACAAGAGGCTCTTGTTTTGCGCAATTTTTGGAAAATAGTCTTGGGTCAAACCAACAGCATAGACAAAAGGACTTGACAAAGGCTCGATTAAGTCATAAGACTGAATGGTCACGACATCTACTGTTGCTGGAATAGTCCGATAGTTGGATAACAGCATTCCTGACTGCACCAGAGTCAGAAAATCATCTAGCTTGACTTTGCTGGCTGAAAAGACACTGGCAAATTGTTCCAAAACATGACAAAAAGCTTTCCAAACTTCTTCTTGCCGTTCTTGATCTTGCGGATTCGTAAAATCTACTAAACCAGCAAAATTCTGAGAAAAAGAAATTGTTGTTAAAAATTGATGAAATTTTTGAAGCAGGCCTGTCGCTGTTTGACTGCGAGATTTAAAAAATTCCAAGAGAGGAGTGACTATATTTTTTCTTAATTGATTGATATGAACTAGATTAAATTTTCGTTGTTGATTATGAGTAAATTCTTTAGAAAACTTACTCATTCCTCTCACGTCTGCAAAACGGATATATTGCTCAAACAAGTCTAGTTCTTCTTGCTTTAAATGACCATAAAGACCTGTTTTTAAGAGATTGAGCAAATCTTCCGTTCGAAAATTGTAGTGTTTTAGGCGCACTAAAGCTTCAATAAATTGCACCAAAGGGTGATGGGCCATAGCCTCACTTCGTCCCAGATAAAAAGGGATTTGATACTGATCAAAAATCGTCTTTAACTGTAAATGATACGTTTCCACATCTCCCAAAAGAACGCGAATATCCTTATAACGAACTCCATCATGAACTAACTGACGAATGCTTTTTGCCACATATTCTAATTCTTCTTTTTGATTGACTGTTGACCAAATCTGCACATGCGATCGATCCTGCTCCGTTAACTTTAGGTCAACATCTGAGAAATCATACCGACTTTCTAACAGTTTTGAAATCTTTCCAAAAGCATCATCTGGCTGGCTTGCTGGTATATATTCAGGTTTCACTTCAAATTTACCTGCTAACTGTCGCAAGAAATCAACACTCGCCTGATAAAGATTGCCCTCTCGAAAACTTGCACGATACGCTTTTTCACTTGCATAAGCACCGATGATAATTTCCACACCCTTATTATGCAAAAGCTCGATCAAATAAGCTTCCTCAGCCGAAAAGCGCGTAAACCCATCAATAACCAAGATTAAATCCTGCAGCTCCTCATCCACATCACCTGCTATAATATGATGGGTAAAGGCCATGATATTTGAATCAGAAGTAAATTCACTCTGATTAAGCTGATACATCACTACTTGAAAAATCTTGATTAAATCTGCTTTTTTCTCTGCTTCTTCCAAATAGTCTAGGTCTGTATAACTCATCTGAGCGACTTGCAGTTCATGATAGAGCTCAACCAATTGCTGAATAAATTGTGCATCCGTCCGAATGCCACCATACAGCCTCAAATCATGCTCATTCATTTCTGAAAGCACTTTATAAAAGAGCATGCTAAGCCCAATATCATCTATGTTTTCTCCCTTTTGCACATCATTGAGGACAAAATAACGTGCCATCTGCGCAAAACGTGTCACTGTAATAGCAAAGGAAGCATGGTTTTCTAAAAGAGCCAAAACAGCTCTCTCCTTTTCAAATGAAAGAGAATTAGGTGCAATATAAAACACGCGCTTACCTTCCTGTGCCAAGCGTTCTGCTTCTTTCACCAAAATCTTCGTTAAGGGATTGCGAATATCTGTATAAAGTAATTTCATGAGCATCCTGTTTCTGTCAAAATATAGTTTAATTATATCATTTTTAAAGTTTTTCAACAGCGATTGACTGCATGCCTTTTCAAGAAAAATCCCCACAAGAATACTTGTGGAGAACTATTTTTAATGATAAGCTAAAGCTTTTTTGAAGCTCTTCCAAATGCCAATATCATCCGTCTGCAAAATCAAACTGGAGTAAATCCGACCGATATAAACTGTCATTCCTAAGGTAAAGACAAAGGCAATGGCAAATGAAATCCAAGCTTCTAGCCCATTTGCATAACCGTTAATCGCACGGAAGGGCATAAAGAAGGTCGAAATAAACGGAATATAAGAACCAACTTTCAACAAGATCGTGTCACCAGCATTTCCAAGAGCCGTCACTCCCAAAAATCCCAAAATAATCAGCATCACAACAGGCTGAACAGCTTTCCCAACGTCTTCAATTCTCGTCACCATTGAGCCTAAAAAGGCAGATAAGACCACAAACATAAAGACACTCAAGGTGATGAAAGCAATAGTATTAAAGGAAATTGCTTCTCCCAAATGCTTCATCAGATTTGGATTGGCGTTTAAGAATTCTTTTACAAAAGAAATCTGGTCTGAAAAAGCAAGCAACAGCACTGCACCGATTACATAAATGCTGACATGGGTCAAGATAACTGCAAAAATCCCTGCCATTCGACCATAGAAATATTCAGAAGCCTTGATACTGGAGAAAATAACCTCCATAATCTTGGTTCCTTTTTCGCTTGCAATTTCTTGAGCAGTTGAGCTTGTGTAAACAATGAGAATCATATAAAGTACAAGACCAATTGCTGTTGCGACAATCGTTTGAGTTGCCTTCTTCGCTTCTTTCTTCTCATCAATTTTTTCTTTGAAATCAATAGCTCTTGAAAGTAGCTTCACTTGATTAGCTGATAAATTAGCTTGGCTAATATTTGCAACCTGTTGCAACTGCATCAGTTTCTGTGTAATTTCAATTTTTGTAGCACTACTCATGCTCGTATCTGCAAAATAAGTTGCCTTGATTTGCCCCTTTTCTTCTGATACTAGCAAATATCCGCCAACATCGCCATCTTTTACAGCTTTCTTAGCTGCTGCTTTATTTTTATAATCGAAATCTAGATTCTTAGTATCTTTCAGAGCTTCCTTGACTTGAGGATTATCCACTACGACTGCAACACGGTTAGAATTACTACCTGACATGGAGGAAAGATAACCAACTCCCATACTCAGACCGATAAAAATGAAAGGCGAAATAACCATGAAGACAAAACTCCATGACTTGACATGACGAAGATAGGTTTCTTTGATAACAATTAAAGTCTGTTTCATACTTCCACCCCTGATTCTAACTTAAAGATTTCATCAATTGTTGGAGCTTGTTGGTCAAAAGTTTCAATATATTGTCCTTTAGTCAACAAGTCAAACAATTCCTTACCAGCTGCTTCGTCATCTAATATCAATCGCCATGTTCCTTGGTTGGTTAGATTGGCTTTACTTACGTGAGGAAGTTCTTCTAATTCAGTTTGAGACAGCGAGCTAGACACAAAGAGACGCGTTTTGCCGTACTGATTACGAACTTCCTGCACGCTGCCATCTAAAATAACTTTTCCATCACGAATCATAACAACATCATCACACAATTCTTCCACATCGGTCATCACATGGTCAGAGAAAATAATCGTTGCTCCACGCTCTTTTTCCTCAATAATGACCTGTTTCAAAATCTCGGTATTCACAGGATCCAAACCACTAAATGGCTCGTCTAGGATAATCAAGTTTGGTTCATGCAGTAGTGTGATAATCAACTGAACCTTTTGTTGATTACCTTTAGACAAGCTCTTGATTTTATCAGTCAATTTTCCTTTAACTTGCAATCGTTCCATCCACTGAGGCAATTTTTCTCTCACAACTGCACTTGATACACCTTTTAAATTCGCCAAATAACGCACCTGCTCATAGACAGTCAACTTAGGCATCAGACTTCGCTCCTCTGGCAAATAACCAATTTTCTGATAGGTCTCCTGAGAAATTGGTTGCTTATCAAATGTAATGTTTCCGCTGTATTCTAAAAAACGCAGAATGCTGTGGAAAATCGTTGTTTTCCCAGCACCGTTCTTCCCAATCAGACCAAGGATTTGTCCTGATTCAGCTTTGAAATCAACACCAAATAGAACTTGTTTTTGCCCAAAACTTTTTTCTAAATTTTGAATTTCAAGCATCCTAAACCTCCTAAAATTCTAAGTTTACTATATGCATATATAGATTCTCTATATTTAATAGTATAATCTTTTGAAAGCGGATTTTCAAGTTTTTGTGTAAAATTTTCTTATTTTTTTTTACAACAAAAAGAGAGTCATCAATAGCCGCCATTTATAGATTGACTGCCTCTCACTCTCTTACCTTGATTCTATTTGCGCTTTACTAAGCCTTAAAAGCATCCACTAATACTTGAAATTCTTCATTGGAGAGCGTAATCCCTTTCCCCATTTTTGTATGGTCAGGACTCCAACTACGGATATCGTATTTGGCTGGCGCACCATTGAAGCTCACACGATTCAGCTCTTTCGTCCAGCCTTTATCATTTTCTGATAACACCAATAACTTTTCTTCTATCTCAAATTTGAATTCTGACATTTTTGTCTCCTTTTTCTTCTTTCTTGATTTATTCGTAAAAAATTTACTTTTTTAGCGAGTTTGTTATATAATATATTGTAACAAGTTATGGAGAATTTAGCTATGAAAAAATTTCTCGAAATGATTTTAGAGCGCGCAAGTGAATTTATCAATTACAAAAAGGATACACAAGAGATAGAGGAAGACAACGCCAATATTTTGCAGACGATTGAAACAGCTTTGCAAAAAAAATCAGGTGTGCATGTCATTTTTTCAGATAAAAGTTTTACTGGTGATATTGTCAAATATGACAAAGAGCGTCAGCAATTGATTGTTAAAAACTTCCAGAAAAGTATGTCAACGATTATTCGTATTTCAGATATTAAGCGGATTCGTCTGGTTCCAAATACTATCAGAGAAGCGCAAAAAAGAAATTCCAACCTCAGCTAGGAGATTGGAATTTTTTTATTCAAATAAGCTGTAATAATCCGCAATCGTCATTTTCGCTTTCTCTTCTTGATGTAAGTCTTGGATAATTTGTCCATCTTTCATGACAATCAAGCGATTGCCATATTTGAGAGCATCTTCCATATGGTGGGTAATCATGAGAGCAGTCAGTTGATCACGATTTACAAATTCATCTGTCAGACTCATCAATGCCACACTGGTTTTGGGGTCAAGCGCTGCTGTATGTTCATCCAAAAGCAACAGCTCAGGGCGTTTGAGAGTCGCCATCAACAAACTCAAAGCCTGTCTTTGCCCACCCGAGAGAAATTCAATCGGCGTATCTAAGTGTTTTTCTAAACCATTGCCGATTTTGTCTATCGTCTCCTGAAATTCTTTGCGATAATGGCTCAGACGGCGTGGCACTAGACGGCGTTTTTCACCACGAAATTTAGCAATCAATAGGTTTTCTGCCACCGTCATGCGCGGAGCTGTTCCCATCTTTGGGTCTTGAAAGACGCGTGACAGATACTTAGCCCGTTTTTCTGGTGAATAACTGGTCACATTTTCACCTAGAATATAAATGCTGCCACTCGTCAATGGTAATGTTCCTGCAATAACATTGAAAAGCGTGGATTTCCCTGCCCCATTTCCACCTAAAATGGTAATGAAGTTATGCTCAAAAATATCCAGTGAAACATCATTTAAAATAACTTTTTCTTCCTCAATACCTGTGTTGACAATTTTTGTCGCGTTTTTTAATTCTACAATTGCTGTCATTTGCTTAACTTGACTCCTTTAAAGAATTTATTTTTGAAAGTCGGAATCATGAGACAAATTGCCAAGATAACCGCACTATAAAGGCGAAGATAGCTGGTATTAAAGCCAAGCGCAATCACGCCCCAAATCAGGAATTGATAGAAAATAGAGCCGACAACAATCGTTAGTAAACGTTCTGCCAATGTCAGGCTGGTAAAAAGCACCTCTCCGATAATGAGACTGGCAAGCCCCACAACAATGACACCAATCCCGCGCGAGACATCCGCATAACCTTCCTGCTGGGCAATAAGGGCACCAGCTAGGGCAATGACACCATTAGACAGCACCAGACCCATTAACTCCATTCGTCCTGTGTGAATGCCAAAACTCCTTGCCATATCAGGATTATCACCCGTGGCAATGTAAGCTTGACCCAATTTTGTATCTAGAAAAAAAAGCAATGCTACAATTACCAAACTGACAAAAATCAATCCTGTCAGAAGATTGTTTAATTCGCCAGAAAACGGTAGAAAGTCCTGAATTTGCTTCGTTCCAAGAAGTCCAAGATTAGCCCGCCCCATTAACATAAGCATAATAGAATGGCAGGAAGTCATGACTAAAATTCCCGAAAGGAGAGTAGGAATTTTCCCCTTAGTATAGAGAAGCCCTGTTACCATGCCTGCCAGACAGCCTGCCAGAATAGCAACAGCAGTTGCCAGAAAAGGATTGATTCCCTTACTAATCAGCGTAACTGCTACTGCTCCGCCCAATGGAAAAGAGCCCTCTGTTGTCATATCAGGGAAGTTTAAAATGCGGAAAGTCATAAAAATCCCCAAACCCAAAATAGCCCAAACAAGTCCTTGTGAGACAATTGAAATAATCATACTGTTGTCCTAACTTTTAAAATATCGTTTCTTATAATCGGATTACTCAATGACTTGTCCTGCTTTTTTCAGAACATCATCTGGAATTGTTATTCCTAGCTGAGCAGCCACTTTTTTGTTCACAACTGATTTGCCAGTAGCAAAGATTTCAACAGCTGTGTCTGCTGGTTTAGCGCCCTTCAAAATTTTCGCCGTCATTTTTCCAGTCGCCACTCCAAGATCTTTTTGATCGACAACCACTGAACCCAGACCACCTTCTTCTACCATAGCTGTCGCACTTGGATAGATTGGTTTTTTAGCCGTTTGATTGCTGG
Source organism: Streptococcus sp. HMSC034B03 (assembly GCF_001838575.1). Classification (NCBI taxonomy): domain Bacteria; kingdom Bacillati; phylum Bacillota; class Bacilli; order Lactobacillales; family Streptococcaceae; genus Streptococcus; species Streptococcus sp. HMSC034B03. The sequence continues at coordinate 247,665 of NZ_KV837619.1, forward strand.
AAACGACTGTTGAAAAAGCTGAAGCAATGGTGTTGTCAATTGGAATCCAAATGGCATCTACCTTTCCTGTCATCACATTCATGGTTGAAGCAATCTCATTGGTAGAAGGTACAGAATAAGGAAGCACTTTATAGCCTGCTTTTTCAGCCAAAGCTGTAAATTCTTCTACCTGCGTTTTTGAATTGTCTTCACTGCTTGAATAAAGGACGCCGATTGTTTTCACATTCGGTGTTAATTGTTTGATGAGCTCCAATTGCTGTTGAGCTGGGTTGTGGTCAGACACACCTGTAATGTTGCCTCCCGGCTTTTTCAAATCCTTTACTAAATTTGCCCCAACTGGATCAGTCACTGCTCCCATGACGATTGGCTTGTCTTTCGTTGCACTAGCCAAACCTTGAGCAGCAGGCGTTGCGATTCCAATCAGCACGTCATTGCCATTGGCAACTAATTGCTTGCTCATCGTTGCCACTTTACTTTGGTCACCTTCTGCATTCATAAAGTCAATTTTGATCTTCTTGCCTTTATAACCTTCTTGCGCCAATCCTTCTTGAATCCCTTTATAAATCAAATCAAGTGACGGATGACTGACATATTGCAGCACACCAACTTTTACTGTTTTGGTTGTATTGTTTGTCTTCGGTGCTTTCTCGCCATTTACACTAGAATAAATAATGCCTCCGACAACTAATACCACTAAAAGAGCAATCATTCCCATTAACCGTTTGTTTTTCATATCTGTTCTCCATTTCGTATTTTCTAATTTTTATTCGAGTAAAAGCCAGAGTCGCCATCGTTTCAACATATTTTTACCTCCATTAACGAGATTGAAATAATAAAAGAAAAACCCACACACAGTTCATCCTGTGTGAGGGCGTAAATCGCGGTGCCACCTCAATTATGGGAAAAATAATAGACTTCTCCCACATCTCTATCTTGTCTAACAACAAGTTGCACTGTAAGGTGTGCTCACCGAATTTTTATCGTTTCAAATTCAACTTCTATCCATTAGTCCAATTTCATAAAACGCTGCTGCTTGTTTTCACCAACCACAAGCTCTCTGCCAACAACTATTTTATTACTTTTCTAATTTGATATTATTTTAGATGTTTCTGAAACAAAAGTCAAGTATTTTGTCAAACTTTTCTGACAATAATTTTCCAACCTTTTCTTGCTATTTTTTGTTATAATTTTCTTTAGTATCATTCAAGGAGAGAAAAACATGTCCTTTGACGGATTTTTTTTACACCACATGACAGAGGAATTGCGGCAAGAGTTGCTATATGGTCGTATTCAAAAAATCAACCAACCTTTTGAGCAGGAATTAGTGCTGCAAATCCGCAGCAAGCGGCAAAATCACAAATTACTCTTATCCGCTCACCCTGTTTTTGGTCGCATTCAACTAACCAATACCAGCTTTGAAAATCCCGCAGTGCCTAATACATTCATTATGGTCATGCGGAAATACTTGCAAGGCGCCACGATTGAAAGCATTGAACAGATTGATAATGATCGAGTTTTAGAAATTTCTGTCTCCAACAAAAATGAAATTGGAGATAGCGTGGCAGCAACTCTAGTCATCGAAATCATGGGCAAACACAGCAATATCATCCTAATGGATAAGGCAAGCGGCAATATTATTGAAGCTATTAAACATGTTGGCTTTTCTCAAAATAGTTATCGCACGATTCTGCCGGGCTCAACCTATGTCACTCCACCTCAAACAGGCAGTCGCAATCCGTTTACGATTTCTGATGGAAAGTTATTTGAAATTCTCCAGACAGAGGATTTATCGGCTCGTTCTTTACAAAAGCTATTTCAAGGATTGGGGCGAGATACAGCAGCCGAACTCAGTCAGCGCTTAACAAGTGATAAGTTAAAAATCTTCCGCGCCTTCTTCACTAGCTCCACTCAGGCAACCCTGACTAGCAAGTCATTTACCCCCATTCTCTTTGCGGATAGTCAGAAAGAATTTCCTAGTTTATCACAATTGTTAGATGCTTTCTATCAAGATAAGGCAGAGCGCGATCGCGTTAATCAACAAGCCAGCGAACTGATTCATCGAGTGGAGAATGAATTAGAAAAAAATCGTAAAAAATTAACGAAACAAGAGCAAGAACTGGTCGCGACTGAAAATGCGGAAGAATTTCGACAAAAGGGAGAACTCCTCACTACTTTTTTGCACCAAGTTCCAAACAATCAAGACCAAGTAGAACTGGACAATTACTACACAAGCGAGAAAATTACTATTGTGTTGGATAAAGCTTTGACCCCTAACCAAAATGCTCAGCGCTATTTTAAGAAATACCAAAAGCTGAAAGAAGCAGTCAAGCATTTAACGGGACTGATTGAAGAAACTAAAGAAACCATTCAATATTTGGAAAGTGTGGAAACCGCCCTGTCACAAGCTAACTTGACAGAAATTGCTGAAATTCATGAAGAATTGATTCAGACCGGTTTTATTCGCCGGCGTCAGCGTGAAAAGATCCAAAAACGAAAAAAACCTGAGAAATATTTATCTACTGATGGACAGACAATTATTCTGGTTGGACGAAACAATCTGCAAAATGATGAGTTGACCTTTAAAATGGCGAAAAAAGAAGAACTCTGGTTTCATGCCAAGGATATTCCCGGCAGCCATGTGGTCATAACAGGAAACCTGCAACCAAGCGATGAGGTCAAGACAGATGCTGCGGAATTGGCAGCATACTTTTCTAAGGCGAGATTGTCCAATCTTGTTCAGGTGGATATGATTGAAGTCAAAAAACTTAACAAGCCAACAGGTGGTAAACCTGGTTTTGTAACCTACACGGGGCAAAAGACCCTACGCGTTACTCCTGATGAAGCCAAAATTAAATCCATGAAAATGTAAAGGTGTCCGCTAATCGGCACCTTTTTCTGACGACTCTTCGTACGGCCGACCCTCGGATGAAGCAAACTAATTCTCAGGCAGGCTGTCCGAACCTCGGACGAAGTGAAGCACTTTTCTGGCAAACTATCCGAACCTCGGACGAAGTGAATCAGTTCTCAGGCAAACTATCTGACCCTCGGACGGAGTGAAGCAGTTCTTAGGCAAACTATCCGACCCTCAGACGGAGTGAACCAGTTCTTAGATAGGTCGTCGACGTGGGCGGCAGTTTAAACTAATTCCCATTCTCTCCGTCGACCGAGACGACAGATTAAACCAGTTCTCATTCTCTCCGTCGACCAGAGAGACAGACCTAAACAAGGTTGGAAACTGAATTCCAACCTTTGTATTCTATTTCAGACTATTTAAGGTGTATGTAAGTCTCTTAAACCTACCCCGCCGCCTTTTATTCCGATTTCTCAATATCTTCCTTTAGCTCTGCCACATTCAATTTGGCAGAGAGAAACTCTTGGTCTTGAACAGGAAAACGCTGCTCCAATGCTGCAATCGTTCCGATTTCAACCTCTCCATTTTTCATGACAAAATCCATGACATGTCCACCGAATTGGTGGTCATCAGATAGAAAATGAAGATGATAACCAGCTACGCTGACGCCGTGAAACAGCTCCGGCGTCCAAAAGCCAACAATCGTTCCTGAAATGTGTTCTGCATGATACTCCGGCTGATGAGCTGCGATTTCTGCAAACCTCTTTCCCGGAGAGGATTTTGGAGCCATTCGCACGTGCATGCTGCTAAATTCACCATGAATCTTAATTGAGCGAAAAAGATTTTCCCCGACATAGCTAGCTTCTATGCGCTTCTTCAACGCTTCATCAGTCAGCTCAACGTCCTGACGAAAACACGCTTCTTCTCTGTGAAAAGCCACTGCAGCATAAGGAACCGTCCTATCTGTTGAAACTTCTATCACTTCAGGACTTGCTCCTATTCCCTTGGCTTGATAAGCCTTACCGTCAAGCACAATCAGCTCTCCGTCAATAGAGTCTAAAGTACCAATCCCTAAATCTCCATGTTGAAGCAATTCTCCAATCGTCATCGTTCCTTTGTAAAGCCCCGCCATTAAAGCTCCCAAAGTATTGTAGTGAAATAATGTTACAAGCTCTGCCATTTCTCCTCCTAGACAATGTTTACTATCTTTCCTTGAAAAAACAGTGGAAAAACGAACCCTTTTAAAATTTCGAGTTCTTTCCCACTTTTCCTTTAATAAAACTCATCTGGTAAAATCGTTTCTCCTAGTGTACTGCTGCCCTTGTAATCCACTGGTACATCAATGATAACCGGTCCACTTTCCTTTAGGGCTTTTTGCAGCAGCTGTGTCAATTCTGCTGGAGAGGTTGCTCGGAATCCTTTCGCCCCAAAACTCTCTGCATATTTGACAAAATCAACAGGTCCGAAGTCCACTCCAGATGAGCGACCGTATTTCATTTCTTCTTGGAATTCCACCATATTATAATGACCATCGTTCCAAATGAGATGAACAATTGGCAAGTGCAGGCGAACCGCTGTCTCTAGCTCCTGAGCCGAAAAGAGGAAGCCACCGTCTCCAGACACAGAAATAATCTTGGTGTTAGGACGAACCAAGGCTGCTGAAATTGCCCAAGGCAATGCTACACCTAGCGTTTGCATCCCATTTGAAAAAAGCAGATGCCGTGGTTCATAGCTTTTGAAATAACGCGCCATCCAAATATAATGCGTACCCACATCGACAGTAACTGTCATGTCGTCTGTCGTATTTTCCTGCAAGACTTCAACAATATCCAGCGGGTGCAGGCGACCTTTTTCAGTTTGGCTACGGTCAAATTTCACATCACCGTCCATTTTATCTCGCAGCACTTGCAGATATTCCCGCGACCCTTCTGGTAATTGATAACCGTTGATCGCTGGCAGCAATAAATCCAAAGTATTTGCAATATCTCCAATCAGCTCCCGCTCCGGTTGGAAGTAGGTATCAATCTCTGCTGGCTCTACGTCAATCACAATGACGCGGGCAGAAATTTCAGCATTCCAGTTGCGTGCTTCATACTCAATCGGATCATAGCCGATAGCGATGACTAGGTCAGATTTTTTCAGAAGCATATCCCCCGGCTGATTGCGAAACAGACCCACACGTCCAAAGAACGTAGCTTCTTCCAAACCACGTGAAACAATTCCAGCACCTTGGAAAGTTTCCACCACAGGCAACTGTACTTGCTCCAATAACTGACGAATAGAAGCCGTCACTTTGGCACTTGAAGCACCATTCCCCAAGAGAAGAACGGGCAACACAGCATTTTTAATCGCTTGCGCTAGGTAGTTGATGTCAGCTACCGAGCTTGACCCCAACTGCGGATCCGTCAACGGTTTAATCGCTTTCACTTGCACTTGACTATCCACCACATCCTGCGGAATGGAAATGAAACTTGCTCCCGGCATTCCTGACTTGGCATGACGATACGCATTGGCAATGATTTCTGAAAGAGTATTGCCGTCTTGCACTTCGACTGAATACTTAGTAATCGGCTTAAATAGTGCAGCATTGTCCATAGATTGGTGAGCGCGTTTGAGAAGATCAGCTCGTTTAACCTGACCAGCCAAAGCCAGCACTGGGTCACCTTCTGCAGTCGCAGTAACCAAACCCGTTGCTAAGTTTGAAGCACCTGGTCCACTCGTTGCAATCACGACACCCGGCTCTCCTGTAATCCGCCCAATTCCTTGCGCCATAAAAGCAGCATTTTGTTCATGACGAGCAACGATAAGTTGTGGACCTTTATCCTCTAAGGTATCAAACACACGGTCAATCTTTGCACCGGGAATCCCAAATACATAATCTACCTTGTGATTGATTAAACTATCCACAATCAAATCCGCACCAAATTTTTCAGTCATTTTCTTCGTCCTTCCTGAATATCACGCTCATCATTATATCATAATTCCCATGCGTCTTATAGGATTGTGCTTGTTACTCTTTTTACAAACTATTGTACAATTCCTGCATCTCCACATCATCTGGAACCAAGTGAAGATAATGCTCTGCTTGGTGTTTTGCTTCTTCAAAATCTCCCATTTCACGAAGTAGATAAATATATTGCTCTAAAAATTCTGGATTTTCCTTTAAATCCGAGAGCAACAGTCGATATCGCTCCAAAGCTGCTGTTGTCTGTTCCAAAGCCTGATAGGCACGCGCAATATTCCACTTAGTCAGTACATTGTCTATATCTTGCTCCTCAAATTTCAAAACTTCATCAAAACGCTCTTGCTCTAAGTAAAGATTAGACAAACGCAATGCAATTTCTTCCAAGTCTTCCGCATTATCTTTTGCTTTCAAAAGGTAATCTTCTGCCTTTCGCTCATCGTGCAACTCATAAGAAAGCTGCGAAGCTAGCAACAAAAGACGTGTATCAAATGGATTTTTCGACAAGCCCTGCTGCGTAAGGCGTAATGCTTCTTCTGTCTGATGTTCTGCATGAAGCGACAAAGCATAACCATACTCATAACCTTCAAATTCCGGTGAAATCGTATCAATTTGCTTAAAGTATAGATTAGCTTTTTGATATTCTTTCTGGTCATATAAAATAGTCGCTAATTCAAAGGCTACAGCATCATCGTATTCAATCTCTAAAGCTTTTTCCAAAAATTCAATCGCCACTTCAAATTTCCCCAAACTTGCATAGGAAACGCCAATCCGCTGATAAGTAGAAACACCCGTCTGCTCATAAATCAGGCGATTGTCTAAGCTAGCATACTCTTTAATAGCTTGATTGAAATGTCCCAATTCAAAATCTATTTCAGCCAAGCCAAAAGTCACTAACGGCTCGTCAGACAATTGCTTTGCCTCGGCTAATTTTTCCCTTGCAACATCTGGCAAGCCTTCCATTTGATAGAGATCAGCTTTGACTAAGAGTGCTGTCACATACCAGTCATTATCAGAAGTAATTTCTTCCAGATAAGCAAACGATTCTTCCACTTGTCCATCTTCACTAGCAATCTGTGCCAAACTAATATAAGCTTCTGGATAATGAGGAGCTAATTTTTCATAAATTCGCTTCGCTTGAGGGAAAAAGCCGATACTTTCTAAGTAGTCGGCTAATTCAAGTAATTCTTCCTCTGTATCATTTGTTAGAGCTCTTTCAAAATATTTATTGGCATGCGCCAAATCCTGCTTTTGCAAAGAAGCGATCATTTTCTCACTGTTGTTCAATTTCTTCTCCTGTTTCATCTACCAATTCTTCTTCATACAAGCCGCTGACTTTCTTATACCATTTAAAAATAGCAGCAATCACAACTTTTGCAGACGCATAAACGGGAATTCCCAGTAAAACGCCCCAGATACCAAACATAGATCCCGCTGTCAAAAGGACAAAAAGAACATTGATTGGATGAATGTTCAATTGGCTACCGAGAATTAATGGCGACACAAACCGCCCTTCAATCGTTTGCTCTACAATAAAGACCACAATGACTTTCAAGAGCATAATTGGTCCAGCAATTAAACCCAGAACAAGAGCCGGCAGCATAGCTAGAAAACTTCCCAAATAAGGAATCAAATTTAAAATCCCTGCCGTCACCCCAAGTGTCACTGCATAGCGAAGCCCGATTACTTTAAAGAAAATGATGAACATTATCGCTACGATAATAGCTACAGTTACTTGCCCACGAACGTAATTGGCAAGCTGCGTATTGACATCTGTCAAAATTTGTCCGACTGGTTCACGAAACTTAGTTGGCATGAATTTTGTCAAATAAGATTTTAAGTTTTTTCCATCTCGCAAAAGATAAAAAAGGATAAAAGGCATGATGATAATGGCTACAATCACTTGCGAAGCCGTACTAATCAATGTGCTTACCCAATTCACTGCTTTCGATGAAAAATTACTTGCCCAAGTCGTCACTTGAACTGAAAAATTATTCACAATCTCTTCTAATTGAGGCTTGACATCATCAGAAATTCGATTTTCCAAAAAATCCTGAATTATTTTATTCGACTTTTGCAAATTAGCTGGTAAATTCTTGGCAAAGCTGACAATCTGATGCTGCAAACTTGGAATTGCCACAGCCAATCCCCAAATCAAGAGCAAAGCAATTAAGATAAAGACAATCGTAATCGCGACCAAACGATTGATCTTATGTTTCTCCATAAAATCTACAATTGGATTTAAGAGATAATACAAAAGCCCTGCTAAAATCACCGGCAGCATGATAACTCCGATAAATTCTAGAACAGGAATAAAAATAAAACTAATTTTGCTTAATACAAAAATATTCAACCCCAACAATAAGGTCACCAAAAAAACAGTGATTGCCTTATTGTCTAAAAACCACCGAAAAAACCATGATAGGCTGAAATCCTTCTTTTTGTGTTCCATACAGACATCCTTTTCTTTATTTATCTCATTGTAGCATTTTTCACTAAAAAATTCTTGAAGAAAGGGTAGTCCTTTATGAATTTCCTTCTTGCGCCCGAGTCAAACACAAAAAGCGGTCATCCATTCAATTCATGAACGGATTCCCACTTTTAGCTTTCTTTATCTGAGAAAAAAATTGTAAATCGCATTCGTTTGTCATCAACAGCTTCAAAGCGATAGCGCAAATGATGATTTTCCAAAATCTGTTGCACGATAAAGAGTCCCAGACCTGTTCCACCATCTTTGCGGTTACGACTGTAATCCGGACGATAAAATGGCTGAAATATTTGCTGGATTTGCTGTTCATCCAACACATGTTCTGCATCATTTTCAATGATTAACTGACTGTCTTTAATCATTAAAAGAATCTCTCCGCCGGCTAAGGTATAATGGAAAGCATTATCTAGTAAATTTTTAATAGCTTTCAGCAAATAAGTCTTGTTGCCATGCACTTGAAGCTCTTCTAACTGTACAGTAAATTGATAGCCTTTCACATCAGCTAACATCTTATAGCTGCTCAAGTTTTCCTCCAAGAGCTGATTAAGTGAAAAGTCCTCTTCTTCAGCTTCTATTCGCATTTCAATCTTAGAAATTGCCAAGATAGACTGTACAAGTTTTGATTGCTCTTCCAAAATTTCACGACATTTATGCAGGTATTTATCTTTATCTTTGAAGTCACCAACACCGTAAATCATACCATCCACAATTCCCATCATGCTGGTAATCGGCGTTTTCAGCTCATGAGAAGTCATCCGTAGAAATTCTGCTTTCTCACGTTCACTTTCAGCAACTTTCTCATTTTCCAATCGCAGCGCTTCAATACTTGTCAAAAGATTGTTATACAGACTGTTAATATCTTGAGCGAGAGTGGAAATTTCATCTCGCCCTTTGACAGGACAAGCCACATCTGGAGAAAGAGTTGCCATTTTTCGCGTGCTCTCTGAAATATCTGTAATGCGTTTGGTTGCAAATCGACTATAAAGAAAAGCCACTATACCACCTAACGTTAACGAAAAGAATAAGATATAAGGATAAAGACTTAACAACACGTAAGTAGCATCCGATATTGGTTGGAGCGAATATTCCCCACGTAAGGTCAATGTGGTCCCTTCTGCCGTTCTTATCTTCTTGCTCATACTTTTAGTTTGATTATTCAAACTCATGTCAGAAGGTAAAATTGTTAATTGGAATTCTCCCTTTTCATTAGCTAAATCAATATGTGGATAAATAAGTTTTCCTTTCGCATCTAATATACTAAACCAGACGCGTGTATTCTTTCGATTGTAGTCACTTAAAAGCTTTCCTATATCATCTGACGGTTTTCCTTGAACTTGCTGAGCAATCTGAAAGAACTCACTTTTAGCTTCTCGATGCTTGACTTGCTCATAATAAACAGGCATCACAAAATAGAGTGTTGTTAAAACCGTTGTCACGACAATAAAAATTATTGTTCCTGTCAAAAGAAAATGCTTTTTAGCAATTCTCACTCTTCTTCTCCTCCAAGTTGATAGCCCATACCAGTAATGGTTTTAAGAGGAATTCCTGGAATTTTTTTGCGAATATTCTTCACATGATTGTCCAATACACGACTATCCAGTTCGCTATAACCCCAAATTGTATTCATCAATTGATCCCGAGTCACCAAATGATTTTTTCTTTTAGCTAAAGCTTGGATAATTTCATATTCTTTTTTAGTAGGAGACATTTTCTCTTCTTGCCAATAAACTGTACAATCGTCAATTGAAACACGTAAGTCTCCAACGACAATCTCTGATTCTGTCACAGTACTCCGGAAAATATTTTCAATGCGTTTCATCAAAATAAGTGGCGAAAATGGTTTGGTAACATAATCACTGATAAGGTGATTAAAGCTGACCAGCTGAGTATATTCATCATCTAGTGCAGTTAACATCATAACTGGTACCTGCGACGTCTTCCGGATTTCCTTCAACACATCCAAACCGCTCATAGAGGGCAACATAACGTCCAAAATGATGAGGTCAAACGATTTTTCCTCAAATTCACGTAGGGCTTCTGCCCCGTCAAAAACTGGTGTCACCTCATAATGATTTTCTTTCAAAAATTCACAAATCACTTGATTAATCGTAGTGTCATCTTCTACTACTAAAATCTTATGCATTTCTTACTCCTTAAAATATAGATATAAAATTAAATGACTGCTAATCAATGTAAAGATTACTTTTATTATACAACAAAATAGTGAACTTACAAAGATTGAACCGTGATGTAGGATAAAAACTTTCTTCCAAAAAACTAAACATTTTTCAGAAGTCAAACAGACAACCATAATTGTTAGCACAAACACCCACAAATCTATTTTTATTGTATCAAAGTTATCTGTTCCCATCCTATCTCGAATCTATTTTTTATCTATTTTTTCATTATAAAACTGACAGCAGCTTTCATTTGTGAAAACCATTTCATTTCTTTTTGTGTTATAATAAAAGTATCAAATATTTCGAGGTGAATGATGACACAAACAGTTTATTTTGGAACTTATACACGTCGTAGCTCAGAAGGAATTTACAAAGCTGATTTTGATACTAGCACAGGAGAACTGGCAAATTTAACACTTATTGTAAAAGAGCCAAATCCTACGTATTTAGCTTTTGACAAGCAGCATCACCTGTACTCTGTCGGAGCTGAATATGGGGAAGGAGGTATTGCAGCTTACAATAAAACATTCCAATTACTCAACCATGTTGTAGCTGAGGGAGCTCCTCTCTGCTATGTGAGTGTCGATGAAACAAGAAGTCTTGTCTACGGAGCAAACTATCATAAGGGGCAAGTCTTAGTTTATAGACGACAAGAAAATGGCAGCCTTAAATTAGTTGATTCTGATGTTCATATCGGCTACGGTCCTCATGAAAACCAAGCTGCTGCTCATGTGCATTTTGCAGATTTAACACCCGATAAGTATCTGGTTACGTGTGATTTAGGGACTGACGAAGTCATTACATATGACATTAGTGATTATGGTCGGTTAATCCGATTAGATACCTATCACGCGACATCTGGTGCTGGTCCACGTCATATCGTATTTCATCCTCATTACAAAATCGCTTATCTTATTTGTGAATTAAACTCTACCATTGAAGTTTTAATTTATGATGGTGATGGTCAATTTGAACGCCTACAAACTATTTCAACCTTACCAGAAGACTTTTCAGAATTTAATGGAACAGCTGCTATTCGTTTATCTACAGATGGTCGGTTCCTTTACGGTTCTAATCGTGGGCATAATTCAATTGCTGTTTACAAAGTGGTAGGAGACGGAACTCTTGAACTTGTAGAAATTGTTCCAACTAACGGAAAAAATCCACGAGATTTTAATATTACACCAGATCAACAGTATATTATTGCAGTTCATCAGGACTCAGACAATGCCACTGTCCTCAAACGCGACCCAGAAACAGGAAAACTAACAGAAATCTCACATGATTTCTTTGTCCCGGAAGGCGTTTGTGTTGCTTTTACTCATTAAAAAATAAGGGGATTACATACCTATTTACACAATTGCACAGTATAGTTGTCAAATTTACAAAAATCATGTTTTAAAAAACTACATATTGTGATTGGTGTAGACTGTTATATAATTCCTAAAATAAAAAACGCATTCCTGCTGAAATCTGAGATTTTCATTCAATATAAGTAGAAGAAAATTTGAAAGGCATTGGTTATAAGTTTATAAGATCAAGTTATTGAACATTTCTCAAAAACAATTAAAATTACAATAAATAAGATTGTCTGCATGAACAAGTGATTTATCTGATTCAAAATTATATGAAAAATCACTTGAGAAAATATCTTAAACGAATAAAAAATTAAACTTGTTTGAAGAAGACCAAAATAAACTGATAAGCAACTTTTTAGGAATTAAAATTTAACCTACTTTGACAGATTCTTTGCCCTAGAAAGGGAATACACTGCAAAATACAAACTATATTATTTATAGAAAAAACACCTCTAAAGCTAGACTAGACATCAAAATCTAACTTTAGAGGTGTCGTTTCCTTTCGTCTATCTAACGAATGCTCTGCCCATAATTTTTGCTACCACCCATAATTGGGCTCCATGCAAGTAACCATGGCATTTAGCAGTTCTTCAGGACTAACTATCTTCAAGCCTCCATAAACAGGATCCTGAACCATATAAGACGGATCCAAATAATATACATAGGCAACATCTGCCCCATCTGCTGTTAGCACATAGCCTACTCCGATAACATTGTGCTCACCGCTTCTGCCGGGATACATTTTTGAATTATCAAAAGTATAATACATTGGATAACCGTCATTGATATTTTGAATCAGACGCTGCTTGAATAACCTCATATCTTCTGAATCAGAACTTGGATTTGTCACTGTGGCCAATCTATATCCCGCCTGATTGCCATAAGGAGCATCATAGCCAAACATATATCTATTCAAAACTCTTATCGCATTGCTGTTATGTGTCCCGAAAGATTCATCTGTTCCCATTTCATTAGCTAATTGAGCCTGATCAACATTTATCCCTCTACTAGCTAACATCATGGAAACTGTTGCCGGAGCGCAGTAATTCCAATAACGCTGGATAATGAGAGGTACATTTAACCGCACTCTCTGCCCTCCCACAGCCTGAACCTGACTGCCTTGCATACCTTTTTAAATCAACAGCCCCGCTGCAACACTAGGGTCCATCGGAGGATTTTCCTCCACCCTCTCACTTGGTTTGACTTCTCCTGACTCCCCGCCTTGTGTTGGACTTGTTTGCGGGTCACTGCTAGACTGTGAGGACGCTACCGAACTCTGTTCTTTATCAGAACTTTCTGATTTTTTACTAGAATCTACAGTTGACCCCTTTGTAGCATCTGTCTTATTTTTAGACTTAGATTGCTCAGAAACTTTCGAGGAAGACGTGCTATTGTTTTTGGAGGAAGGTGAAGAATTTTGACTACTAGCACAAGCAGCTAGTGCTATGATTGACAGCAAACACACTAGCATTCCAATATTCTTTTTCATGCTTGTCACCCCTTTCTTTTATTCATCAAAGGCGAGGTATCTCATTACAGAATTGTCATTGGTGAAAATTTGTCCCTTCTCAATTTCTTTTTCATCCTTTAAAAAATCAACCCAGAAAATACCTGTTTTTGATAATAGAATAATCCCATCATCATAGTTGTAATTAATCATTTTTTTAAGATCAAATAAATAATATTGTGGTCTAACCCTATCTTTATCAATTCTATCGCCTAAAAATGTAATATAATTTCCTTTATAATCAAGAGTTTCAATCCAATTGGAAGAAAAGAATTGTTTTTCTGTTTCTATATTTCCTAAAGATAAATAGTTTATTCCAAGTTTATATTCGGATATAATAACATTTTTATCATTAGAAAAAAGCCCATTATAAAAGTTATCTTTCCTAGATAATTCCTTGACTTCTTTTTTTAATTCGTCATGTTCATTATATTTAATTATCTTGGTAATTTAATGACTGTTATCTATTAAAATATAATATACATTCCCATTAAAATAAATTGGGTGACTACTATTTTCTTTTTCAATTACTTTCATGTTTCCAGACAATAAATCAAAGGAATACGTTCTATAAATATCAGACTTATAAAACATATTCATATATAATTTATTACCCTGTCTCGCTATTTGCGTATAATGAATAGGATTTACATTTAAAACTGAATGAATGATTTTATAGTCACCCTCACGTAAATTAAAGATAAAATATATTGATTTACGATTTACTTGATCAAATTCCTCAAAAATAATGTAATCTTTATCGGCATAATTAACAATAATAGTTACTATTTCCGATGTTTTATCCACATATTTTATTTTTTTAAAACTTCTATCTTTAATGTTTAGAACTGCCAAATAATTTTCACTTTGATTATTCATATCATACGCTTCACCTATGACTAGTGAATCATCTGTAAGATAGGTAGGAGTGAAATATACCCCTTCAGGATAAGAAATTTTTATAGAAGGTTTCAATAATTCTTCAGATGCAACAGTTTTAAATGCTGTTGCATCTGAAATCTGGTTAGTTTTTGTCTCAGTTGAATTACTTGATAAACTCGCATTATCCCTATTTGAACAACCTGTTAAAAGAAGAAGAACAATGTAAATCAAAAAGAGGGGATAAATTCTAACTAAACTATTACCATGCATAACCACGGCCACCAGTTGCATAGCTCATATTTCGAATCGTAACTCGTTGGTTCATAACAAAACCACCATATCTTCCATATCCTGGGTCAACATATGTAACCGAGTTCCCGTTATCAAAATAGTCTCCTATAACACCAAAATGATACAAAGCTGTTCCGATATTATGACCTTGAAGATACACATCCCCAGGGCTTTCCATTGTATTTACCATAACTGGATTTCCCCAACTCAGTGCCTCTGTAATATGATTTTTCATTTTATTAATTTGTGTATAGGTGTGCCACTCCCAATTAAATCTATATCTTGAACCAGCTACAACAGCATTCAATGCATTGGCTACTCCATTACCAGCATTAGTACCATTGGTTGTAGTCCCCAATAGTGCAGCCATTTGATGTTGGCTTTTATTATATCCTAATGACCTAACAATCATAGAAGCCGATGCTGGTCCACAGTAATAATCATTAATCTGTGTTTGGAATGGTATATTTAAAATAACTTGTTGTGGCTTTGCTTTCAACGTATTTGTTCCTGAGCCTATCTCAAGAGGAGGGTATTCTGAAGGTGTTAACAAATCAACACCTCCATTAACCACTTTTTACTCCTTTATTTTTATTAAACAAATGCATCCGCTTACACTTTAATTTTAATGTTTTTCTTTTAATTTGTCAACTAATTATGTATAAATATCCAATGTCAAATTCAATGGTAATTTCTTAAAGTCACCTCCAGTTTTCATCACAAATAAGAGTTAGATTGAAATGACAAAATAGTGCAAAACATTAGTAGGACTTATTAAACTAAAATACAAACATTTAACCCTCTCAGACCGTAATGACATTCAAATGAGCATTGAACAGAAAAAGCTTTCTATAAAATCAGTTCACAAATTGCTACCATTATTCTGGGCTACTTAAAAAAACATTGCCTACTTTTTGACTGATCCGAAAGTAAAGAATTAAAAAACACCTATACATTTATCCATTGAGGATCCACGTAATTTTCTTATAAAAAGGAATAGAACAATCGTATTTTCATATAATACAAATAAAGAGAAGGAAATAAACCTTCTCTTTATTTGTATAACTTTTCAATTTAAAATCGGATATTTTCTCGTGTTTTTTCATACGATGTAACAAAACGATTGGTTACACCGGGCTCTACTACATCCAATGCTTGTGAGATTTCTTCAAATGAAGCTTGATAATCAAAATCATTCTCAAAAATTTCTAATGCACGGTCGAAAGCAGTTTGTACACCTTCATCAAATGAACGATAGCGATTCGAATACTGTAATAATTGTTCTGTCAACGTTGCATTTTCAACAATTCGATAGGTTTCATTTTCAAGCTCATTCATATCATTTGTCAAAATTTCCAGCATACGATTCACCGATTCAATATTGACACGATACTGCTCCAATTCTGCCACTAAGCTTTCCGTGTTATCACTTGCAGTAAAGAAAATGGTCAGGAAGTTCCGTGGAATACCTGGCAGATTGCGTTTTTCCATATAACGTTTAATTGTATGCAGTTTGTTGATATAAATATTGACTTTTTGTCGAGCATTGGCATCATCTTTTTCAATTTTAGCCAATTTTTCACTCAGTACTAACTGCTCATCTTCAATTTCTTTCACGCGTTTTTGAATTGTTTCAAGATTTTCTTGAAGAACAGAATAAGCTTGTTTTCTTTCTGAAGAATCTTCAATAGCTTCTAAAACAACATCATCTAAACTCGAAAGTTCACTTTGAAGGCGACGAACATGATTCGTATCGCTTTCTGTCAAGAGATACAATTTTGAAAGGCGGGCAATCTCTGTCAAAAGATTTTGATTGTTTTCTTTTGTATGACCTAAATAACCTGGTAAACTATTGACTAATTTGACAACTACTTTATGTGACTTGATTTCACGGTTAAACATGTCATATAAAGCATCCATTTCTTCTTGGATTTGCGTATTTTCATATTGTGCATTGTCTAATTCCAAACTAGCAATGTTTTCACTGTTACGTTTCAAACTAGTATGCAGCTGTTGGAAGCGTGATTCAATATCAGTTTCAATAAAGTGATAACCGGATTCCAGTAATTTGCGATGACCAGACTCCAAATCTTCCAACTGTTCTGGTAACTTTTGATCTAATTCTGATACAAGCTCTGGGATTTTTTCCACAATATGCGTTAAAGCAAGGATATGATCTTCTGTTTTATCTAAAATTTCTGCTGCTTCAACAGGGTCTCCCGATGAATTCAAGGTTACAAATTGAGAGAATTCAGATTGAATTTTCTCTAATTGTTTTTCAATCTCAGGAAGTGCTGAGCCATAACTTTCTGTATCATTTGCCACAGACACTTGCAACTTTTCAAATAAATCCAAAGCATGCAAGACACGACCACTATTTTTAGATTCTTGCTTTTCTAATTCAGCAAGTGCATTGCGAATAGCAGTAATATCTTCTTCAATCAAGTCAATTTGACTCTCGATTTTATCAATACCATGCTTTGCTTTTAGAAACCGAAACGAATTATTGTAACCTTCTGTTTCAAAGAGGTTGTTTTCGATGTCTGCAAAAGAATTTAAAGAAAGGTCAACCCATTTTTGATTCCATTCACGAAAAGCCACTTGACTTTGTCCAATCAAATGCATGTTTTTAACCGCTTCTACTTCATCATTTACAGGAAGATTATAAAGTTCTTCTTTGCGATCTTCTAACTTAGCAAGCAAGGCATCATTTCTTTTTCTTAATAAGACAGCAGTTATGTAAGCAACAATCAAGAGAACTGCTATCACTATGATTAGTATGATTAGTCCGTTAGACATGTAAAACTCCTTCAAAATATTACTTGAAAATAATCATGATTATTATATCATAATTTTCTTGGTAAATGTGAATTTTTTCAGATTTTTTTAAACGTCCAATGTACTGTATACGGCGTTCTCTTCGATAAATTCACGACGAGGTTCTACACGGTCACCCATTAGCATATCAAAAATCTTGTCCGCTTCTGCTGCATCATCGACTGAGACACGCGCCATTAAGCGATGTTCTGGGTTCATCGTTGTTTCCCAAAGTTGGTGGTCGTCCATTTCTCCCAAGCCTTTGTAACGTTGAATACTTGGTTTAGAACGCCCTTCAGAATAACGCTCCAATGCCAACTGTAGCTCTTCTTCTTGATTGGCTCCGGGCTGGATGTATTCTTTCACTTCACTGCCGACTTTCACACCATAAATAGGCGGTTGAGCAATATAGACATACCCCGCTTCTAAAACAGGCTTCATATAACGATAAATCAATGTCAAAAGAAGGGTTCGGATATGCGCACCATCAACATCAGCATCGGTCATAATGACTAATTTTTGATAGCGAGCCTTGCTCACATCAAAATCCGCTCCAAAGCCTGTTCCCATTGCGGTAAAGAGACTACGAATTTCTTCATTGGCTAAAATTTTATCCATGCTGGCTTTTTCAACATTTAAAATCTTACCACGAATTGGCAAAATAGCCTGAAACTCCCGATTTCGACCAGACTTGGCTGAACCACCTGCCGAATCTCCTTCCACGATAAACAATTCTGTTTCATGCGGATCATTAGAAGAGCAATCTGCCAATTTACCAGGTAAGTTGGAGATTTCTAGTCCTGATTTCTTGCGGGTCACTTCACGTGCGCGCTTAGCTGCAATCCTAGCTTTAGATGCCAAAATTCCCTTTTCAACAATTTTTTTAGCAACCGCAGGATTTTCCAAAAGGAAATCTGAAAAAGCTTCGCTAAAGAGACGATTGGTTATTTTAACAACTTCGCTATTTCCAAGCTTCGTCTTTGTTTGTCCTTCAAACTGAGGATTAGGATGTTTGACAGAGATGACAGCTGTCAAACCTTCACGAACATCTTCACCAGTTAGATTATCTTCATTTTCTTTTAAAAGTTTGTTCTTCTTCGCATAGTCATTGATGACACGCGTGAGTGCCGTACGGAATCCTTGTTCGTGAGTCCCACCTTCATGAGTGTGGATATTGTTTGCAAAACTCATGACAGTTTCGTGATAGCCTGTTGTATACTGCATAGCTACTTCAACAGTAATATCATCCATTTCTCCGTCTGTATAAATCGGATTTTCAAAGATAACATCTTTATTTTCATTGATATACTGGACGTAGCTGGCAATCCCACCTTCATAATGGTAATCTTTTGTTTGCTCCAAACCTTCCCGTTTATCGGTAATAGAAATTCGCAGACCACGATTCAAGAATGCTAGTTCTTGCACCCGTTTGTTTAATTTTTCAAAATCAAATTCAACCGTTTCTGTGAAGATTTCTGGGTCTGGTGTAAAATGAACAGTTGTTCCTGTGCGATCAGTCTCGCCGATAATCTCCAGATCCGCTACGACGTGCCCGCGACGGTATTCTTGAAAATGAATCTGACCGTTCTTGTAAACCCGAACATCAAGTTGAGTAGAAAGAGCATTAACCACAGAAGATCCAACACCATGCAATCCTCCAGATACCTTGTACCCGCCACCGCCGAATTTTCCTCCAGCATGAAGAATGGTAAAGACAGTTTCTACCGCAGGACGACCTGTTTTTTCTTGAATATCTACAGGGATTCCACGACCGTCATCAACAACGGTAATCGAATTGTCTTTCTCAATAAACACTTGAATATGTGTTGCAAAACCAGCTAATGCCTCATCAATTGAGTTATCTACAATTTCCCAAACAAGATGATGCAGTCCTTCTTTTGAAGTTGAGCCAATATACATCCCTGGACGCATTCGGACAGCTTCCAAACCTTCTAAAACCTGAATTTGACTGGCATCATAATCTTGTGCTTGCAGTTCTTTATTTTCTTCTGACATACGATTCCTTTTCTATATTTTTATAAATTTCTTGAGATTTTTCATATCATCAAAGAGATAAGTTGCAAAGCCAGCTGATTGACCCGCTTCTGTGTCAATTGAGCGATCTCCGATGACTAACCCATTCTCAATCTGATACTTATCTTTTAAATACAGCATTGACTCAGGATTTGGCTTTCTCTTAAAACCACGATTAGAAGTCACCACTTCTGTAAAGTAGCCTGAAATCCCTGTTTTATCAAGAATCTCTAAAACCTGATCATTCCGATGAGAAATCAGAAAATTACGCCCTCCTTGTGCAACGATATTCTTGAGCAAATCTGCAGCACCTTCAAATAATACTGGATGAGCTAACTCTCTTGCTTCATTCACTTTATAAGTTTGTAAAAATGCAGGAATGTTGGGCGCAAATTGAGCAACTGCATAGGGAGTTGAAACCTTTAGCGCCTTGTAAACATCATCATGGGCAACTTGAATCCCAAAACCAGCTAACGTTTCTACAAATGCAGCCGTTGACGTCTCGTAATTATTGAGGAGAGTCCCCCCTAAATCCCAAATATAATCTTGATAATCCATACCCTTTATTATAACATATTTTTGTAAAAAATGGCGGTAAAAAGGGATAGGAGAGCTTATTTTAGATATGAATTTCCATAAAAAAACTTACTTGGTTAATTCCAAATAAGCTTTAGTATCATAGAACATCAATCACTATAGACATCATTGTAAAGCATCGCCGTTGCAAGCTGCTCACTGTCTCCACCTAACTGATGAACCAGCTCATAAGAAAAAGTTAGAGCAGTTGCGGGACCTCGACTGGTAATCACTTTCCCATCAACAACGACAGTTTGTTTGATGTAAGTTCCAGTTTCAATATCTGACTCGATACCATCGTAACAGGTAAATTGTTTGTTCTTTAAGACTCCTGCACGATTTAGTGCAATCGGTGCTGCGCAAATGGCTGCTATCCACTTGCCTTCTTCTTGCATCTTTTGTAGAGCTAACATCAAACGATCATCATCTCGCAAATTTGTCGCACCAGGCATTCCTCCCGGCAGTACCACCAATTCATAATCATCTAACTTTCCAGTCCAAACTTTATCTGCTTGAACTGCGATACCGTGAGAACCCGTTACCGCTTTTTCAAATCCAATCATGTCACATAGGATTCCTGCACGGCGAAGAACATCCACAATCGTCAATGCTTCAATTTCTTCAAAGCCATTGGCTAACATAACAGCTACTTTTGTCATACTTCTTCTCCTTTATTTTAATTGTTTTAATACTACTTTTTTACGCCTTGTAGGATAATGTGAGCGTTTCTCATCTGAGAGATTATTTTGATAACTTATCGAAAGCAAGAGTCCGACACCAATTAAATTACTAATAATCGAAGAACCACCTTGAGAAATGAATGGAAGTGGGATTCCTGTTAAAGGCAAAATTCCCGCCACTGCTCCGATATTTTCAAAAATATGAAAGAGTAACATCATGATAAAACCAGTAGAAATATAGGTGTAAAATTGATTATTTGATTTCAGCGTAATTTTTAACATACGATAAATCAATAGCAAATACAAGGCAATCACAATCGTTGCACCGACAAAACCAAAATCTTCTGCAATGACAGTAAAAATCATATCACTTTCACGTACAGGCACCAATAGATTGGATACATTAAACCCTTGTCCCCAGAGACCACCACTACCAATTGCTATTTGACCTTGTGCCTGTTGATAAGTAGTGGTTTGAGCGTAGTCAAACGGATTCAGCCAAGCCAAAATACGGTTGATCTGATAGGTTGGCATCCCAATTTGGTGCAAAAAAGCTCGCCCGTCTTTTGAAATGAAGATAAGTAAAAAGCCACCGCCTACAACCAGAATGGTCAAAACAACTGGTACAATGATTTTCCAAGACACACCTGATAAGAGGACAATTCCTGAAAAGATTGCGATAAAGACTAATGCTGTCCCTAGGTCACTCTGCAATGCCAATAAAATCAGAACGGGTAAGGTATAAAGGGCTAACTCAAAAATCAGGAAGAAGTCCAATTTAACCGTTCGCTCTCTATCTTTATAACGCTGTAAAAAATTAACAACAACTCGTGACAACATCAGAATATAAGAAATTTTCATAAATTCAGATGGTTGAAACAAGGTCACATGTCCTATAGTCACCCAGTTTTTTGCTCCTGTTGAAGAGACTAATTCTGAACTATAAAAAATAAGTGGTAGCACCATCAATGCCAATCCGAACACATATAAGTATGGCGTGATTTGCCAAAGAAATTTTGTATTGAATAGCATGATAACCAGACTGATAACTGTCCCTAGAGCAATCCAGGCAATCTGCTGTCCTACAATTGGCCAAACATTTTTTGGATAATCATGACTAACAGCGATATAAATGGCTACAACACCAATAAAAAGCAAACAAAACACCGGTAATATTAAACTATAGTCCACTCGTGAATCAATCGAGCGTTTTTGATAAGGCATATCTCCTCCAACATACGTAATAAATGTCAGTCACTTTTAAAGCACTTTTACGAGAAAAAGTATTGAATAATTAAGCTAGATACAGCAACTGCAAACCAAGCAAATGCTCCTGTCAACAACGGCGCTGCGCCTGCTTTTCTAAATTGCCCAAAGGATACTCTTGCACCAATTCCAGCAAGAGCCATTGCCATGAGCCACTGTGACAAGAACTTCGTTGCAGGAACGAGCGAACTTGGAAAAATCCCAACACTAGTAACAATAGACGCCACAACAAACCACAAAATAAACCAAGGGAAAATTTTCTTTAAATCGACTTTTTGATGACTGTTTTGTGAGCGTACATATCGGACTCCTGCAAAGATGAGACAAGCTGGTACAATCATTAGAGCACGACTGAGCTTAACAATCGTTGCTAAATCTCCTGCTGACTGACTGTAAGTGTAGCCCGCTGCTACAACAGATGACGTATCATTGATAGCTGTTCCTGCCCAAGTTCCAAAAGTTGCATTATTCATATGCATCAGATGCCCTAAAAATGGGAAAATAAAAACTGCTAAAATGTTAAAGAAGAAAATTGTTGAAATAGATAAAGCGATGTCTTCATCTTTTGCTTCTAAAATCGGTGAAGCTGCTGCAATGGCAGAACCACCACAAATAGCCGTTCCAAATCCAATTAAAGTGGTTAGAACTTTGCCCATTCCCAACAGACGTCCTACCACATAAGCTGAAATAAAAGCAATCAGTATAGTTAAAATGCTAATTTTTAAAGAGGAGATGCCTGTAGCAGAAACCCGACCAATGGACATGCTGAACCCCAGCAAAATAATGGAATATTGCAGTAATTTCTTACCTGAATAAGCTAAACCAGCATGATAAGTCTTTTTTATATGAAAAAGATTATTGGCTAAAATTCCCAAAAGAATGGCAAAAACACTAGAACCTATCAAGGGGAAGAAATTTCCCAAGACAGTAGCTACTGCTGCTAGTACAAAAGCAAAGCCAATCCCTGAAAGATATTTTTGATACATATCGAACCTTCTTTCTTTGTGTTTCTATTATAACAAAATTTAAAACTAGCAGCGGAGGAAATTCGTATTTTTATCAAAAAACTCAGTTTGCATTTTAACTGAGTCTTCTACTCTGCTGACGTTAAAGAGATTTCTTCCTCAAAAACTGCTCAATTTCTTTTGGAATTTTTTTCATACTTGTGACAGATATTGGAGCAATTTTTTCCAAGGCTGTCTGAATTTGCCGTCCGTAACGTTTGGTTAATATGCGATTGTCTAAAATGACGACTGCTGACTGCTGCTCTTGGTGTCGAATTGTACGTCCCAAAGCCTGTTTTAGGCGTAAAATCGCAACAGGCAAGCTATAATCATAAAAAGGATTCTTACCTTCTTGCCGCAATTTGCGATTGAGTTTCTGCGTAAAGAAATCACTCGGATTGTCAAATGGAATGCGTGTAATGACTTCAATCATTTGCTCCTGACTGGAGAAATCTGTTCCTTCCCAAAAACTACCCGACCCCAATAAAATACTCGTTTCCCCTCTGTCAAAACGACGTTTAATATTAGCCGCTTCACCATTCTTATACTGGGCTAAATGAGGTAGGCACAAGCGTTCTGAAACAGCTAACAATAACGCTTTCGATGTAAATAAAACGAAAAGTGGAACTTCCTGAGTAGCTAATTTATGAACCCATTTGACAATCAATTCTGCATAAGTGTCCACATCCAAGTCTACAACATTTGGAAAATTCTTATCCAACCATATTTTCTGCTGATGTTTCTGCTTTTGTGGTAACTGATAAAATGGTGCATTTTCAAAACCAAGTAAATGCGCTAAATGCACTTTTTTACTGATTTCAAGCGTGGCTGAAACGAATAAGACTTGAACTTCTTCAGGCAGCAAAGCTCGAAAATCTAGCACTTCTAGGCAAGCGGCTTCTAACATCGTCACTCGATAATCATCAAACTGCTCTTCTTTTAACCAGAACTGGTCGTATTTTGTGACAAAAATAGTGCGTAAGTCAGAAAGAGATCTTTGATCTAACTCTGATAAATCTTGTCGGAGTTTGGAACAGGTTTCTTTCGTTAACTCATTTTTCTTGTAGTGTTGGAATTGTTCCACCGCATGAGCCAGCTCAAATTGAATATCTTCTAATAAACGACGTTTCAAAATGGTATCTGCTATTTCAAGTTCTGATTGAATTTGCTGCAAGCATTTTGTCATATTGAGAGATTTTCGAGAAAGATTTTCCAAAGCTAAAAACAATTTTTGAGCCTCGTCCACAATCAAAAGTCGATCTTCCACTATAGATTTATCATCTTCTAGCCGCGTCAAAAAATAAGCATGATTGGTCACTAACACACGGCTGCATTTCGATTTTTCTTGACCTTTTTGCCAAAAATCCGCATCATAAAAGAGGGATTTTTTGCTCAATTTGCCATCATGAAGCACCTGTTGAAAATAGGTCTGATAGCGATGCCGTTGACCAATTTCATCCAAATCACCAGATTCCGTTTCTGTGAGCCAAACTAAAAGCAACATCTTGCAACGATTGACCAAACGATTGTCATCTACCTGCTGCAAACTGTCATAAAAGAAGTCAAGTTTTAAATAATTAGCAGGGCTTTTCAAGCTATGAACAGAAACATGAAAGATTTCTTCTAACTTTTGTCCTTCATTTGCCACAATCTGATCTTGCAACACTTTCGTAGGAACCGTTACCAAAATTTGCTTGCTCGTTTGAACCAAAGCAGGGAGCAAGTAACCATAGGTCTTGCCTAAACCTGTCTGAGCTTGTAAAAAACTTGGTTGCTGACTTTTTAAAGCCTGTTCCACATCATGCGCAAACTCATCTTGTTCTTTTCGTTCCTCTAAATCCAACAAATTGATATTGTGTTGGAAATTTTGGGATAATTTCCTTGCTTTTTTAATCTTTTTACTTTTTCTAAGAAAAATTCCCTGCCGCTTCATCAAATCGTGGAAAGTTATGTCCGATATTTGGTGAAAAGCATCTTCTATTGCTAAGCGTGATTCGTAAATCAAACTATCCGAAAATTTCAACAAATATTCCACTAATTCTTTCGGAAGTTTTTGGATTTTTTCTTGTATTTTTAAAAATAATGTAGCCGTTGCTGAGGCATCCGCAAGCGCTGTATGCGCATGTTTCAAAGGAATGTCTAACTGTTCACATAATATTCCTAGATTGTATTTTTCAAACGTTGGGAAAAAGACTTGCGCAAGCTCTACTGTATCTACCCTCGGAGTCACTAATTCAAATCCTTCCCAAAAGAGGGCTTCTGCCAATAAATTAGCATCAAATTTCACATTATGAGCCACAAAAATGGCATCCTCAATCAACTCATAAATCTCACGAGCTACTTGAGAAAAGTCTGGCGCCCTTCTCAATCGCTTGTCTGTCAATCCTGTTAATTGGCAAATATGAGAATCCAGCTTCTCATGAGGATTCACATCGGTTTCATAAGTTTTAACAATCTGACCATTTTCAATCAGCACAATCCCGACTTGAATAATCTTTGCGTTGCTGCTGGCACTGGTCGCCTCCAAATCTACCACAGCATATTTTCTTTTTTCTTGTGTCATACTAGAAAAATTATACCATAAATCCAACTATTTCGTATCACGTTTTATGCCTTATTTTCCCTTGATAAATAACTTAATATTTCTTTTATGTCATTTTTCATATTTTTTGCTAAACTATGAAGTGAAAGGAGTTCTCATGATAACAATTCATAAAACTTTAAACGCTCAAGCATATGAAAATACTTATTATTTAGAAAATGAGCATCACCTCATCGTAGTTGATCCGGGTAGTGACTGGGATAAAATTGCAACCAAAATTCAAGAAATCAATAAGCCAATTACAGCTATTTTGCTGACCCATACTCATTATGATCATATTATGAGTGTTGATTTAGTCCGTCAGCAATTTCACCAGCCGCCTGTCTATGTCGCTGAAAGTGAAGCAACTTGGCTTTACACTCCGGAATATAATCTATCTGGACTAGCTCGCCACCAAGATATGGATAACATCATTCTCCAGCCTGCTGATGTCTTTTTTGATTATCATAGTTCCTATAGTCTAGATGATTTTTATTTTTACGTCGTACCAACACCAGGACATTCCATCGGTGGTGTTTCAATCATCTTTCCTAACGAGCACTTTGTTTTAACCGGCGATGCTTTATTCTGCGAATCAATTGGTCGAACGGACTTCTATACTGGAAATATGGCACAACTCATTTCTAGCATCAAAAACGAATTACTGACCTTGCCTGATTATGACGTTTATCCTGGGCATGGTTCTCAAACCACCATTGTTCATGAAAAAATGTTTAATCCATTTTTGCATTAAAAAAGCCCTAAATGAACTGCATCTCAAAAGTTAGATTTTTCTGTCTAACTTTCGGATCAGGGTTCAATAGGGTTTTTATTATCACTTTTTTTTTTAAATTTTCAAGAATCGTCTCATTGAGAGAACCGAGCCAAATGCTCCGATGATAATTCCTACTACAAAAAGGAAGGAAATCATCAATGGAATAAAGGTTTTTGGTACAATCATTGAAAGATTTTGACTAGCAAGAGATGGATTAAATGACTTGTATGCCATTTCGTAAATAAAATAGACCAAGCCAGCTGGAACAACTGCTCCAAGCAAGCCGATCCAAGCTCCTTCTAACAAGAACGGACCTCGAATGTAACTGTTTTTTGCTCCCACCAGACGCATAATTTGAATTTCACGACTACGTGAAATAATCGTAATCCGAATAGTATTTGAAATCAAGAAAACAGCAATAAAGACTAAGAGGAGCGCTCCTACAATTCCCCATGTACGAATAAAATTAGCTAACGCAAAAATACGTTTTGTATTGGCTCCACCGTATTCTACTTCAGAAACCCCTTCCACTTTCTTCGCATTATTTGCGACAGACGTGACGTATTTAGGGTCAGTTGTATCGACAATATAAGCGTCATGTAGGGGATTGGCATCTCCTTCAAAGAGTTTCCAATCTTTACCCATGACTTCTGTTAGTTTCTTTAATTGTTCTTGTTTGCTAGAAAATGTTACTGATTTCACATTTGACATTTTGTTGAGGGCATCATATACCTTATGGTAGTCCTCATTTTTGACTGTTTGACCTTCTTTTGTAATAGTCTCTTCATTGTCCGCTGTATCTGGTCGCATATAGACCATAACCCGCACATTATTTTCAATATCTGTTGCTAGCTTCGCCGTGTTTAAAATGACTGACACAAAGATTGCGACTAACCCTAGTGTAATCATCACGGAGCTGACTGCAGCAACTGTCATCCAACCATTTCGCTTCAAACTTTTGAGCGATTCAAGCAGGTGACTTAAAAATCTACTATTCATCGTATCCGTATTCTCCTTTTGCTTCATCACGCACCACACGACCATTTTCGATGGCAATAACGCGGTGACGCAAAGTATTTACAATTTGGCTATTGTGGGTTGCCATTAGAACAGTCGTTCCTTGCAGGTTAATTCGCTCCAGTAGATTCATGATTTCCCACGAATTATCTGGGTCCAAATTTCCTGTCGGCTCATCGGCAATCAAAACTTTAGGATTGTTCACAATCGCACGAGCAATGGCAATTCGCTGCTGCTCCCCTCCTGAGAGTTCATTTGGAAATGAACGGACTTTGTGTTTTAAACCAACCAAATCCAACACTTCCATAACGCGCTTTTTGATATTCCGACGGCGTTCTCCAATAACTTCCATAGCGTAGGCGATATTTTCATACACCGTCTTTTTGGGTAGCAATTTATAATCTTGGAAAACGACGCCAACATTACGACGCAACATTGGAATATCACGTTTTTTAATTTTAGCAAGATTAAAGCCAGCAACTTGCAGACTTCCCTTATCAACTTTCACTTCACGATACAATAATCGAATAAAAGTTGATTTCCCTGCTCCAGAAGGACCTACAATATAGGTGAATTCTCCTGGCTCTACTTCAATGGACACACCACGCAGGGCTGTTGTCCCGTTGTCATATTTTTTGACAACATCTCTCATTTCAATAATTGACATTTATTGTTAAGAGTTCCTTTCGTAAGATAGTTTAGGGAGTGGGAGAGGAAACTATGATTGCATTGCAATTACGGTTGTCTGCACCACTCTCGTAAATTTAATATTTAGTTTAACCGCCATTTCAAGTAGGCATCGATGAAGCCATCAATATCTCCGTCCATGACTTTGTCGACCTGTGCGACTTCAAAGCCTGTCCGATGATCTTTGACCATCGTGTAAGGAGTAAAGACATAAGAGCGGATTTGACTTCCCCAAGAAATTTCTTTTTTGTCTCCCTTTAAGGAATCCACTTCAGCTGCTTTCTTTTCTTGCTCCATTTGGTAGAGTTTCGCTTGAAGCAATTTCATTGCCCGATCACGGTTTCCATATTGTGTGCGGTCAACAGTGGATTGTGTCACAATTCCCGTTGGTATGTGGGTTAAACGAACACCGGTTGAAACTTTGTTGACATTTTGCCCGCCAGCACCACCGGAACGGAAAGTGTCCATCTTGATGTCTTCGTCTCGCACCTCAATTTCAATCGTGTCATCCAACTCCGGCATGACTTCCACTGAAGTAAAAGAAGTGTGACGACGCTTAGCTGAGTCAAATGGCGAAATGCGCACCAAGCGATGAACTCCCATTTCAGACTTCAACAAACCATAGGCATGAGGACCCTCAAAAGACAAGGTAACAGACTTAATTCCCGCTTCATCTCCCGCTTGATAGTCCAATACTTCAACCTTGAAACCATGAGCATTGCCAAAGCGTGTATACATCCGCAGCAACATATCCCCCCAGTCTTGAGCTTCTGTTCCACCAGAGCCTGGATGAATTTCAAGGATAGCATTGTTATTATCATAAGGTTCCGACAAGAGGAGTGTCATTTCATAGCTGGTCATTTTTGTTTCCAACTCTGCTAATTTTTCTTCCAACTCTTCCTGTACAGAATCATCCTCCGCTAGAAAATCAAGCAAAATCTCTGATTCGTCAAATAAATCAGTCATTTGCTGGAAGTTATCATAGGTTTGCTTAAGTTCGTTTAATTCTTGAGATGTTTTTTGTGCTGCAATATTATCATCCCAAAAATCAGGTTCTGTCATCTTATTTTCTAAGATTGCAATTTCTTCTTCCAGACCTTCTAAGTCAAAGAGACCCCCTGAAAGAAGCTAATTTTTCACGATTTGCGTCAATTTTTTGACGAATTTCTGAAATATCCATACTTACCTCTTTTCACATATCGTTTTATTATATCACAAGTCAGTATTTTTTTCTAATTTCTGACAGAGTCCAATAATAGTTATTGTATAAAATTTCTAATTCTGAATCAAGAAATTTCGTTCTTTGTTACATGATTGTTAGATAGATTGCCATCTGGCTAAAAATATTAAGAGGTTAGATACGTCAAAATGATATTCATGATAGTCCCTTCTTTACAACCTTTCGCTCGAGAATTTCTAAAACGCCTGATTCTTGATTGCTTGGTGCTTGATACTTTGCTGTTTTCTTGACCTTTTCAGAAGCATTTGCCATCGCATAGCTGTGACCCACATAAGCTAGCATTTCTAGGTCATTTCCACCGTCCCCAAAAGCCATCATCTCCTGTGGTGCAATACCAAAATGCTGACTAAGTAATTCAAGAGCAGAGCCTTTATGAACACCTCTTTGGATGATATCAATCGAACCATGTCCACTTGAAACTGCCTGAACGAGTTGACCAGTAACTTGATTTAGCTTTTCAAGGAGTTGATCTGTTTTTTCTTCTGGCACCAATAAAGCTAACTTGACAAAATCATCTTCTGGTAAATCCTGAAAATTAGAGATTTCTTTCAATGCATGGTAATAAATTGCAATTTCTTCTTTGTACTGTTTGGGTGCTGACTTGAGCAAATAAGTAGAATGAAGTCCGCAAAGAGTTGTTGCATTTTCTAAGTCTTCTGACACAAGCACATCTAAAACTTTTTCAATCTCTGTTCTAGCAATTTTTGCTTCTCGTAATAGCTTATCACCCTCAAAAATTAGTGCTCCATTTTCTGAAACAATGATCAACTCCTCCTGATGTTTTGGAAAAAATGAAGCCAGTTGGGCATACTGATTGCCTGAAATGACGACCACTTTTATGTCTTTGTCTTGCAATGTTCGATAAATTTTCTTAAAGCGCTCCACATCATAGATATTGTCAGAGCGAAGAAATGTACCGTCTATGTCAAATGCTACTAATTTTATCATCTGCAGACCTCCACTTACTTCTATTTTACACCAAAAGACTTAAACCTTCCTATGATTTTTGGCGAAAAATTTATTTCTTTCATCGTCCCTCAAATATGCTACACTAGGAGCATGACAAATTTAGCATTTATGAGCGATCTTCATTTGGATTCAAACCAATTTACCGATGAAGACATCACCATTTTGATTGATTTACTAAAAAAGAAAAAAGTTGACCACATTCACTTTGCAGGGGATCTGTCTAATGATTTTGAACACATTAGTTTGCCTTTTTTACAAAAGCTCAAAAAATCCTTCTCCGTTTCTTACAATTTAGGCAATCATGACATGCTAGGAATGACTGAAGACGACATTCAACAGCACAATTTCAATGTACAATCATTTGGACAGACTCAGTTTATTAGCCTAGCAGGTTGGTATGACTATGGCTTCGTCCCCGAAAAAACACCTGAAGAACACAAACGAACCAAGCAATTTTTCTGGTTTGATAGACGATTGAACCGCAACACTGATGACCCTATACTCACTCAACAGACCCTAGAACAACTTGAGAGAATTTTGACTTCTCTGAATGATCCTATTATCCTAGCTATGCATTTTGTTCCTCACAAAGATTTTCTTTACAATCACCCTTATTTTCAGCGCTTTAATACTTTTCTGGGTAATCAGGCCTTTCATGAGCTCTTTGTCAAATATGGTGTGAAAGGTGTTGTCTTTGGTCATCTTCACCACCGCCACTCCGCTCGAATGATTGACAGCGTCTGCTATCATACAAGACCTCTTGGTTACATCCGCGAATGGCAGTTGACCCAACAATTCTTCGAGGATTATCCTCAATACAAAATATCTCAAATGTACCGTCTCCACAAACGCTATAATGCAGTAAAAGACTTATCTCTTTTCCAATCATATAAGAAAAAGCACCTCCAAAAAGAACTAGAAGATGCACTTATCATTTTTGATATTTAGTACGAAAACAACTGAATAGCTTCTCTTAGCTCGTCTGAGAGAGCTTTTTCTTTGTCTAACTGAAGATAAACTTCTAACAAGCATGAACGAGCATTAGAAAATTGCAAAAAGTCTACTGGTTTTTCTAGTGGAAAATCAAGTGAAGCTAACCAAGTTGCAACTCTGGTTTGTGAGAGTCTCTCATTTAAAATAGCCTGATAGATGACCCGTGCCAAACGCCAGTCCTCATCGCTGATAAAGCGTCAATTCACTCTTTTAAAAATCTTTTCTAGTACTTGAAGAACTTCATTTACTCGTATTATAGGAAAATCTGGGTGACAAATAATCTCAACTAAAAGATCTGCGCCATGAGCAAAGGCATGCACCCAACCATATTCTTCAGAATAACCAATCCTATCATTTTCGTACAACAAATAAGACAGTCCTTGTTCAAATAGAGCCATTCTTTGCTGACTAGAGAGCCTTTTAAAATAAAGTGAATTTTTCTTAGCATCCGCATGTAGCAAATTAGCGAATAATAAAGCCGTAAAAGATCGAGTCAGAGTCGCTTGACCAACCTCTTCTTTTTTATACAAGAGTCCCTGTCGTTTTAGAGCCTCAATCACTACAAAATCAAACTGATCCTTTGTAAATAGTTGTTCTTGTATGGCTCTAGCTAGAGAAACAAAAATTAACTCATCTCGTATTTTATAATCAGGATGACCGATATAATCTAACATCCAAAGAATTTCTTCTCTTTCATAATGCACTTGATTATCAAGTAACCTCTGCTGTAACCTATCTTTTATTCTTACCATTTTATTCCTCGGCTAAGATGAAAAACTCACCATCCTGTTTAGGAAACTGTCCACAAATACTATTATTAATATCATCAGGTGCTAAATACTTTTTTGACCATTGACATATCGTTTCAAAAATTGGTATCACAGACTCTGCTTTTTCTATCAACTAATAAGTAACGCGCACAAGGATTTCATTATATTGTCGTCTTTCTACCATATTATTTTGCATTAATTCTTTCAAAGTTCTAGAGAGAACAGTATCTGTAATATCTAGCATTTCTGCTTATAGTTAGTTACTCACTAATTTGGTAACATATTGCATTTAAAATAGCACTATTTTATAATAAATTCAAATAAAAGGAAAGGGAACTTAATACTATGTCTCAAGTTAAAGCATATTTACAAATCACTCTAGATATTCCGGATGAAAGTCGTCCTGCCGTAGCGAAAGTTTATAATGACTATCGCAAGCCATTTCTAGATACTATCGAAGGGGCTGTGAGCAAGAACTTACTTATTCGCACAGAAGATATGCAAGTTTTACATGGTTTTGACTCTGTTGAGCACGCTCAAAATTATCTACAAAGTGATATGTTCAAAAATGATGTTTTTGTTGGACTTCAACCACTTTGGAAACAAGATCCAGATGTCCGTATTTATAGCTTATAATAAGTACTCAAAATTGTCGCATTCACGGCAATTTTTTATTATACTTTGACAATTAAAAAAGCCACCCGAAGATGACTTTTCTGTCTTAAATGGCATTTTTATCCATGCCTAATTTACGTTGAACAAATTTGACAATTTCTACAATGATAATCATTGAAAAACTGCCAATGAGAACGGCTGCCCATTGTGAAAAGTCTAATTTTGTTACATGGAAAATTCCTTCTAGTGGCTCAACCAAAATGGTAGAAGCCAATAAAATGAATGAAACAAGAATAGACCAGTTGAAAGTTTTAGATTTGAATGGTCCAACTGTTAGAAGTGATTGATAAACAGATTTTACATTAAAGGCATGGAAAAGCTGGATTAGTCCAAGCGTTGCAAAGGACATGGTCAACGCATCCGCATGAATAGATCTCATGTCACCAACATGAACTGGATTCATCAAAGCATAAGCATAAACACCGAGTACCAAAGCACCTTGCAAAAGCCCTTGATAAATAATCGAACTCATGACACCACCTGAGAAAAAGCTAGACTTACGACCACGCGGTTTATGCGTCATCACACCCGGCTCAGCTGGCTCAACCCCTAGTGCAATAGCTGGGAAAGTATCTGTCACAAGGTTGATCCAGAGAAGATGAACCGGCTGCAGCACATCCCAGCCAAAAAGAGTTGCAAGGAAAATAGTCAAAACTTCTGCTGTATTGGCTGAAAGCAAATATTGAATCGTCTTTTGAATGTTAGAGAATACTTTGCGCCCTTCTTCAACAGCCACGATAATCGTTGCAAAGTTATCATCAGCTAGAATCATGTCAGAAGCACCTTTCGAAACTTCTGTCCCTGTAATCCCCATTCCGATACCGATGTCGGCTGTCTTCAAGGCTGGTGCATCATTTACACCGTCACCTGTCATAGCAACAACCTTGCCTTGATGTTGCCATGCTTTGACAATTCGCACCTTATGCTCAGGAGATACACGCGCATAGACAGAATATTGACCAACAACTTTTTCAAACTCTTCGTCTGACAATTCGTTAAGCTCAGCACCAGTCATGACATGGTCTTTACTATCATCATTGATAATTCCAAGGCGTTTAGCAATAGCCTCCGCTGTGTCTTGGTGGTCACCTGTAATCATAATCGGACGGATACCCGCTTCTTTAGCCACTCGAACAGCTTCAGCAGCTTCTGGTCGTTCAGGATCAATCATTCCAATCATACCTGTGAATATTAAATCATTTTCAAGATTTTCAGACGTTAAGTTTTCTGGAATTTCATCAATAATTTTGTAGGCACCAGCTAAAACACGCAAGGCCTGATGAGCCATACCTGAATTATTTTCCTTAATTAACTGAGTCGTTGCTTCATCAATCGGCGCAATATCGCCTGCCTTGTCACGAGCCACACAGCGCTTTAAGAGTTGATCTGGCGCACCTTTTACAGCCACCAAAAATTTACCATCTGGCAAAGGATGAATGGTTGACATGAGCTTACGTTCAGAATCGAACGGCAACTCTGCTACACGAGGATACTGTTGCAAAAAGGCCTTGACATCATACCCTTTATCAAGTGCATACTGAACAAAAGCTGTTTCTGTTGGGTCACCAATGAGTTTCCCGTCTTGGTCAATTTTAGTATCATTAGCAAGTACAACGGAACGTAGCAACGGTAAGTCGAGTCCAAGGTCAATATCTTGTTTTGCTTCATGCAAACTGCCGTCATAAAAGACTTTTTCAACCGTCATCTTGTTCATGGTCAAGGTTCCCGTCTTATCAGAAGCAATAATTTCAGTAGAGCCAAGCGTCTCAACTGCAGGAAGCTTTCTGATAATGGAATTTCTCTTCGCCAAAACTTGTGTGCCAAGTGCCAAGACAATGGTCACAATAGCAGGAAGTCCTTCTGGAATTGCTGCCACAGCAAGTGCGACTGATGTCATCAATTCGCCCAGCGGGTCTTTTCCTTGAACAAATACGCCGACCACAAAAGTGATTGCTGCAATGATTAAAATCGCATAGGTCAGCACTTTTGAAAGACCATTTAGATTTTGCTTGAGTGGAGTATCTGTTTCATCAGCATTTTGGAGCATACCAGCAATATGACCGACTTCTGTAAACATACCTGTATTGACAACGACACCCATTCCACGTCCATACGTAACGTTTGAATTTTGGAATGCCATATTGATACGGTCGCCAATACCTGCATCAGCAGCTACATCAACAGTCAGATGTTTTTCAACTGGAACGGATTCGCCAGTCAGAGCCGCTTCTTCAATTTTTAAAGAATTTGCTTCTAAAAGACGCATGTCAGCAGGTACCACATCACCTGCTTCCAGCATAACGATGTCTCCAGGGACCAATTCTTTTGAGTCTACTTCTGTCACATGCCCGTCACGCAGCGCACGCGCAGCTGGGCTAGACATAGATTTGAGTGCTTCAATTGCTTCTTCTGCCTTACCTTCTTGGTAAACTCCAAAAATGGCATTAATAATGACCACAGCTAGGATAATAATCGCATCTGCAATATCTTCACCACCTGAAGTCACAACCGAAAGAATAGCCGCAATCAGCAAAATAAGAATCATCAAATCCTTAAATTGCTCAACGAATTTCATCAGAAGGGATTTTTTCTCTCCCTCATCCAGTTCATTGCGTCCGTATTCGTCTAAACGCTTAGCGGCTTCATTGCTTGATAAACCTTGCTCAGAAGTTTCTAAATTTTTTAAAACTTCCTCCGAACCTTGCGTATAAAACGCTTGGCGTTTTTGTTCTTTTGACAAAATATTTCCTCCTTTGATCCCTTTTTGACAAACAAAAAGAGACCTGTTTATTGCAACAAGTCTCGCTGTTTCATACAAGGCCGGAAATTGCTTTCGTATTGACGACCTTGTAACGGATATCCCGCTAGCTACTCCCTTGAGTATTTTTATTATATCAAATTATTCAATTTTTTCAAGCAAAAAAAGGTCAATTTTTATCTATTTTACCGAACAGATAAAAAGACGAAATGAATAAAACAATGGCTAAGATGATTGTCTCTGCTAGATCAAAGAGCATACCGCCTCTCGTTAGAAAAAACCAAATAAATCTGCTCATAATGAAAATAGCCGTCATCACTCAACTAGGAAGGTTTCTTTTCATATCTTTCTACCTCCACGAAATTTCCATTTGATAATCCGCAAAAGTTCGTTCGCCATCAGGCATTCTCAATTGATAATGAAGCTCAAGTATCTGCTTTTTCAAATCAACTTGGTAATAACTTGTTTTCGTGATAAATTGCTGCATGCCTATTGGTGTCGGAATCCCAACCAAAGCTTCTCCCCCTTTGATAAATCGCATCAAGGATTTAGGGGTGGAGAAGCGTGTCATGACTAGTTCTTCATCATGAAACTTCAGCACAACCTTCTCTCCTTCTTCATTTTTAAACAATAAATAATGATAAGCGCCTTTTTGAGTCCAATCTACAGCGTAACTTTGGTCAATTTGCTCTACTTGCTCATCCATTTGAATTCGATTTCGGATTCTAATTTTCACTCTTTAAATTTCCTCGTCTTCCTATTTCTTTTTTCATTTTAGCAGAAAATCAAAAATATTTCTCCCATTTTTCTTATACTTTTATTTTGCCATTGCTCTAAATGGGAAAAGTTTTGAATTAAAACAGCAAGTTTGAATCGCTATTTTCAGAGGTTATAGATTACTTTGTTATTTGGACTGCTAGACGAGATGTGGTATAATAGAGCCATGATTGAAAAAGTATTTCGTGATCCCGTCCATAATTATATTCATGTGGATCACCAAGTCATCTATGATTTAATAAACACCAAAGAATTTCAACGACTGCGCCGCATCAAACAGCTAGGAACTTCTGGATATACCTTCCACGGAGGCGAGCACAGCCGTTTTTCGCATTGCCTTGGATCTTATGAGATTTCAAGACGAATTACAAAAATCTTTGACGAAAAATATCCAGAGGTTTGGGATCGTCATGAAAGCTTACTTGTCATGGCAACAGCCCTCTTGCACGATGTAGGTCACGGCGCTTATTCACATACTTTCGAGCGTCTCTTTGATACCGACCACGAGGAAATTACACGGCAGATTATCACCAATCCAGAGACTGAGATTAACCAAGTTCTGGTTCAAGTTTCGCCTGATTTTCCGGAAAAAGTAGCCAGCGTTATCAATCACACCTATCCAAACAAACAGGTGGTGCAGCTCATTTCCAGTCAGATTGATGTGGATCGTATGGATTATCTCTTGCGAGACTCCTACTACACGGGCGCTTCTTATGGACAATTTGATTTGACACGGATTTTACGCGTCATCTGTCCTGTTGAAAACGGCATTGCTTTCAAACACAACGGCATGCATGCTGTAGAAGATTATGTCGTCAGTCGTTATCAAATGTATATGCAGGTTTATTTTCATCCTGCTAGTCGTGCGATGGAGGTACTCTTACAGAATTTACTCAAACGAGCTAAATTTCTCTATGAAAAGCAGAAGGACTACTTTGCGCTCTCTTCTCCCAATCTTATTCCTTTCTTTGAAAAGCGAGTGACCTTGAAAGATTATTTAGCACTTGATGATGGTGTGATGAATACCTATTTCCAAATTTGGATGACGAGTCCTGACACGATTTTATCTGATTTAGCACAGCGTTTCATCAATCGCAAAGTTTTTAAATCCATTATTTTTTCAAAAGAAAATGAGAAATATCTGAATGTTATGCGGGATTTAGTTGCAGAAGTTGGCTTTGACCCTGATTACTATACTGCTATTCATCGTAATTTTGACCTACCTTATGATTTTTATCGTCCAGATGTCGAAAAGCCACGCACCCAGATTGAAATTATCCAAAAGGATGGTAGTCTCGCTGAATTATCCACTTTGTCACCCATTGTTGAATCGTTAGCAGGCACAAAACATGGAGATAATCGTTTCTATTTTCCAAAAGAGATGCTGAAAGAAGCTGGACTTTTTAGCGAAAATAGTAAAACTTTCTTGTCGTATATCAAAAACGACCAATTTATATATGGAGAAGCATACGAACATGAGTATTAAACTAGTTGCCGTTGATATTGACGGAACCTTATTAAACACCAAAAGAGAAGTCACACCAGAAGTTTTTTCTGCTGTACAAGATGCCAAAGCTGCTGGAGTAAAGATTGTCATTGCAACTGGACGCCCCATTCCAGGAGTGAGAAATTTGCTTGAAGAGTTACACCTAAACGAGCCGGGAAATTATGTCATTACCTTCAATGGCGGGCTGGTTCAAGATACAGTTACAGGGGAAGAATATATCAAAGAAACTCTAACCTACGATGATTATTTGGATATTGAATGTCTCAGTCGCAAATTAGGGGTTCACATGCACGCTATCACCAAGGACGGTATTTATACTGCTAACCGTAACATTGGAAAATATACCGTTTACGAGGCCGGACTGGTCAATATGCCAGTCTATTACCGCACCCCAGAAGAAATGGTAGATAAAGAAATCGTCAAAATCATGTATATTGATGAACCAGAAATTTTGGATCAAGCAATCGCCAAACTCCCTAAAGAATTGTACGACAAGTACACACTCGTGAAATCTGCACCTTTTTACTTAGAAATTGTCAAAAAAACTGTCAATAAAGGGGCTGCAGTCGTGCATCTAACGGAAAAATTAGGATTGACAAAAGAGGAGACTATGGCTATCGGGGACGAAGAAAACGACCGTGCAATGCTAGAAGTCGTGGGAAATCCTGTTGTAATGGGAAATGGGACTGACGCGTTGAAGAAAATTGCCAAGTATATCACCAAATCAAACGATGAATCCGGCGTTGCATACGCTATTAGAGAGTGGGTTTTAAACTGATGTACACTTATAAGATTGGAATTTCTGTTCAAGAACACGATGATTTTGTTAAGGCAAGTTCTCAAACCAACTTGCTTCAAAGCGCTTCTTGGGCAAAGGTCAAAGATAATTGGGACAATGAACGAATTGGCTTTTACAAAAATAACCAATTAGTGGCCTCAGCCAGCATTCTCATCAAGCCTTTGCCGCTCGGCATGACCATGCTTTATATTCCTCGCGGTCCTATTATGGATTATCAGAATCAAGAATTACTACAATTTGTCCTGACTTCCTTGAAACAATTTGCTAAAACTAAAAAATCTCTTTTTATCAAGTTTGATCCGAGTCTTTTCCTCGTGCAGGCTCAAATTGGAGAAGACAGAAAAGAACAGCAAGAAACACTTGACGTGATTCAAAATCTCCAGAAAGCTGGAGCGATTTGGGTGGGGCGGACAGAATCACTTGATGACACGATTCAGCCACGTTTTCAAGCAAATATTTATAAGGACAATTTCAGCGAAGAACTTTTATCAAAAAGTACACGACAAGCCATTCGCACTGCACGAAACAAAGGCATTCAAGTCCAGTTTGATGGCAAAGAACTTTTAGATGATTTCTCTGCTTTGATGAAAAAAACCGAGAATCGAAAGAGTATTCACTTACGAGGGAAGGACTATTATCAAAAACTCCTTGATACTTACCCAGAGCATTCCTATATCACACTTGCAAGCATTGACCTAAATGAGCGTCTAGAAAGTCTTCAAGCTCAAAAAGCCAAGGCTGAAAAAGAAGCCAGCAAATTCACTGAAAAAACTAAACCTGGTAAAATTGAAAACAATAAGCAAGAACAAAAACGACTGCAAGAAGAAATGGATTTCTTGTCAGAAAAAATTGCTCAAGGTGTAACAACCGTGCCTTTATCTGGGACATTGGTTCTAGAATATGGAGCTACCTCTGAAAATATCTATGCTGGAATGGATGAAGAATACCGTCGTTACCAGCCAGCTCTCCTCACTTGGTATGAAACTGCAAAGCACGCCTTCGACCGTGGAGCGAACTGGCAAAACATGGGTGGTGTTGAAAATGATTTAGACGGCGGACTTTATCACTTTAAATCCAAGTTCAATCCAACTATTGAAGAATTTGTCGGGGAGTTTAACTTGCCAACCAATCCACTCTATCATCTCTCTAACCTTGCTTATACTTTGAGAAAGAAATTCCGTAGCAAACACTAAGAAAGGAATCGTATGACATTCAGACAACTTCGTCAGGAAGAATTTGTAAAACACAGCGCTTCTTGCGCTCAACGTTCTTTTATGCAGACGGTAGAAATGGAGAAGCTCTTATCAAAACGTGGCTTTACTTGTCAATATGTAGGATACACAAATGAGCATGACGAAGTGACTGTTTCAGCTGTGCTCTACAGTATGCCCATGACAGGCGGACTTCACATGGAAATAAATTGTGGCCCTGTTTCAACAAATCCTCAAGACCTACAGCATTTCTACCGTGAACTTAAGACCTACGCTAAAGAAAATGGCGCTTTAGAGCTAATTGTCAAACCTTATGAAACTTATCAAACATTTGACAGCAATGGTCAGCCGACCTCGCCCGAAAAAACAGAATTGATAAAAGAGTTGACAGACTTAGGTTATGAATTTGATGGCTTGCAGACAGGTTATCCAGGCGGCGAACCTGATTGGCACTATGTCAAAGACCTGACTGAACTAACTGAAAAAGATCTACTCAAATCCTTCAGCAAAAATGGTAAATCGACTGTAAAAAAAGCCAATACTTTCGGCATTCAATTAAAAAAATTGAAGCGAGATGAATTAAATATTTTCAAGGAAATCACTTCTGCTACTTCCGAGCGGCGTGAATATAGTGATAAACCTTTAGATTACTACCAAGATTTCTACGATGCTTTTGGCAATCAAGCGGACTTTATGATTGCAACGCTTAATTTTCAAGATTATCTGCAACATCTGCAAAATGATCAAAAAAAACTCAGACAAAAAATTCAAAAATTAGAAGCGGATTTAGAAAAAAATCCTCAGTCAGAGAAGAAGCACAATCAACTGCGTGAATTCTCTAGCCAATTTGAAAGTTTTGAAACACGCAAAGCCGAAGCACAAGAATTGATAGATAAATATGGAACAGAAGACCAAGTTCTTGCAGGCAGCCTCTTTA
Source organism: Streptococcus sp. HMSC034B03 (assembly GCF_001838575.1). NCBI lineage: Bacteria > Bacillati > Bacillota > Bacilli > Lactobacillales > Streptococcaceae > Streptococcus > Streptococcus sp. HMSC034B03. The sequence continues at coordinate 288,257 of NZ_KV837619.1, forward strand.
TCTATACGCCACAGGAAGCGACTTACCTCTTTAGTGGTTCCTATCCTGAATTTAACAAATTCTACGCCCCAGCACTTCTCCAAGAATACGTCATGAAAGAAGCTATCAAGCGAGGTATTCCTTTTTATAATTTTCTTGGTATTACTGGAATTTTCGATGGCTCAGACGGCGTGCTCCGTTTCAAGCAAAATTTCAATGGCTACATTGTTCGCAAAATGGGCACCTTCCGCTATTATCCACAACCACTTAAATTTAAAATTCTCAGTTTGATTAAAAAATTGCTACGGCGCACTTAAAAACTCTCAAACAGATTTTTGAGAGTTTTTAAAGTATTCATATGTTCTATAAGGATTTATCAGATATGCTTAAACGATTTATTTCAAAAAACTACTAACGGTTTACTTTCTGTTTATCGTGCTGACATGGATTGAGTCAGTTTTAAACCCAACGCTCGTTCGGATGATTATTGATAGTTTTCAATCGAAAAATTTAAAAATTCTCTGGCAAATCTTGATGTTGGGAATTCTTGGAAATATGCTGATTGTCTTAGGTTTGGCAGGCAAACGCTATTTCTATGCAAAGATCATTGCAGACTTCAATACGAATATAAAAGGAAAGATGTTTGCTACTTTTTTGTATAAAAGTCAATTGTCAAATGAAGATATTCTTTCTGACTTGGAAAATGATGTAAAGCAAAATGATAGCGTTTCCAATTCCTCGTTGAATTTCCCTAGCAATAAAATTATTGTGGACAACATCGTTTGAAAATTTTAAAATTCGCCCCGTTGTAAAATGAAGTGTAATAAAAAGGCCAGCATAAATATCTGACCTTTTTTAACTTCCACTATTATCCATCTAAAAACTTCCGCCACTGCCCCCGTGACTTCTGTCTGATGAAGATGTATGTGTGCTACTACCCCCAGAATCACTGGAGCTGCTAGGCTCCGGTTTTGCTTTCTTATCTACATTTGAGTAGAGGAAGAATTCTTGAGCATTGGTAATCTGGAGACTATTTTTCTTGATGTAATCAGTGGCTCCGGTTTGATGATAGACAGATTTGAGCTGACCTTTCATTCCTGTTACGATGAGAAAGGCGATACCAAAGCCAATAGCCAATGCTCCAGGAATCCAGTACCAACTTAAAGGCTCCTTAGGGAGATTTTTTACATCATAAGGCTGCCCTTTTCGTGCTTGAGTGAGGAATTCATCACACTGCTCAGCGTAGGTTGTAAAAGCAGCATTGTAGTCACCATCTTTTAAATCAGGCAAGAACTGCTTTGATAGGTAGTCTAAGCCAGCATTGGTAAAAGCAGTGATGCCGTAGCCTGTCGTTGAAATATGCCACTTCCGTTCTGCCATACTGATTAAGAAAAGCACCCCATCATGATTTTTTCCTTGACCGTAGCCATTGTAGTCGAAGTAGTCATCTGCGAAGTCTTGAGCACTTTTTCCTTCCAGACTCTTAACGGTCACGACAACAACATCGCATTTTTGGCGCTGACTAATGTCTTGGAGCTTTGCTAGTAAGACTTTTTCTTGATTCGGCTTCAGCAAGTCCGCTTCATCTACCAGTAATGGATTGGCCGATGCATTGAGCAATTTGGTTACTTTATTGAGATAATACCGGACACCGCTATAAATATTTTTCCCACTCTCAAAAGCTTTCCAAAGTATGTCGTCACTCTTTGCTCCTAGCTTTTCTTTAGCGTTTCCGGCATAATATAGGATCCATTCATTTTTTTCTTTATCAACAGCAAGGAGAATACCTTCAGCTGTGCCTGCAGATTCTTGATAAACCTTTTCAGCATAAGACAAAATACCATCTTCACCTACTGATTTTGCTGCTAAAAAGTAAACTTTCAAATGATATTGTTCTTCAATAGCTTTAGCCGCTTTGTTAATCTCTGTTATTTCCTTGCTTGAAAAGGCTGAGACTTCATCACGAATATAGCTGGTTTCTTCTGCACAGACAGTCCCAATCATGAGAAAGGAGAGAAGAAGAGTTGTCAGTAATGTTATGAATTTCTTCAACATAATCTCATCCTCCCTTCTTACAGTAAATGAATCATCCATACAGCCGCATAACTAACTAAACTTGCCGCCACGCCCAGTCCAATTAGCCAACGTCTATAAGCTTGCTTGTCTAAGGGCAAATCTCCGACGAATTTACCAGTCTGACCATTCATCGCAAAAACAAACTTTTTGCCCCTCCAAGTCGTATTTAAGAGCCAAACTGGATAGAGAACATACTTAGTTGAACCATTTATCAAGCGAATATTCGAAGATTCTGGGGTAACGGCAGAAAACCCCGTAACTGTATCTTCAAAGGCTTCCTCCGTGCTTTGCTTGACACGGCTGTTAGCATGAGTAATGCTCTCCTCGGCTCCGACATCATATTTATCTGCTAGGTATCCTGCTAGGTAAGCTGTCTGAAAATCAACAGCTTCTGAAAAATCAAAGGGTTCAATGGATTCCATTAATTGATCATCCAATTTACTTGAACCGTCTACCGGGATATGTTCAAACGCTAACTGACCGGAACGAATAACTGAAAAATAGCTTGTTTCGGTATAGTCATACTCACTATCACTCCATGTTCTAATCCTGCTTGCTTTATAATGAACATCCGCATCTGCTTCTGTGTCAAAAAGCCAGAACGGAACATAAACCCCCTTTACTTCATCAATATGATTTTGGTCTTTAAAAACTTTTGGCAAGAGGCGTTTCCCCATGAGATGCTTGTTCAGATTCGCCTTTGCTGCCTTTTTATCTAATTTGAATGGAATCACATAATCTGGCTTTAAATCACCAGCAAAGCGTCCCATCATAACAACAGGATTATCGCAGAATGGACACGAAGTGGCTGCTGTTGACTCGTCAGCAACAATTTCACCACCACAAGATTTACAGACATAAACTGATAGCTGATCAATCTCGCCCGTATCCCATTCACCACCAGCCTGCGTACTCCAGGTCATATTTTCATCAGTCTGGGTTTTTAATTGTTCATCCAATTCCTTCAAACTTGACATATCCAATTCGGAATCACAATAAGGGCACTTCATTTTCTGGATTGAACTATTAAATTCAAGAGCACCACCACAATTTGGACATTTATATTCTTGTAAATCAGCCATGATGACCTCCTTTCTACTGTCATCGAGCTATGAGATAGTTAGAAAAGCTTCTAAACAAGGTCATTTTCATCAAATACATTGCCACATTCAGGGCAGAATTTAGGTGGATTATAAGCATCTTCTGGTTGCCAGCCACAATTGCTGCAACGGTATTGACGTTGGGGTTCTGGCTTAGGTTTTCCACAGTTTGAACAGAATTTACCATTATTGACAGTCCCACAAGTACAAGTCCAGCTGTCACTCACAGGTTTTGGTGAACCGCATTCAGGACAGAATTTACCTGAAGCTTCATGTCCATTTGGACAAGTCCATTTATCTGCAGTAGTTTGGGTTTGAGAGGTTGCACTCGCTGTTTGCGTTTGCTGACTAGCTGCTTGCTCTTGTCCCATCGCAAAAAGATTTTGAGCATTCATGCCGCCTGCGCCCGCTGCCATTCCTACTCCCATAAAGCCAGTCATCGCACCGCCTGGATTTTCAGCCGCTGCTTTCATAGCATCTGCCTGTGCACCGACTAAGGTAGCCGCTGCCATGGTTGGGTCCTTCATAATAGCCACACGTTGAGCCTGCTTAATCATTTCAGCATCTTCGTCTGGAAGAGTTACTGAACCAAGAGCTACACTGATGACTTTCAAGCCACGAAGCTCGCCCCATTTGCTAGAGAGTGCTTCATTCATAGCATTTTCAAGTTCTGTATTGTGGCTAACGATTTGATTTGGCCGCAATTCTAGATCAGATAATGCAGCGAAAGCTGGTTGGAGGGCACTGATAAATTCGGTTTTTAGCTGTGATTCTAATTCTTCACGCAAATATTCTTTTTCAACATTGCCACAGACATTGGTATAGAAAAGAAGTGGGTCTGCAATCTTATAAGAATAAACACCAGAGCAACGGACAGAAACATCCACATCTAAGCCGATTTTTGAATCCACCACACGAAACGGAATCGGATTTGGTGTGCCAAACTTATTATCAATCAGCTCTTTGGTATTGAAATAGTAAACACGCTGATCTTTGCCTGTATCACCACCATAAGTGAACCGTTTTCCGATTTGTTTAAAAGTTTCCTTAATGGAATTGCCTAAATTACCTGTAAAAATACTCGGCTCGCTAGACGTGTCATAAGTGAATTGACCAGGCTCGGCACAGACTTCAACAATTTTTCCTTGCTCAACAATCATCATACACTGACCGTCTGCAACTGCAATTCCAGAACCATTTGAAATAATGTTGTCACTGCCCTTCGTATTGGATGAACGTCCAGATACTTGCTTTTGTCCTTTGACCACCATGACGGACTTGTCCATGGCATCACAATAAAAGAATTCTTTCCATTGGTCAGCCAATACGCCACCTACGGCACCAATTCCTGCTTTAATGAGTCCCATAAGAATCTCCTTTCTCTCTTTAAAAAGCATGCTTCCGTTACTTTAAACTGTACTATTGAACGACACCATCTCCTTTGTCATAAATTTGTGAATTTTTACAAAAAATTATACGCTAACTAGCAATGTTTGTCTTTTTATTGAAACATGATTAGCTGTATGAAAGCGTTTTATCTCCAAAACTATTTTACCATATTTTTATAAAATTGTAATTATCAAAAATATGAAAGCTATTTTTGGATTTATAAAACACCACAACCTAACAGTACAAATAAAAAAACGAATAATTCCGATGTTCTGACTAACAGAATATCGAAACTGTTCGTTTTTTGTATGATTTTTATGCAACTCTCTTAGATTTCATTTTTTGAAATCCTTGTAGAGACAAGCACAGATCTATCTCGCTTAAAGTAATATGACATTACAATTTTTCAGGAACAGCTGTAAGTAATTCTTGAATAGCTGCTTGGTTGCTTCCTCCAGCCATAGCCATGTCTGTTTTACCACCACCACGACCATTTACGATTGGAGCAAGTTCTTTGATTAAATTGCCAGCATGAATATCTTTTGTTTTGCTAGCCACAAGAACATTCACTTTCTCACCAATGGCTGCCACAAGGACAAGAACGTCTGAATAGTCTTTTTGTTTCCAAGTGTCTGCAAAAGTGCGTAGAGCACCCGCATCAGATACAGAAACTTGGCTGGCAATAAAGCTGTGTCCATTAGCTTCCTGAACATTCTTGAAGACTTCACCTGAAGCTGCTGCTGCTGCTTTTTCTTTCAGTTCAGCATTTTCTTTTTGCAATTGGCGAAGTTGTTCTTGCAAGGCTTCAACCTTACGCGAAACTTCTTTCATTTGTGGGACTTTCAGTGTCGTTGCAATAGCTTTCAAAGCATCTTCTTCCTCACGGTACGCTTCAAAGGCTTCTTTGCTTGTCACAGCGAGGATACGACGAGTTCCTGAGCCAATTCCTTCTTCTTTGACAATCTTAAAAAGACCAATTTCAGAAGTATTCTTCATGTGAGTACCACCACACAGCTCAATAGAATAATCTCCAATTGTCACCACACGAACTTCTTTGCCGTATTTTTCACCAAAGAGAGCCATTGCTCCCATTTCTTTAGCCGTATCAATGTCTGTTTCAATCGTTTTGATGTCAATCGCTTCCCAGATTTTTTCATTGACTTCTTGCTCAATATGACGTAGTTCTTCTGCTGTAACTGCTTGGAAATGAGTGAAGTCAAAGCGAAGAAATTCTACTTCATTGAGAGAGCCTGCTTGCGTTGCGTGTTTACCTAAAACATTGTGAAGAGCCGCATGAAGCAAGTGTGTTGCTGTGTGATTCTTCATAACACGGTGACGACGATTGTGGTCAATTTCAAGCTTATACTCTTGGTTTAATGCGAGTGGTGCTACCACTTCTACCGTATGGAGCGGTTGTCCATTCGGCGCTTTTTGAACATCTACGACTTGTGCAACGAGATTGCCTGCAAGGTCAAAGATTTGTCCGTGGTCTGCTACTTGTCCGCCCATTTCAGCATAAAATGGCGTTTCTGCAAAAACGAGGTAAGCTTTACCAGAAGTCACTTCTTCTACTTCTTTATCATCTGCCACAATCGCAACCAACTTCGCAGACAAAGCCTCTTTTTCATAGTTAAAGTGGCTTTCAGCTGTAATGTTTTGCAAGGTTTCATTTTGCATGCCCATAGATCCACCTTTAACAACACTAGCCCGTGCGCGTTCTTGTTGCTCTTTCATAGCAGCTTCAAAGCCTTCGCGGTCTACTGTCATACCAGCTTCTTCAGCAATTTCTTCGGTCAATTCTACTGGGAAACCATAGGTGTCGTACAGTTTAAAGACATCCGTTCCTGAAATAACAGACTGTCCTTTTTCCTTTAACTCTTCTACAATGCTTTGTGCAAAGTGTTGACCGGAATGAAGCGTGCGAGCAAAGGACTCTTCTTCACTTTTGATGATTTTTTCGATAAAATCTTGCTTTTCAAGCACTTCTGGATAATAGCTTTCCATAATTTTTCCGACAGTTGGAACAAGTTTGTAAAGGAAAGGCTCATTGATTCCTAATTTTTGACCATGCATAGAAGCACGACGGAGCAAGCGACGCAAAACATAACCACGTCCTTCATTTCCTGGAAGCGCACCATCGCCAATAGCAAATGACAGAGAGCGGATATGGTCTGCAATGACCTTGAAGCTCATATTGTCACCGTCTGGATTGTAAGTCTTACCGGATAACTTCTCTACTTCACGAATAATCGGCATAAAGAGGTCTGTTTCAAAATTAGTTTTTGCCCCTTGAATAACAGCTACAAGACGCTCTAGACCTGCACCCGTATCAATATTTTTGTGAGGCAGCTCCTTGTATTCACTTCTTGGAACAGCTGGATCAGCATTGAATTGGGACAAAACAATATTCCAAATTTCAATATAACGATCATTTTCAATATCTTCTGCAAGCAAACGAATTCCTTGATGTTCAGGGTCAAATGCTTCCCCACGGTCAAAGAAGATTTCTGTATCTGGTCCAGAAGGTCCTGCACCAATTTCCCAGAAATTGTCTTCAATTGGAATCAAATGACTTGGATCGACACCAACTGAAATCCAACGATTATAAGAATCATGATCATCTGGATAGTAAGTCATGTAGAGCTTGTCTTTTGGAAAATCAAACCACTCAGGACTAGTCAGGAGCTCAAAAGCCCATTCAATCGCTTCATCACGGAAATAATCACCAATAGAAAAATTCCCCAGCATTTCAAACATGGTATGATGACGTGCTGTTTTTCCGACATTTTCAATGTCATTCGTCCGAATCGCTTTCTGCGCATTGGTAATCCGTGGATTTTCTGGAATAATGGTCCCGTCGAAATATTTCTTTAATGTTGCTACGCCAGAGTTAATCCAGAGTAGGGTCGGGTCATTGACTGGTACTAGACTAACAGACGGTTCGACAGCATGACCTTTTGAGGCCCAAAAATCTAGCCACATTTGGCGTACTTGAGCACTTGATAATTGTTTCATTTTCTTCTCCTTAAAACATTTCTCTAACTGATTTTTCTATTGCCCATGTGAGTTTTAAGAACTACTTTCAAGAGCTTCTACATAGTCAATAGCCACACACAATGAAATCACTAGATCCGCGTAGGCATCTTCATAAACTACAACTTGATAAGTGGACATCAGGTGCAAGAGTTCTTTTGAAATCTCTGCAATCACTTGTCCCTGCGCATCCAGCAGACGAAATTCCAAATCCCAGATATTCCCCTCGATGCGCAGACCTAAGTTGTCAAATTCATATTTATCTCGTAAAAAAGTGAATTTTTTACGGATATAAAAACTCGAACCATTGCGCAATTGAATTTCAAATTGAGGTAAGACTGTTAGCACAGTCTTTTGAATTTGGCTGACCACTTCACCCTTGTCATCATAAATCGTAAAAGTTTTGGGAATTTTTAAAAAGCTCCCCTCCACTTGATAATCAATGTTCCCACGATCATCTTTGATGTCAAATTTCTCACCACCAAAGCGAAATTTTTGTTTTACAAGATAGGTCTTCATAACGGTTCCTCGCAAAAAGACAAGTCCACTAGACGAAGGGCGAAAAACCGCGGTACCACCTTCATTCAATGAACTTGTCATTCTCATTATGTATGCAATTTTTTCTTTGAGTAGCATGATTTTCGTTCTTACATGGCTTGCAGCACCGCCAATTCTCTGGGCTAAGAGGTCAAAAATCAATTCTCAATAGTCCTATTATACTCACTTATGAGCTTTTCGTCAACTTATTTTGATGAAGATGACGAGCTAGATGTTGATTTGCTATCTGACTTGACATATTGTGAGAATAGACTTTGGAAAGCTTGATCTTTCACCTTAATATTGGCTGCTTGTAATTCTTTGGCAACAATTTTTTGAATAAAGGTGCGATCATTTTGTTTTTGTGTCAAGATAACATTTTTCAGTTGTTTCTTGTAGTCTTTCCAGTTTGCTGATTTTTCAGATTTACTATTTAGTTTCACAATATAATAACTTGAAGAATAAGTTGATGATTTAACGGTGATAACATCAGAAATACCGTTTGCTTCAAGGGCAAAAGCCGCTTTTTTAACAGCATCTGGAACATCTGTTGAAGCTGAGTCAAACTTCACTTCCCCACCCTTATCTTTGGTCTTCGTATCCGTAGAATTTTCCTTGGCAATTTGTCCGAAATCAGCACCTTCAGCTTTGGCTTTCTCCAGCACTTCCTTTGCTTTGTCTTGACTGTCAACTTTGATGATTTGAGCAGTCACTTCTGGTGTATAAGATTCATATGCTTTTTTATAATTTGCATCTGTCAATTCTTTTTCAGCTGCTTTTTTGACAGCATATTCGACCAATTTGTTGGTTCTGATTTGTTCACGATAAGTATCTTCCGTCAATCCTGCTCTTGCCAATACTTGTTGAAAAGCAGTTCCGTAAGTGCTCTTACTCTTATTGAACGTTTCAGTGACTTCTTTTTCTGTAACATGCTTACCATAACTCTTTTCAAAAACTTCTTGAATGGTCATATTGAGAAGTACTTGTTGAGCAGCTGCATTATTTTTTACTTTATTATAAAAATCATTGACAGTAATTGTATTTCCCTTCATCGTGATAATGTCTTTACCACCAGCTTGTGAGCATGCTGCTAATGTTACAACTGACAAAAGCGTAATAGCTCCTGCTAGAATTTTTTTCTTCATTATGAAAACTCCTTTATTTAATTCACTTTCTTATTGTACCATAAAACAGATTTAATATCTTAAATTTTCCTAAAAACTATGAAAATTTAGGAAAATATTAAATCTCTCATTTTTTTCTAATCATCAGAATGCCGTCACCCAGAGGCAACAAAGTTGCAGTCAAGTCAGGTTGATCTAGTGTTTTATCAAATAATTGGTGCAACCCTCGATAAATCGTTCGTTGGCCTCGACGCACTTCACTCATCTCCTTTGTGACATCTCCACCTTGAAAAACATCATCTATGATGATAATTCCTCCTGAAGAAAGGCGCTTCAGAACTTCTGGCAGAAAGACAACGTATTTGGACTTAGCAGAGTCCATAAAGACAAAGTCATAGCAATCTTTCAAATGAGGAAGAATATCCATTGCATCTCCTTCCAGCAATGTAATTTGCCTGCGCTTATCAAACTTGGAAAAGTTCGCTTTGGCAAGAGCAATCATTTCTGGATTGCGATCAATCGTTGTAATTTGAGCCTGCGGTGCATATTCTGCCATTAAAAGAGCTGAAAAGCCAATGGCTGTTCCAATTTCCAAAATCTTTTCTGGCTGTAAAGTTTCTAATAGAAAACGAAAATAGGCAACTGTTTCATGAGGAATAATGGGAATATTTTCTGCATGAGCAAAAGTTTCGAGCTCTTTTAAAGAGCCCGAAACTTGCTTTTGCCGTGTCCGCATAAAATCGACGATTTCTTCTTTGACAACGGGACGACGCATATTGTGATTAGCATTTTTACTATAGGATTCGACCATTTTATGCCAGTCCTAACTTTTCTACGAGTGCTTCAAATTCATCAAGACGACGTTCAAAGACTGCAAAGGCAGCATTGAGATAGTCTTCTTTTTCCATATCTACACCAGCTTTTTTAATGACATTTAGCGGATAATCAGAATTTCCTGCTTTCAAGTAGTTGAGATACTTCTCTTTATCTTCTTGCGTTCCGTTAACAATCTTATCTGCTAAGGCAGAAGCAGCTGAGAAACCGGTTGAGTATTGAAAAACATAGTAATCATAGTAGAAATGCGGAATCCGTGCCCATTCGTATTGAATTTGTGGGTTGTCTTCTTTCGTCAAACCATAATATTTTTCATTCAAATCTGCGTACAAATCATTCAAAAATTCACTCGTCAAGACTTGACCTTCTTGGTCAGCTTTGTGAATGGCATGTTCAAACTCGGCAAATTGAGTTTGGCGGAAAACAGTTCCACGGAAACCGTCCAAGAAATGATTCAGAATCGCAAAGCGGGTTTGATCGTCATCTACTTCTTCCAATAATTTCTCCGTCAGGATATTTTCATTGGTCGTAGAAGCAATCTCAGCTAAGAAAATAGAATAATCTCCGTAAACGTATGGCTGATTTTCACGAGTATAGCTAGAATGCATACTGTGACCTGTTTCATGAACCAGCGTGAAAAGATTGTCCAACGTATCTTGCCAGTTGAGCAACATAAAAGCATTGGTATCGTAAGAACCACCAGAATAAGCCCCAGAGCGCTTGCCTTGGTTTTCATAAACATCAATCCAACGATCTGAAAAGGCTTCTTTTACTCGACCTAGATAATCTTCTCCAAGGATAGCTAAGACTTCTTCTGCTTTCATCAAGGCTTCCTCATAAGTAAATTTGTAATCTGCTTCTGACAATGGTGTATAGAGGTCATACATTTTCAAATCAGAAAGGCCTAAAATCTTTGCACGTAGCGCAATATAGCGATGTAAGAGTGGCAAGTGTTTGTTTACCGCAGACACTAAGCTATCATAAACACTTTCTGGAATAAAGTTAGCAGACAAAGCAGCTTCACGCGCAGAAGAAAAATTACGAACTTTGGCATTGTAATTATGAACTTTAACATTCGTTTGGAGAGTCTTGGCGTAAGTGTGTTGATATTGCTCATAGACGCTGTAAAGCGCTTCATAAGCTTCCTTGCGGACTGTACGATTTTTCGACTCCACTAAACTAATGTAATTTCCGTGCGTCAATTGCACTTCATTTCCTTCTTCGTCGTGCACGGTTGGAAAGACAATATCAGCATTGTCTAAGATTCCAAAAGTATCACCCGCAGCACTAAAAATTTCACCAGCTCCTGCCAACAATTCTTCTTCACGTTGAGAAAGGATGTGAGGTTTCTTTTGCAGCAACTTATCAAAGAAATGCTGATAGATTTGCAATTCAGGCTTTTCAGCTAAGAAAGTCTGATATTGCTCGTCTGTGATTGCCATAAATTCTGGCTCATAAAAAGCAAAGGCTTGTCCGAACTCGCTATAAATGGCCATTCCTTTGGCTTGGTATTCTTGGTATTTTGCCACGCGTGTATCTTGGTCATTTTTCATGTGAGCATAGGAATAGAGTTTTTCGATACGACGCATCAAGTCCAATTGGATTTCTGTTGTTTTTAAGAGGCTGTCAGCTGAATCCAAAAGGTGACCTGCTAAGTTGCTGGCTTCTTTTAATTCTTTTGAAACTTGACTTAACTCTGCCTCAAAAGCTTCATCTGTTGGGAAAATCGTTGTTAGGTCCCAAGTGTATTTTTCTTCAATTTCATTTCTTTGTTTTGCCATAAAATTTCCTCCGTCTTTCCTATTTTATCATAAATATTGCCAAAAATCTTTGCATAAAAAGCTGGAGGATAGAGAATTTGGAGATTTTTATTTTTTTCTTTTTCATAATAAGCTGAAAATTGCTGGTAATAAGGCGTGAGATCCTGAAAAATCTGACAGAAAGAGCTGGAACGAACAGGTTGGACTTGCGGGTAAAAGTCACTAGCCGTTTTGGTCAATAAATTATCACCCGTTTGATACAATTCTGCCTGCCATTTCATCCATTTGGGCTGCTGATAGTAGAGCTGCTGGCGCACATAACGGCAAATATTTTTATCTTCTTTTGCCAGAAAACTCGTCATTTCCTGCTTGCAGAATGGCTGACGAAAGATGTCTAAAAGGTTTCCTTTACCAAAAGCAAAACTTTTCTCCTTATACTGAACCTTGCCATGCAAATCTTCATGAATCAAGTATTTAAGCCTCAAAAGCTGTTTTTGTTCGTCCAATTCCCACAGATGAAAGCCCATATTTTGACTGAAATAGAGAAAATCCTTTTGTAAATTGGTCAAAGTATTTTTCAGCCAAAGTTTCTTTCCCAAGAGCCAAAGAACGCGATAGCCATGCTGACGATAACTTTCCGTACGCTCTTTTAAGCGTTTTTGACTAAGTGAGCTACACTGAACTTCAAGCACAATTTGTTTCTCTACTAACAGATCTGCAATTTGTTGCAATTTAGGTAAATACGCTTCCACTTGAATCGCATGATTGGACTTTCTAGCCCAAGTAAACAAAACAGCTTTCAGATTTAAGTGTTCTGCACTTTCATTTTCCGTATAAAAATGACATTCTTTTAAAGAAATATGAGCAAAGTGCGGTCGCATCACCTTGCCATTCTTAAATCGCACCGCTTCCTTACAAGCCGGGCAGAGAAACCTATCCAACGGATTTACCGTATCTTCCACAGCATTTAGCATTTTTCCGTTTTCCTGACAAGCCATTAACATAGATTATTTTCCCCTTTTACTTAAATTATTCGTAAAAAAGAGTGAGACAGAACTCATCTTAAAAATTTTAAGTTCTGTCCCACTCTCATCCCCCACCTCAAAGCAGTGCTTTGAGCAAACAACGGTTTATTGCACTATATAAATTGAAGCTGGAGACTTTCGTTCCAGCTTCAAATTTTTTATAAGGGGAAACAAATTTATTGAATCGCTTCAGCGCCGTCCATTTCTTCCTTGTACAACTTGCTATCATACATCTTAATAAATGGATACCAAATGACAAAGGCAGCAAGAGCACAGACAAGTGCAACTACGAAAGCACCAATATTACCACCTGAACCAACATAAGCTCCAAGACCAATAGGTGTTGGCCATGGTGTTTGGGCAATTGCTTTACCAGCTAGTCCAAGTTGGACAGACCAGTAACCAATTGAAGCAGAGACGATTGGAGCCAAAATAAACGGAATGGTCAACATTGGATTATACACAATTGGTAGACCAAAGATAAGGGGTTCGTTGATGTTGAAAATAGCTGGACCCATAGCTGCTTTTCCAAGCATACGTAATTGATCTGACTTCGCACGGAAAGCAATATAGAAGCAAAGCAATAAGGTCGCACCAGAACCACCGATTGTTACATAAGAGTTGGTAAATTCACCTGCATAAGCAATGAATTTGCCGTCAACGTTTTGTGCCATATTAGCAAGCAAGATCGGACTAACCAGTCCCATAACGATATTAGCACCGTGAATACCGACAATCCAAAGAGCATGAACCAATAAGTAAATCACAACGATACCTAGCCATGTATTAGTGATATGGCTAACAAAGGCAAACGGAATTGCAATAACTTTATAAATATCTGTACCAAATAGGATAAAGATACCGTTAATGAAGAGTACTGCAAATGCAATGACAAAACCTGGAATGAGGGCTGTAAATGAACGAGCAACTCCTTCTGGAACAGCTTCAGGCATCTTGATGACCCAATTCTTCTGCACACAAAGGCGATATAGTTGCACAGCGAGAATGGACATCAGAATCGCAGTAAACATACCTGATGTAGATAGACGTGTCAAACTATCTCCGCCAACAGTCCAGCCACCAATTGTTGTTTTTCCTGTAACGGCTGAAATCACTCCTTTAGAATAAGTTAATTCAGGAATGGTCAAAAAGTAAGCAAATACCGCTAAGAGACCACCATTGAGTGGATTGAGGTTGAGCCCTTCTTCTTCGACATAAATTTTTGTGTATTCATACCCAATAACGATGGCAAAATAGAGAGACAAAATCCCCATTGTACACTTATAAGCTAACAAGTAGAGAGCTTGAATCTTATCAAATGAATTCGCCCACAAATCAACAATAAATTGAAGATTAAAGGCTTGCGGTATAACACTAAGAACCAAGAAAGCAGACCCTACGATTGTAAAGGGAATGCTGGCCATCCCGGCAGCAACAATAGCACGAACAGGACGCCAAGTAGAGACTTTCCCCATTGGTCCCATGAGGTACTTTTCTAGAAATTCAAACAATTTATTCATAATATATCCTCCTATGATGTTTGAAATATAATTTATAAACTAACGTTGAACAGTGGCAATATATTCTTGAATGCGTTTATATTGCTTATCTGTATGGTGATGAATCCGACTTAATTTTCTTAACATTAGAATGGCTAAAAGTAGCCCCAATAAAAGTACAACCGTTAAAACGGTTACAGTGGTTGTACTAATCGAAAAAAATGGAAAGAGGAAATGATACTGTCCCACAAAAACAATTATCAGTAGCAAAACATTTGCTAAAGCAGAAATATTGTAAAAGAACCGCGTTAATGTCGCTTCTTTTTGATGAACGCTGTACATTCGTGTTTGTTCCCACATTGCCAACGCCGCTAGAACAGTTAGCAACAAAGGCAACAGCAAAACTAAACCAGCCTTTGAAAGATACAGCATTAGCATCCAATAAAGATTAGCAAAGAAGAAAAATGCTGTCGCGTAGCGGACTGAAAAGTAACGCGTGTAGTACATGTTTTTTATTGCTGCTTCTTTTCGTCTTGCTTCTAGTTCTTGTTTCTCTTTTTCAGTCATGTTTTCCCCTTTCATTCATCTTTTACTTTTCAATCTTTCGATAAAGACTGAGCATTTCAAGTGCTACCTCACGCAAGGTCATAGTTGTCATCAAATGATCCTGAGCATGCACCATGATAATTTCAATTTTGATTTCCGTTCCACTTGCGTATTCTTGTAGCAAATTTGTTTGTGCATGATGAGCTTCCAATAGCTCTGCATTGGCAGCTTCTAACTTTTCAGCAGCTTCATCATAATGCCCTTCGCGCATATCGGCGAAAGCTTCGTGAACCGTTGTCCTTGCTGAACCACTATACAAGATAATTTCAAAAGCTGCCACTTGTAATTCTTCCTGATTCATAGACAATCTCCTTTACTTTATTTTTAAAAATAACTGTTTAAACTCTGCAAATGACTGACAATTAAAGATCTGTTTTTGCAAACCAGGCTGCTCTAACAAATCCACAATCTTAGATGTCAACGTCGCCATTCCTTCATTTCCATAGATAGCCGGCGATGGAAGAAAGATGAGTCGAATATGAGGATTTTCTTCATTCCACTGAAGACCGTTTTTTACAATAGCAACACCGATTTTATGATGTTTAGCAATCGGTTTAATCGGATGCGGCACCGCGATTTGCTCTGAGAAAATAACTGAACTCATTTTTTCACGTTGCTTCATTAAATCCTGCATACAAGAAACGAAATCCTGCTCTTCACCTTGTCCCATTTGGCTCAGCAACTCTTGTAAGATGACCTCTTTTGTCGCATCTTGAGCAAGAACAAAACAAGCAGATGAAAAATAGTCATCAAATATTTTTTCTTCATTTTGATCTACCATTATTGCTTTTTCTGGTATCAAAGAACTTTCTACAGGTTTCAGCTGAGCCATTCTATGTTTTATCTCTTTTAGCTCTTCTGAATTTAAAAAGATGCTGACGGTAAAAACAGGAACACTGAAGACCAGATTGGATAAATCAATGGATGAAATGATAAAATCAATATTTTTCAGACGTTCATCACTCAACTCATAATAGCCAATTACATCCACAATGTGGACTAAGTTGCCCAGTTCATTATCAATGCGATTTTTCAGCATTTGCGCTGATCCATAGCCCGTTGCACAAATCACCAAGATATTAAATTTTTGCTTTTCCTTTAACCGCTCCAAGGCAGCCATGAAATGCAAGGCTACATAAGCCACTTCATCATCAGATAAGTTTTCCTTGGAAAAAATCGGCATGGCCTGCAAGAGCTCTCTTGTCATCGCTAAAACAGATGAATATTGCTGCTGAATGTCCTTTAAAAGAGGATTTTCCAGCACCACATGATTTTGCAAACGTACAAGCAAGGTAACTAAATGCGTGACAACTCCCTCAACTAACTGGAAGTCATGTTGAAATTGATAAGCCTTGACATGCTCGACTTGCTCTAACGCCTCTAGTAGCTGCTTGCGAATTTCTTGATTGGTGTCTATTTTGGTATTTTGGCTTTCTTGACAAGAAGCTTTTGAAATCAAATGGAGCGTGATATAGTCTACTTCTTCTTTGGGAAATTCCAGCCCAGTTGCCAAATACACTCTGTGTAAAATTTTCTCAGCAATCTTTCGTTCTGCCAGATAATTACCTTGTTCCCAGTCTTCAATCTTGCTAATTTGGAAGCCTTCTGCAATCCTTTTAAACGATAAGGCAATATGAATGACCAAATTTTGAATCACAAAATCTGACAACTTTAAGTGACCTTCACGACATTCGTCCAATACAATAATCGTCAATTCTTCTAAGCTGATTTGCCGTCCTGGAACTTCAATGTTAATGTAATTGTGCAAACTTTGAAAGAAATTATCACGAAAAAAGTAATCCATGATAAAACGTCGTTTATTGCGTTCGCTGCCTTTTACATAAACACCACGATTGGCTTTGCTCTCGATTTGTAAATCATACTTTGCCAAGTCTTGTCTGATTTTCTTGAAATCTGCTGACAAGGTTGAACGACTGACAAACAGCTCTTCTGCTAAGTCATCACAATAAAGTTTTTCCTGCTCAAAGAGCAATTTATTTAAAATGTAATTGTAACGATCCTCTATATTTTCAGTCTTAGCAGAGTTTTGCTCTGTAAAAAATTCTGTTTCTATAAAGTTTCGATAGAGAGCTTTATCTTGAAGTTCAAGTCGGTAACCATAACCTTGCTTGGCTGTAATCTTCCAACCAGTTTCATCAGGCTTCCAATCCATCAATGATTTCAGGTAAGTTCTTATCGTACGATCAGAGCAAGAAAGCTGACTAGCTAATTCCTTACTTGTAATATAATGATCTTTATTTTCCAACAAAGATTGAAGAATCAATTTTTCTTTCTGATGTAGCAATACAGTTCTCCTTCCGCATTTATAAGAACTATTTTACCCTTTTTGAGCTGAAAATTTAAATCTTTTCCAAGATGAGGTTTGCCATTTTTTCAATTCCCATTGGAATAGGAATGTAGGCTTGCGGAGGAATTTGTACAATAGGTTTGCCGACTTTTGCTCCAGCATCCTCAAATTGCTTGAAATACATTTTTGTTTGAGGGCTAATGAGATAAAGATCAAATTCAGCAGCAGCAATGGCTTTTCCACCTTCTGTCGCACTAATAGCATCTACTTCAATGTCATGCCCTTTGCTCTTTAAAAATTCCGTTGTTTTCTTTGCCATCAAAGAAGATGACATACCTGCTGCACAGATAATCAATGCTTTAGCCATAAGATTTTCTCCTTATAAATAAAATTTATTTTATAAACTCATTATAGTTGAAAACGATTACAACTTCCATCTTATTTTTTTCCGTAGTGAAACGGAAATATTTCCTTAGTTACTTTTTTACTTATATTTTAATTTATAATAGAGAATGGTTCCTGATAAAACCAAAGACACGCTATTTGCCATAATTAAAGGCAAATCTTCAATTACCAAGCCATGAAACAGCCACAAAGCAATACCGACAACTTGCATCAGATACATACCAAGCGCAATAGACTCTGTATCCTTGGTTTTAATGACTTTTATTACCTGCGGTAAAAAAGCAAAAGTAGTTAATACAGCAGCAATCGTTCCAATCATATTTTCTCCCTTTCTAAAAACGAAGCTAGAAAACTCTAGCCTCGTTTCTTTCTTACTTGCTCTATTACATATAGAAAGATATATGCACAATCTTCCTATTACAAAATATTCACCAGTCCCAGATATTTGGATAAGACGACTATATCTTTCTTTTCTAGATTGAAAGCGACCATTATCAGCTCCCGAATCTTCACATCATTGATGTCACTATCTACAACAAAGCCGTCTGCATTTTTCAACTTAATCGTCAAATGCTGAGTGATAGCCGGATTGGCAGCCAAGTCTGATACAGCGACTCCTTTAGAAAATTTGATGACATAGGTTATTTTTTTACTCATAAAATCCCTTATCTAGTCTACAGTTTCTCCATTTGAGGCAATCACTTCTTTATACCAGTTAAAGGACTTCTTAGGTGAACGCTCATAGGTTCCATTTCCCTCATCGTCCTTGTCTACATAGATGAAACCATAGCGCTTGCGCATCTCCCCGGTACCTGCAGACACCAAGTCAATACAGCCCCAAGGCGTATAACCCATGAGGTCAACTCCGTCTTCGACCACGGCTTTCTTCATCTCACGGATATGGGCACCCAAATAGTCAATCCGGTAGTCATCATGCACCATGCCGTCTTCTTCCACTTTGTCAATGGCGCCAAAACCATTTTCTACGATAAAGAGGGGCAGGTGATAATGGTCTGTAAACCAGTTGAGAGCATAGCGCAGACCTTCTGGGTCAATCTGCCAGTCCCATTCTGAAGCCTCAACATAAATATTCTTGACCAAATCTTCGGTTTCCACATAGTCAAAGTAAGGATTATTTCCTCGATGAGAATCAATAGCAAAGGACATATAGTAGCTAAAGCCGATGTAATCAACAGTTCCAGCTAGCAAATCCTCTTGATCTTGCTCGGTAAAATCAACCTGAATACCTTTTCTTTCCCAATATTTAAGAATATGTTCTGGATAGAGACCGAAAACATGGACATCTGCAAAATAATAACGCTTTTGCATGGCTTTCATAGCCATGAGGATGTCCTTAGGATTGCAGGTAGCTGGATAAATCGGACACATGGCAATCATACAGCCAATTTGGAAGTCAGGATTGATCTCATGACCGATTTTAACTGCTCGCGCAGAAGCCACCAGCTCATAGTGAGCCGCCTGATACATGATCGCTTCACGATTGTCTCCTTCTTTGTAAACAATACCAGAATTGGTGAAAGGAGCAAAATCTTCTTGATAGTTGGCTTGATTGTTGATTTCATTGAAGGTCATCCAGTATTTGACCTTGTCCTTATAGCGTTTGAAGACCACTTCCGCAAAGCGGACAAAGAAATCAATAACCTTGCGGTTCTTCCAGCCACCGTACTCGGTCACCAAATGATAAGGCATTTCAAAATGCGACAGGGTAATAACTGGCTCAATCCCGTATTTGAGACACTCATCAAAAAGGTTATCATAAAACTGCAAACCAGCTTCATTGGGCTGCTCTTCGTCTCCCTTAGGAAAAATCCGCGTCCAAGCGATAGAAGTTCGGAAGCACTTGAAACCCATTTCCGCAAAGAGAGCAATGTCCCCCTTATAACGATGATAAAAATCAATTGCTTCATGGTTAGGATAATATTTGTCCGGCAACACTCCTGCCGTAATTTCACGCGGAACCCCATGGCGAGCTGCTGTCATCACATCAGCCACACTAATGCCCTTGCCACCTTCCTGCCAACCACCTTCTAGTTGATGAGCTGCAACTGCTCCACCCCAGAGAAATCCGTCTTTAAATGTTGACATGTCTAAAGTCCTCCTGATTTTGATACTTTTATTATACTTCTAAGAAAGCGCTTTTAAAACCCATATTTTTGCCACAGCAATGCGGAAAATAAATCCAAAGACTGTGAAAACGATTGCTTTTCATCTCATTTCTTTCTATAATGAAGAAAAAGAATATAAAATCTACATTCAGCAAAAGAAAGTTTCTACTTTTATCTTTGCTGGTTTTATAGACGGAGTTTTAAAAACAGGACTTTTTCTACTTGGTATCAAGCCTGTTAGTATTACATTTCCATTTTTAGTCGTTTATAGATGTGTCAGCCTGATTGCCTATGTTTGGCTCTTTTTATTTAAGAAAAAACTAAATGAGTAAATTAAAAAGAGTGAAACAGAACTAAAATTTGAAAATTTTTAGTTCTGTCTCACTCCACAGCCTGAGAGACTATTGAGATAGTGAATAACAAAACGACGTTTTCATCAAAAGTGCTTTTTCGAGCTTAAAAAACAAACAAGGATAAGACTCGCGTCATGAGCCTTATCCGGCAACTAATTCGTCATTGCTTTATTATACAATATGCTAAGCTGGAGACTTTCGTCCAGCTTTTTTATGTTTCTCTTGTCTTAGCCGAATAATTTCTGATTTGGCTTGTTTGGCACTTTCAAAAAGAAGGCTAAAACAAGCACTACAATCATCACACCAGCTAAGAAAAAGCTCATCATTTCATAACCAGATTTGTCAATAATATCTCCTGCAATATTTTGGATAAGAATGGTTCCCAAATTTCGGGCTGTTTGAACAAGGGCAATAGCTGTCACCAGATATTTCTCATCTACTACGTTAGCAACAATCTTTAAAGTCACCATAATCAACAACATTCCTGTGGCGTGCTTTGACATCAAGGTCAAAAGAATCTTGGAGGTCAGTCCCAAATCCAGACCATAAATCACATACTGTAAGAGCAAAATGAGCAGGGGAATATAAAGCAATTTTTTAATCGGAAGTTTATCCATAAAAAGATAAGAAAAGAAGATCAAGGGCGACTCACAAATAACAGAAATAGCTACCACAGTCGTCGCCACATTGACACTTAAACCACTATGCTCTAACATAGACGGAATATAGGTGTGACCAGTATTTCCGACTCCAGAATAGAGCGCCACAATGATGAGATAAAATAAATACGTTTTATTTTTAAAAATTTGCCCGATATAAGAGTCATTTTTCGCTTGGGTCGCTTTTTTAGGATGCTGATCCTGTTTTGGCTCAATTCCCAGCACTCCAAGAATACTCACACACATCATACCGATAAACACGATGAAAATCGCTTGCGGAGAGATGAACTTATAAATCAGCCCTGCTAATTGTGAGCCCATTGCATAGCCAAAAGTCCCCCAGATACGGATTTTCCCATAAGTATAAGGGCTTCTAGCAGCTAGAACGTCCATAACAGGATTCACACCGTTGATTAGCATTAAAACAGCGCTGTACCAAATTGTCAAGAGCAAGAGATTATTGGCTTGCATGAAAAAAATTGCTCCAACGATGATGAAAAGAAAGCTATAAATGGTTACTTTTTTAATGCCAATCGCGTCATTCAAAACACCCATAATAGGCTGTACAATCATTGAAGAAAAGAACGAGGCAGAGACAACAAGTGAAACCTGACTAGCCGAATACCCCTTATCCAGCATATAAACTGAAATTAAAGTTGAAAACAATGAGTATGATAAAAAATAAAAATTATACATCAAAAAATAAGCAAAATAGCTATTTTGAAATTTCCTAAACATGATTTTTCCTTCTCCCTAAAAAGGTGACAAAGCCCGATTGGATAAATCAATCGAGCTTTCTATTCTGCAATGAGTGATTAACGTTTCTGACGACGAGATAGCTGTATATCGTTAGTTGTACACTGTTTTCTTCTTTGCTTACGTTTCGTTGCTTCAAAAACGACAATGAGCAAAAGAATAAGCAACGGAACTGCGATCAGAATGTGATAATCTAAAAAGAGTTGCTTCAAACTTTTTCCGCTAGATTTTGCTGTTGTAGTTTTTACAGTTGACTTAGCTGTACTGTTTTTAATTGCTGTATCCTTTACTTCTGTGACATTATCTCCGTTTGAAATAAGCGAAGAAAGTTGCTCCAAACCATTATCATTTTTCAATACGTCATTTTCCACAACTGCTTTTGCTGCTGTGCCTTTTTTCACTGTTGCATAGAAATCTTTTGATAATTTATAGGTCTTTCCATTGATTTCTTGCTCACCAGCATTGAAAACTTTTTTATACTCATAGTCAGCATAAGCTTTCTCAATCAAGGCATTGCCAAATGGATGGCGGTAATATTCTCCGTCTTGGTCAGACCAATTCCCAACTCCCATGATAACACTAATCAAACGTTGTTCCCCTCGCTTAATCGTTGCGATGTAATTAAAAGCTCCTCGTGGACTTGACCCCGTCTTTAAACCTTCGACGCCTTCAATGCCATATTTGGCACCGGGAAGTGAGTAATTATAGGTTTCAAAGGTTTCTTCATACGGCGTTCCCTTTTTTACCGTTACGACTGGTTTATTGGTGTAATTTAAAATATTTGGATAATTCTTGACGAAATGGTACCCTAAAATGGCTAAATCGCGCGCCGTTGTCTGATTGGCTGCATTGTTATCATACCGTTGTGGAGTATACAAGCCTTTGAAAGAAACAGCTGCAGCTCCGCTAGCATTGAACCATTTTGTATTGGTCATACCTAATTCTTTTGCCTTGGCATTCATCATGTCCAAAAATGTATCTGGATCATTGTTAGATAAATAATTGGCTAACATAACAGTTGTCGCATTTGAAGATGGAACAGCTGTCATCGTAATCAATTCAGAGACAGTATAATCTACTCCCGCCACAATTTTATTGTTGGAAATTTCGTAAATTTTGGCAATTGCTTCATCACGTGGTGTTGCTTTGATAACTGTATTTTCGCTCAACTTTCCTTGCTGAATCGCTTCAAAAACTAAATACAAGGTCATCAATTTGCTCATACTGGCAGGATCACGAACTTCATCAATATTGTCTTGCCAAAGGATATTTCCCGTATTAGCATCTACAATCAAGGATGATTTCGGACGATTGATTGGATTGACCTTCTCGTTTGGATACATTTTTTGTGCCATATCAACCAATTCATCTGCACGAGCAGCAGTTACTCCCACATACAACATAAAAAGACAAACAATAGCTAACAGCTTTTTCACTAGAATCCTCCTAAGTTCTCACTTATCTTCTAGTATAGCACACTTTATCCATAAGATAACGAACTTTTTCCAAAATGTCAAAAAACCTACCTAAAAATTAGATAGGAAATAGATTCTTATTTTTTCAAAATGCTTAAAGCTTCTTTATCTGCGATAACAACCACATCTTCATGTTTTTGAAGGACGCTTCCTGGTAGTTCTTCTGTAATCGGTCCTTCTACTGTTCCTGCAATCGCTTTAGCTTTTGAAGCACCATAAGCAAATAAAATAATAGATTTTGCATCGAGAATATTCCGAATCCCCATTGAGTAAGCTTGCGTCGGTACATCTTCTATTTTATCAAAGAAACGAGCATTCGCTTCAATAGTTGATTGCTCCAAATCCACTACATGAACCGTGCTATCAAAGCTCGTCCCTGGTTCATTAAACCCAATATGACCATTTGTACCAATTCCCAAAATTTGCAAATCAACAGGATGTTCTACCAAAATTTGGTTGTAGCGTTTCACTTCTGCTTCCGCATCTTCAGCAACACCATTTGGTAAAAAGCTTTCTTTAAAAGGCTTTTGATTAAATAAATGTTTTTGCATAAAATAACGATAAGACTGAGGATTTTCCCCACTTAATCCTATGTACTCGTCTAGATTCACACTGGTTAAGCCTGACAAATCAAGGTCACTTTCAACAATTTGCTCGTAAAAACTCAAAGGACTACTCCCTGTCGCTAAGCCTAACGTTTTAGCTCCTTCAGCTAATTTTTCTTTTAATAATTCAAACGCTACTCTACCGCCGTCTACTTGATTTTCCACTTGAATAATTCTCATCGCTAAACTCCTTTTCCTTATTTAATTACATTATATGGTATAGACCAATTTTTGTCAAGAGAATTTGTTTCTTTTTAAAAAATCCGAGCTTGTTTGCACGAAAAATCGTGCTATAATAGAAGAATGTTAGTCTATTTACTCTGTTTATTTTTACTGGGAGTTGCATTTGTTATCGCTGCGCTCCTTTTCAAAACCAAGCGAATCTGGTATTATACCTTATTGATTTTAGGCATTTTACTCATGTGCCTGCCACTTGTTGCTTGTTGTTATTCGTTATGGATTTTAATTACAGCCTAAGGAGAATGTATGAATACTGCTGATTTTGACTTTCATTTACCAGAAGAATTGATTGCGCAAACACCTTTAGAAAAGCGAGATGCTTCCCGCCTTTTAGTCGTCAATCACGAAACTGGTCAAATGGAAGATACTCACTTTGATGCCATTATTGATCAATTACATCCTGGAGACGCTTTGGTTATGAATGATACGCGCGTCTTGCCAGCACGCCTTCATGGTGAAAAGCCTGAAACAGGCGGACATGTTGAATTACTACTGTTGAAAAACATCGCAGGAGATGATTGGGAAGTGCTAGCGAAGCCAGCCAAGCGCTTAAAAGTCGGAGCAGCTATATCTTTTGGTGACGGGCGCTTAACAGCAACTGTCTTAGAAGAATTAGAACACGGCGGACGAATTGTACGTTTCCATTACCAAGGGATTTTCTTGGAAGTGCTTGAAAGTCTGGGCGAAATGCCCTTGCCGCCTTATATTCATGAAAAATTAAAAGACCGTGAACGCTATCAGACTGTTTATGCTAAAGAAAATGGCTCAGCGGCTGCTCCTACTGCCGGGCTTCATTTTACCAAAGAGCTGCTGGCTCAGATTGAAGCTAAAGGCGTAAAATTAGTCTATCTGACGCTTCATGTTGGTCTAGGAACCTTCCGTCCTGTCTCTGTAGACAATGTAGACGAACACGAGATGCATTCAGAATTCTATACATTGTCTGAAGAAGCAGCTAGCACGCTTCGACAAGTCAAAGCCAGCGGGAAACGTGTTATAGCGGTCGGAACAACTTCTATCCGTACACTAGAGACAATCGGTTCAAAATTTAATGGGGAAATCAAAGCAGACTCCGGTTGGACCAACATCTTTATTAAACCTGGCTACGATTGGAAAATCGTAGATGCTTTTTCTACCAATTTCCACCTTCCAAAGTCCACTCTCGTCATGCTCGTTTCAGCCTTTGCAGGTCGAGAATTAGTGCTCTCTGCTTATCAGCATGCCATTGATGAAAAATACCGCTTTTTCAGCTTTGGAGATGCTATGTTTATAAAATAATAGGTGAAATATGAATAAAATTGAAAGCCGTCATCGACTCATTCGCTCACTTGTCCTAGAGAAAAAAATTCACACACAACAAGAATTACAAGATTTATTGAAAGCGAATGGCGTTACAGTGACGCAATCCACACTTTCTCGAGACATTAAAGCTTTGAACTTAGTAAAAGTACACGAAGCAGATATTTCTTATTACATTATCAATAGCATGGCACCTTCACGCTGGGAAAAACGCCTGCGTCTCTATATGGAAGATGCCTTGATTATGTTGCGTCCTGTTCAACATCAAGTTGTCATGAAAACTCTTCCTGGATTGGCACAATCATTCGGTTCTATCTTAGATGCTCTAGAATTTTCCGAAATTGTCGCAACGGTCTGCGGTGATGATGTCTGCTTGATTATCTGCGAGGACAATCAAAAAGCGCAAGATTGTTTTAACAAATTAAAACAATTTGCACCCCCGTTCTTCTTTAGTAAAGATTAAAAAGCTAAGGCTGGAATTTTGTGGTTCTATAATTTCTGTAGTGGGTGGACTCTGCTTCAGAGATTATAGAGTTATTCTTTTGGCTTTCGGAGCTTTGACAACTTTAAGAAACGCATTCTCATCAC
>NZ_KV837620.1:0-208 GCF_001838575.1 Streptococcus sp. HMSC034B03
GCAGTAGTTTGGAGAAGCTCTATTGACTTTAGTCAATGTAGAGTTTCCCATGCACAATTGATTAGGCACTTTAGTGCCAATCAATCACTGCTGAGTGGACTCTAATACGTTGATAAATCAACTTTTACAGCCCTACTCAACCGTGCGGAGGTGGGACGATGAAATCAAGTTTCTACGAAACTACTGATTTCTGTCCCACTCTCTTTTT